>CAZLNH010000096.1:0-2252 GCA_964560775.1 uncultured Woeseiaceae bacterium | reverse complement strand
GGCCGCCATAATCAGTTGCCCGATCATCTGCCCGTGCCGAAACATCGGGCCATAGAGCGTCGATCCCATGCGGGAGCTCTTTAAAATCTGCTTAAAATCCGCATGTGCATCGGTATTGGCCAGAAGCAACGGGCGCTGGCGCCGGTACACCCAACCCGGATGGTCCGTATCGATGGGAATCCGCAAGCGGTGCTGCTCGGGTGGAAAACCGTGCTCGGCCATGAGGATGTGGCCGTCCGCTGCCGGCGTCAGCAAGAAGATGCCGGAAACGAAAAACTGCCGTTCGCCGGGCTTAAGCGCACCCGCACGGCGATGGACTTGACGGTCGCCCAAGAGGTCAACACCGCACGGGTGACCCGCTGCAACGCCGATTCCGCCTCCGTGGCGTTGCAGGCCAACTCCCCGATCTCGCCCAAGCATTGAATGGCTCGGTAACGCAGGTCAACCAGGTCGCGATCAGCCATGGTCATGGCTCCGCAGAGTTGAAACAGTCACCATCCGCTGTGTCAGTAAACGATTTCATCAGCGTAGTGATCCTCGTGCTGGTCCATCAGACACGGCTCACAAAGCAGCACCCTGCCTCGTCCCTCAGAGCATTGATGACAAAACCAGGTGGCCACAGTTTGACGTTGCGCTGCCTTGCACGCCTGGCAATATTGATATCTCGGTTTGTTTTGGTCCACCACTCTCGGGTACTTCGCCTTGGCCTCCGGTTCAACTGTTTCCTCTAGGGTGAGAAGGTGTTCGATCCAGTCGCCAAAATCGTATACGTACTTCACCTCATCGCCGGGCTTCAATCCCAATTCGGCAATCGATTGCTCAGCGCCATCACCCTCGCCGAAGGGGTCGACCGTACCCAGGTCGATGTCGCGGAAGCGATTACGTTTGCCGCGCCGCACCCGCTTCCAAAAACCGCCCAAATGATCACCTCCGTCGTGTTTAAAGGCGCAGCGCAGAAGGCGATCAAAATCCGCCACCGTCTGTTTGCCTTGAATTTCCACGCGGCGCCATATGCTAGGGCGGTGCCCGAGAACCGCTTTAAAGCGGTAGACCTGACGGTCTTGACCCGGCTTGCCGCTGCTTGCCGATGGTTGGCGTTTGCTAGGCCGTTTGGAAGAAAAGAAATCCTCGAACATAGTGTCGTAATCATTATAGAAAATCATGTCGCCGTCACTGGTCATACGTTCATCGTCTTTGATCACATAACGCCAGTGGTCTGCCGAATACCCCTGCGGCTCGGCCAGCCGAGCGTAGGCGGTGAGAAGCGCCGGCCTCACCCAAAGGCGTTCGTTGCGTTCAGCCTCCAACATGTCGAAGAGCATATCTGCCAACGCCTGGTTTTGACCCTCGATGTCCTCGTCGCGGCGCTGTTTGGCGGGTTCGTGTTGCAAGCGAAAAGCCCCGCGCTGCCAATCGTCGATGGTGATTAGCAGGCTATCATCATGACTGACCCCGTGGGCGCGGAACCAGTCGCCGAGTTCAAATACTGGGACCTTACGAGCGGCGGTTCCAAAGTCGTCTGTCTCGACCATCTGCATCAGGGTCGGACGCACAGCCAGAGGCTCTCCGTCCGTGTCGTGTAATTGCATTTCCTCGAGTTCAAAATTCCGGGGCAGATAGCCATCGAAGGCGGGATAGATCAGAAGTGCGCCGGCCTCGACTTCAACCTCAGAAAGGTACACACGAAATCGCACCCCTCGCATCGCCACTCGGGCCGGTACAATCGTGTGGCGATCTAGCCAGACCAGGGTTTGCCCGACATGATCCGTGCGCAGATGGCTTCGGATGCGAGCAGCTGGATTCTTAGACTGAGTTGGGAAGCGTTGTCGAACGCGTTCGATGACCTCGTCAACCGGAATCGGTGCGTGCACCGATTCCAAGACATCGATAACCGTTTGGAATAAACCCGTCGCTTTCTTCTTGGCCATCATCGTCTCCTTATCCCCGCCGGCTGCTCAGCATTCAAGGCGCCACCCCGAGAGCGTGCCGGCGATGCCGATCAGTGGCACCAACAATCGTCGTCAACGGCGCGCCCATTTCCTCGGCTGCCGCGCCCGATAGCATGCTACACAAAGACACAAAGGCAACGGGGCCACGTGGGCCATGCCGGTGAGCACCAGAATGCCCAACCCCCAATAGTAGGTCGGCGTGAGGGCAAATACCACCTCGAACAGACTCCACAAAACAGTGCCGATCAGCATGAGTAGGTCGGACGGATGAGGCTTTCAAAGCCCCTTTTTGCCCCCATCCAG
>CAZLNH010000095.1:0-14536 GCA_964560775.1 uncultured Woeseiaceae bacterium | reverse complement strand
GTCACAGCGTTCAAGCGGTGCCACTTGTCTTCGGATGAGCTGATGAACTGGTCGATGATGACCTGCGCCGTGTTCGCGAAGTCGCCGAACTGCGCTTCCCAGATGACCAGCGTTCCGGGATCCGTGGTGGCGTAGCCGTATTCGAAACCGAGCACCGCCTCTTCCGACAACAACGAGTCGATGATGCGGAAAGATCCGGGCCGTTCCGAGATGGTTTGCAGCGGAACGTATTCCTGGCGGTTTGCCTGGTTGTGCAGGACGGCATGACGATGAAAGAATGTGCCGCGCCCGCTATCCTGGCCGCAAACGCGGCAATCATAGCCGTCATCGATCAGGCCGGCATACGCCATCGTTTCGGCGAAACCCCAGTCCATGTCGATTTCACCGGCCGCCATGCGGCTCCGTTCCCGCATGATACGTTTGACCCGGCCATGCAACACGAGTCCCTGCGGTATATCGGTAATTTTTCCGGACAGTTCGGCAACCTTTTCGGTTGTCAGCGTCGTTTCAACGGGGTCGTCCCATTCAACCTCATGATACGGTGCCCAATCGACGGTGAATTCGTCACCAATAAGGCCGAGTGAGGCCTGCGGCACCGGCTCGCCTCGATCCAGGCGGTCCCGGTATTCTTCCTGCAGCTTTTTGGCGCCCGCCTTATCAATAACGCCTGCCTTGATGAGGCGCTCTTCATAAAGCTCGCGCACCGGCCGCGTATCGCGAATGCGGCCGTACATGACCGGTTGCGTGGCGCTGGGCTCGTCCGCTTCGTTGTGGCCATGACGGCGATAACAGACGAGATCGATGACGACATCCTTGTTGTACTTCTGGCGGTACTCCAGCGCGAGACGCGTGACAAAAATGGCCGCTTCCGGATCATCGCCATTGACGTGAAATATCGGCGCTTCGATCATCTTGGCGACGTCACTGCAATACGGCGTCGAGCGGGCATCGCCGGGACGGCTGGTCGTAAACCCGATCTGGTTGTTGATAACGATGTGTATCGTGCCGCCGGTCCGGAATCCGTTTGTCTGCGACATCTGGAATGTTTCGGTTACGACGCCCTGCGCCGAGAATGCCGCATCGCCGTGGATCAGGATGGGTATGACCTTGTTGCGCTCGGTGTCGTTGCGCCGCTGCTGGCGGGCACGCACCGAGCCCTCGACAACCGGGTTAACGATTTCCAGGTGCGACGGATTGAACGCCAGGGCAATGTGAACGTTGCCGCCGGACGTCTTCATGTCCGCCGAAAAGCCCTTGTGGTACTTGACGTCACCGGAGCCTTTCATCTCCGATGAATCGACATTGCCCTCGAATTCGTCGAACAGTTCCTCCGGCGATTTACCAAGGACATTGACCAGCACGTTGATGCGGCCACGATGGGCCATCCCGATCACAATTTCCCGGGCACCGGCGCGGCCGGTCTGCTGGATCAGGTCGTCGATCATCGGAATCAGGCTTTCACCGCCCTCGAGCGAAAATCGTTTCTGGCCGACGAAGCGTGTATGCAGGTAGCGCTCTATACCCTCGGCCGCTGTCAGCTGCGTCATCAGCCACAGGCGCTCTTCTTCGTTCACGTGCTCGGAAACCATGCCGTGTTCGAAACGCTGCCGGAGCCAGAGCCGCTCCCTTGCCCGTGACACGTGTGCAAACTCGGCGCCGATCTTGCCGCAGTAGATCTTTTTGAGCAGCGCGATAATATCGGCCAGCTTCATGCGGCGGTTACCGGTGCCCGCAAGGCCACCGGTGTAGAACTCCGTCTGCATGTCGAATTCAGTCAGCCCGAGGTAATCGAGCTTCAGTACTCCCGGCATGTGCCGTTGCATCAGGCCGAGCGGATCGATATCCGCAATCTGGTGCCCGCGCAGGCTGTAGACCTGGATCATGCGCGATACGGCGGCCTGCTTTTCCCCGAGGTCGATCGAAGAAGTCGCGGCGGTTACTGCACTGCGTCCATTAACCCTGGTGCCTCGCGCTTGTTGCCGGAGGCGCTCCCGAATCGGCGAGTGCGGCGTTTCGGCCTCGCCGTCTGTCAGCGTACGAAAGTATTTTCGCCAGCCCTCCGGTATGGAATCCGGATTATCGAGATACTGTTCGTACAGGCTTTCAATGGCGGCAGCGTTGCTGCCGTACAGGGGAGTTGTAACGTACTGATCTTTTAGCGAATTGCTCATTCGTTGACGTTGAGTTGCCAAGCCTTGCGCCTGATTGCGGTTACGGACAGCATAACAGCCGCCCAAAAAAGGGGCGCTAGTGTAGCCCATGACCCAACCGCATGGAATGAAAAACTGGGGCAAACGGACTGTTGGCGCGACGCCCGCAGCAGCTCGTAACGGCCTGATCGGTCGTTATTTTTTTCCCGGCCCTCGCGTGACCTTGGCCGGGCCGCCCGGACGCTAGATGACGGCCATCAGGTTGACGAACTGGTAACAGATCAGGCAGGCGTAAAGGCTGAAAACGACGGTCAGGAAAGCCCCGGTCCGGATCCGGTTCATAAACCGGGCGCGAGCGAGAAAAACCAGCGCCAACAGGCCGATCCCGGTGAGGGCCAGCTTGATTCCGGCAAACGCACTGGTGCTGTGTCCGATCAGCACAGCCATAAACGGATTGATTTCGACTGCCCCGCGCGCCAGCAGTTGCAGGGTAAAAAATGCATCAAGCGAGCTGAGTATCATCGTGCCGACCGCCAGGAAAAACAGCCACGGATGATGAAAATCGGTGAACAGCGCTTCACCGTCTTCCGTCCGCCGCGCTCCCTTTCGACGGGAGCGTACAAAACCGTAGAAGACGGTTTGCCAGCTAAAGGCGCGACGGTCGTCGACACCCCGGTTGTCATTCAGCCAGGATACTTTTTGCACGAATTCCTACCTCGCCCTTGTAGTTCTGTTCCTCGATCCCCAACCGACCCGGCATGACCGGACATGATTAATTGTCTTCTTCAATACTGGTTTCGCGTATCAGCGAGGCGACCAGTGCCACGCGATCTTCCGCCTGGCGTGCTCCCGCATACACCATCTGGTTGCCCGGCAGGAAACGCCGCGGTTCCGCAAGCCATGCGTCGATTGCGCGCGGCGTCCAGACGATATCGGCCTCGTTCAAGGCTTTGGAATAGCGAAATCCAGGCGCGGTGCCGGCGGGACGGCCAATAATATTGTGAAGATTGGGTCCCAGCATATGGCTGCCACCTTCGTCAAAGGTATGGCAAGCCCGGCACTGCATCAGGTAGCGATCACCCAGCGTCTTGCTTGCCTCCACGTAGGGCGGTTCTGCAAGGTACTCCGCCGCGGCGCGCACCGTTTGCGGCCCGAGCGTCGCCGCCGTCACCACTGTGCCTTTCTCGCCGGAATCATCGCCGCGTGGCCCGCCGCAGGCACTGATCATTCCGAGGGCGAGGCAGGCAAAGGTGCGGTGCAGCATTTAAGGTCACGAGTGTAAGGTTTACTGATGAAGTATCGTATCCCAATATTCGGCTGAAATTCATGCCCGGTAAGGTTCCGTTCTGCGAATGTTCGTGGACTATAAGACAATATAAGCAAGGCTCGTGCCAGCGTGACAAACAGGCGTGTAATCAGCGATTTTCCGGAAACCCGGACTATGCTGGTTTGTATCATGTATAGATTGTCGACACTGGCGACGCGAATTTGTCGCGGCAAATCGCAAGCGACATAATCTGACCGCGAATCGGTGAGATGTCCGGGCTAGTGTCATTTTCGGGGTATTTGCCCTGATAGTCGGGCGGCCCTATTCCGGCGGGGTCACTACAATAGACAACTGGTTCGGTGCCATGTAATGAATAATGCCGTCGGATTCACCGGAAGCCTTGACCAACCGCGCTGTCATCAAGCTGGTCAGCGCCGTGATGCTGCTGCAGGTCTTCGCACTATTCATTGAAAGTTGGCTGCGTATCGACCTCATGTCCGATGGCATGGCCAAAGCCATTGCAGCTGACGTCAGCAAGCTCATTGCCTTACCGATGCTGGCGGTTCTGCTGTACCCGGTGGTGCGCGACTTTTTGCCGCATTTGAAAAGCAAGTTACGCTGGGGTCAGCTCAATCCAAGGACGATTCTCATTGGCATAGGACTGGGATTTTCCTTGCGTATGGTCAACTGGAGTGAGCTGATAGCAGGCGTATCGTTCGGGCTGTTCGTCAATCCGGATCCGGAAGCCGTTGTTGGACCGATTGTGCGATTCGGCTGCCCCCCCTTGGTAATCGTCTCCTTAAGTCTTCTTGTCATGGCGCTATTCACGCCTGTTGTAGAAGAAATCGTCAATCGGGCGTTTCTTCTACAGTGGCTCGTACAGTATGGCCAGTTCCCGGCGATCATTGGATCTGCGGTGTTGTTTGCGATTCTTCATCGTCCGGATTCAATGCTCTTTGCATTTATGTTTGGATTTTTTTCCGGTGTGCTTTGCCTGAACTCAGGAACGCTGTGGTCGCCATTGATAGCGCATATGACGGTCAATGGCATGATTGTATTTGACTGGGACTGCATAAATACGCAATGGAACCCGCCTGCGGTATCCGATGTTACTCGCAGCATCGGCTTGCTGGCTCTGTGCCTGGGAATTGTGTCTTTTGCGCTCGCTTGCCTGATCGTATCAAAGCGGATCGCCGGGCCACCGGCCCGGTGATCCGCCCGCGGCACTTACAGTGCCTCGGCAACTCGCTCGATGACATACGAGGTAGCAGCTACTACTCCCTCATAAATTTCGATGAGTTCATCGCCGACTGATGTCGTGTCGACGATGCCGCCGTAATCATTTCCAGCATCGCCACTCGAGCAAGTGTCGCTACCGCCGGCAACTGTGTTTAGTTCCGTGCTTGTCAAAGTTCGCATGACATCAACCTCCTTATCGATGTGTTTGGGCTATGCGCGCGTCCTGCGCAGCATCAAAATAGCGTGTCTGGCACGATGTGGGCAGGGCCTGAATTTTGGTGGAACTGTCAGAAACGCCCGGATTTCGGGCTATTCTTCCGAAATCCTGCGCGCCATGTGATCAACCTCACAGTACCCAACGAGACGGCTGTTTAGGCTGCTCTTTCAGGTGCCATGGGGCGCCACTGAAAGATGACCGGGTATCACTATGAAATGCTTCCGCATCCAACTGCTGGCCGCGGCCGGCGCGCTGCTGGTTGCCGGCAATGCTGCCGCCAATGACTCGCTGTGGTTCGGCGCCAAAGTCGGCTCACTGGGCATCGGCGTCGAGGGTATCTGGCGCCCGATTCCGTGGCTCGACTTTCGCGCCGGGATCAACCAGTTCGACTACGAAGACGATGGCGCGCAGGCGGGTATCGCCTACGACGCGACACTCGAGCTGCAGACAACCTATGCAACGGCTAATTTCCTGTTCCCGATCAGCCCGATGAGGCTGACAGTTGGTGCCTTCGACAACGGGAACGAGTTCGTGCTGGAGAGCCAGGAAGCCGCCTTTTACAATGTAGGCGGATCAACATTCTCGCACGACCAGGTCGGAACACTACGCGGCCGCGCCTGGTTCGATAGCCCGTCGCCGTATCTTGGTATTGGCTTCGACTTTGAACTGGTAGGCCGGCTCGGCCTCAATCTGGACCTTGGCGTACTTTGGCAGGACGAACCGCTGGTTTCCCTGAGTTCAAACGGGTCGCTCGCGAGCGACCCGACGTTCCAGGATGCGCTGGAAAACGAGCGGCAGGAACTGCTGAAAGAAACTGAGGATTTCAAGGCGTGGCCGGTAGTGTCGCTCGGCCTGCACTTCAACTTCCTCTAGCCCGGACATCTCACCGATTCGCGGGATTCTCGGGCAGCAATTTGTTCGCACAAGGGATTTCCCGACCGAGCGGAATACCCGAGTGTATTTCCGAGTGAGGAAAATCCCTTGTGCGGACAAAGGGCAAGCGAGAAACCGCGAAATCGGTGAGATGTCCGGGCTAGGCTGGCTGTGATGCCGGGCGGTGCAGCAGCCGGTCGCCCCTGACCAGGAACAGGCTGGTCAGGCATAGCAGTAACAGTGGCAGCGGGACAATAACCAGTGTGTACCAGCCCTGTGCATGAATGACCGTCCCGGCCAGCAGTGACGCTGTCGCCGATGTCCCGAATACGCTGAAATCATTGACGGCCTGTGCCTTGAAGCGTTCGTTGATGGCATACGTCAGCGTCAGCATGGTCGTGCCGCCTATATAGAGAAAGTTCCAGCCGACACCGAGCAGGATAAAGGCGCTCAGGTAGTGCGACACGCTCTGCCCCTGCATCACGATCGCACCGCCGATCGCGCCAAGCAGCACGAGAGAAATCGCGCGGCCGGCAAACGCTGGCGCAACGCTTTCCGCGGCGGCAAAGCGGTATTGCTGGGTGAACGCGAGATTGATGCCGAACGCTGCAGCGGCCGCCACGAACCAGGTGAAGCTGGCCGTAAACAGGGCGTAAGTAGCCAGGACCATGGACAGCGCCGCGGACAGCGACGCCAGTGCGAAGCCCGCCTTGCGGCCGATGCGGCGCATCAATAGCGCCGCCGGAATGGTCGTTGCCGCGACGCTGACGACCATCAGCGAAACCGGCAGCGTTGCCAGCGCCTTGTTGTCGCTCAGTGTGGAGCCGATGATGCCGCCCAGTGTGATCAGCACGATCGATCCGGTCGCGGAAATCAGCTGGCAGACAAAGAGGATTGACAGGTTGCGGTAGGACATGCGCGAATTTTCCGGCATCCTGTGCCATTGTCCAGCAGCGATTGCGATGCCGGCCATGAAAAAAGAGGTTCTGGAAATCACCGGCGGGTTTGGGATACCGCTCGCGGAAATCGAATTAACTGCGATACGCGCGCAGGGTGCCGGCGGTCAGAACGTCAACAAGGTGGCGAGTGCCATACACCTCCGTTTCGACTTCGCACGTTCAAATGCCGTGACGCCCGCGATCCGGGCGCGGCTGCTTGAAACAAGCGACCGGCGCATCTCAGCCGACGGCGTCATTGTCATCAAGAGCCAGCGATTCCGCACGCAGGAACAGAACCGGCGCGATGCGCTGGAACGATTGCAGTTGCTGTTGCAAAAAGCGCTGCATCGGCCAACGCCGCGCCGGCCCACCAGGCCCAGTCGCGCCGAGCGCGAGCGTCGGCTTGCCGACAAGTCGCACCGCGCGAAAATCAAGGCACGCCGCGGCAAGCCGGACGACTGATGGACTTGCGCGGTCAGGGTGCCGAAATTATCTGGTGTATCGTCCCGGAGCCGTAGTCAAGGACGTAGAGTTCACCGTCCACGCCTTCGCCGAACGACGATATGCTGAGCGATGTATCAAGCCGCTCCAGCGCCGTTGTGCCCTGCGGACTTTCTGCCCCGACGCTGAATATCCGGCCACTGATAAAGTCTCCGAATACGTACTCGGCAATCAGCACCGGCACAGCGCTGCCGCGGTAGACATAGCCGCCGGTGACTGAAGCTCCCAGAGCTCGGCCGTACTCAGTGATCGGGTCAACGTTATTGGTCGAGCAACCGGTAGGTGGATCAAAGCAATGTGCTCCTTCCCGCTCGCGCCAGCCGTAGTTCAGGCCCGCTTCGACCCGGTTGACCTCTTCCCAGTCGCCCTCCCCGACGTCGCCGGCCCACAGTTGGCCGGTCTGGCGGTCGAAGCTGAAACGCCACGGATTGCGAAATCCATACGCGTATATCTCGGGGCAAGGCGCGTTGCCAAAACCCTGCATGCACTCGGTGTTGCCGGCAAAAGGGTTGCCGGCCGGAATTTCGTAAGGCGGATTGCCATCGACGTCGATGCGCAGGATGGCGCCCAGGTAATTGCTCGTGGTCTGGCCGCGATTATTGGGGTCACCCGCACCGCCGCCGTCCCCGAAGCCGATATACAGGTTGCGGTCGGGGCCGAAGACCACGTTACCACCGTTATGATTGCCGGCATCCTGCAGCGCGGTCAGCAGGATGTCCTCGGACGATTCATCCAGCGTACCGTCCGCCGGATCGAGAGTGAAGCGCGATACGACAGACTCAAGCGGGCCACCGCGCGTGTATGACAGGAAGACCTCGCCGTTCAATTCAAAATCAGGATGAAACGCCATGCCAAGCAGGCCTGCCTCGCCTGGACCGTCATCGACCCGCGCCTCGATGTCGGCAAACACTGTGCTGGCGGCAACGTTCGGATCCGCGTCGAAAACGCGAATCACGCCCGCCTGCTCGAGGACGAACCATCGGCTGTCGTCCCCGGGCGACTGCAGCAATGCGACCGGTGCGTTGAACGACAGGTTTGCAAACACCGGGTCGAGCGCGATGCCTTCGTTCTGCGGGGGCGGTGTGGTCGGCGGATTCGTGATCGTATCGCTGCTGCCGCCGCAACCCCCGGCCAGCAGCAAACCAATTATCGCAAAGCCGCGACCGTTCCTGATAGGTGTCATTCAAATCTCTCGACTCAAGCGCCGAAACACAGCATAAAACGGTGCCGCCCGGCTGTCACGATGCGCCGCGCGCCAACCGCACGAGTGTTGCTATAGTGGCGCCACATTGCACACCGCCCCGTGGAGATAGCCGATGAAACGCACAACTGTCGCTTGCCTGATGCTGCTGTTGGGAAGCAGTGCCGTTGCACAGGATGTCCTTGACGGGCTGGAACAGGCATTCAGCGAGATTGAGCCGAAAGTCATCGCGTGGCGGCGCGACATTCACGAACATCCGGAATTGTCGAACCGCGAGTTTCGCACCGCGGCCCTGGTAGCTGAACACCTGCGGCAACTTGGAATCGACGACGTCGAAACCGGCATTGCTCATACTGGCGTTGTCGGCACACTGGTGGGCGGCAAACCCGGCCCGGTCGTCGCATTGCGTGCTGATATGGACGGGCTCCCGGTCCAGGAACAGACCGGGCTGCCGTTCGCCTCTACCCAAAAGGCCGAATACAACGGTGAGGAAGTCTACGTCATGCATGCCTGCGGGCATGACACCCACGTTGCGATGTTGATGGGTGCCGCGGAGGTACTGGCGAACAACCGCGAAAGGCTGGCCGGCACCGTCAAATTCGTCTTCCAGCCTGCCGAGGAAGGCGCGCCGAGGGGCGAGAGCGGCGGCGCGGCGCTGATGATTGCGGAGGGCCTGCTGGACGGGCCCGATGCGCCCGAAGCGATTATCGGCTTGCACGCCTGGCCCGCGGACAGTGGCACGTTGGCCTACCGCTCCGGCAGTTTCATGGCGGCGGCCGACGGCCTCTTCATTACGGTTACCGGCCGCCAGACGCACGGTTCAGCACCATGGGCAGGCGTCGACCCGATATTCGTGTCCGCGCAGATTATGACCGCCCTGCAGGCGATCCCGAGCCGGCAGCTCGACATCACGCGGGGCCCGGCCGTCATCACGATCGGCAGCGTGCACGGCGGCGTGCGCGGCAACATCATCCCGGACAGCGTCGAGATGGAGGGCACCATCCGGACGTTCGATGTCGGCGTCAGGGAAAAGCTGCACGCGCGCCTGAAGAGTACCGTCCGGAACATCGCCGAAGCCGCCGGCGCGACGGCGGAGGTAACGATTGATCCATACGCACCGGTCACGGGCAATCATCCGGAACTGCTGGAGCGCATGATGCCAACGCTGGAATGGGCGGCCGGTGAAGGCCGGGTCCAGGAGCATCCGCTGATCACCGGTGCGGAGGATTTCTCATTCTTCCAGGAGCACATCCCGGGCCTGTACCTGATGCTCGGCGTCCGGCACCCGGACATTCCGGCCGGCGAGGCTCCGTCCAACCATTCGCCGCTGTTTGATGCTCACGAGCCAGCATTGATTACGGGTGTCCGTACGCTGGTTGGCTTTTCGCTGGACTACGCGGCCCGCGCCGGCAATTGAGGCGGCGCGAATTCCCGACCGGGGTCACACTTATGTCGATGGCATCGACATATACTGGGGATGTGTCGAAGAAGCGCCAGAAAATCGACATATAATGCGAACGTGTCGATGAACTGAACGTGAATCTCAAACATGTCGATATTTCCGTATTTTTTCGACATAATTGCTGGAGCCGTTGTCATGCCTTGCTTTTGGGGCTGCGCGCAGCTCCCTGGAGGTGCCCATGAGCGGGTTTGAGCCAGCCAGCCCGTACAACGATCTCCCCCGTCTTCCGCCGATGGTCAGCCAGATCGAGACGACCCGCGTCCTGAAGAAATGCATCGATGCACGGGTTGCACTGGCCGAGTTGAAGCAGGCCGCCGAACTGATCCCTAACTCAGCGGTGCTGGTCAATGCCCTGCCGCTGCTTGAAGCGCGCGCCAGTTCAGAGATCGAGAACATTGTCACGACGACCGACAAGCTGTTCGAGTACGTCGATTTCGGCGAGGACAAAGCCGACGCGGCCACCAAGGAAGCCCTGCGCTACCGGACCGCCCTGTTCGAGGGCACGAAAATGGTCCGGCGGCGCATGCTGACATCCGATATGGCAATCCATATCTGCAGTACTATCAAGGATATGGAGCTTGATATTCGAGCCGATTCTGGAACCCGGCTGAAAAATCGCGCATCAGGCGAAGTTATATACACACCGCCGGAAGGCCAGAAACGGCTGCAGGAGCTGCTCGACAACTGGCAGGATTTCATGCACCGCAATGCCGAGGTCGACCCGCTGGTGCGCATGGCGATCCAGCATTACCAGTTCGAGGCCATACACCCGTTTGCCGACGGCAACGGCCGCACCGGCCGCATCCTGAATATTCTGTTTCTCGTTGAGCAAGGGCTGCTCGACAGCCCGATTCTCTACCTTAGCCGCTATATCATCCGCGAGAAGGCCGACTATTACCGGCTGTTGCTCGAAGTGACCCGTGACCAGGCCTGGGAGGCATGGATCCTGTACATGCTGGACGGCGTCGAGGAGACCTGCACCTGGACCACCGAGAAGATCAAGTCGATTCGCGAGCTGATGCAGCACACGGCCGAATTCATCAAAGCGAAGCTGCCGAAAATCTACTCGTGGGAACTGTCGATGGCATTGTTCCGGCAGCCCTACTGCCGCATCAACAATCTGGTCGATTCCGGCATCGCCAAGCGCCAGACCGCGTCCGTATACCTGAAACAGCTGTGCGAGATCGGCGTGCTGAGGGAGCGCAGATCCGGGCGCGAGAGTATTTTTGTGCACCCGAAATACATCGAGCTGCTGACCGGCGAGGAGAACGTCTGGATCTACTATGCCGGCATCGAAACCGAAACCGAGGTCGCGGCGGCGAGCGATGAGGGTTAAATACGCCGCGATTCAGGAACCGGTGTTGATTGCAGGCACTCCCCCGCCCGGGCCGCTGCCCTGCCGGTTCCGCGGACTCGCCGCAACGCGGCCGGGCCCGGAAACTGGCCCGCGCGTCGCCGCGCTGGCACAATCAGGCGAGTTTTCGCTACCGCCGGTACCCGTCGCTTGACCCGCACCCAGGAAAAGTTCTACCAGCTGTTCAAGTACACGGTGTACGTCCTGCTGGCGATGAATGTCTGGTGGTTCTTCGACGAGGAACTCGCCGCATCCGCGCACCGCTTTGCCGATGGCATTGGCCTGCGCGACATTATCGAGGGTTTCGCCGCCACGATCGACACGGCCGCCTGGGTCGTGCTGCTGCTGATGTTCGAGCTTGAAACCTGGGTGATCGAGGACCGGCACGTGTCACGCAGGGTGCACTGGACGCTGCGCTTGCTCAGGGCCACCTGTTACGCCGTCATTGTCTACGCGTTCTACGGCTACCTGAGCAAACTGATATTCCTGTACGGCGCAGTCCCACTAGCCGGCGTGAACGACCTTTGTGCGATTGTTGGCAACGGCTGGGCGTACGCGATCGATTTTGACGAATATGAGGTGCTAAGCGCCGCCAATTGCGCCGTGCTGTCGGCGGAATCGTCATTCATGCAGTTGCCGACGATGACCGCTGTCGTCGACCTGTCGGGCTTTCAGGAAATATTGCGGCTTGCGTGGGTCGACGTCATCAACGCCGGCATCTGGCTGGGTGTTGTTGCCTTGCTGGAATTCGATGTGCAGATGCAGTCGCGCGACCGCCTGCACGGCCTGACAAAAACCATCAGTAACTGGGCGAAGTACGGCATGTACTCGATACTGTTCCTCGCCGCGGTCTACTGGGGTCTCAAGGGTGATTTCATCGACTTCTGGGACGCCTTCCTGTGGCTGCTGGCATTCGCCTTCATCGAAATGAACTTCTTCGAATGGCAACGGGAAATGCGCGACGCCAAGTCGCAACGCGCGGCTGCCCTGGAATATTGATAAACAATTAGTCACGTCAGATTGCGCGGGTTGCAACCGCCGGCGGCACCATGCTGGCACGCCGCGCCGGACCGGCGACGGCCAGCTGACCAACGATCCACAGCATTACCATCGCCAGCGGAATCAGGTACCACGCTATCCGCGTCAGTTCGAAGGTTTCAACCATCCACATGTTCAGTGCCACCGCGAGGATCCCGCCGAGCGCGATGCCGACCGAGCTGATCAGAAAGTTCTCCAGCATGAAGTACCGCAGGATCGCGCTCCGAGTGGCGCCGAGCGCACGTCGCGTGCCGATCTGGCGCGTTCTCCGGCTGACGCTGAAGCTGGCCAGGCCGACAATGCCGAGGCCTGTAATTACCGTCAGTACGACAACGATAAACGACAGTAACTTGACCAATGCAGCATCACCGAGGTAGCTCCGGATGCGCGTTTCAGTCATTGTCAGGGTGTCCTTGATGATGCGGTCGCGATTGCTGTCGGCCAGCATCTTTTCGACGGCCGGAATCACGCGGTCGCGTTGCCCCGGTTCGGCGCGTATGACGTAACGCCCGTAGCTCATTTCACGCTTCAGCGGTACGAACATCGAGCGCTCGACACCGTCCCAGCCATTCCAGGGCGCTTGCAGACGCTCGAGAATACCGATGATCTGCAACGGGTTGTCGTCGTTTATGTAGACGGTCTTGCCGACGACGCTGTCACCTGCGTCCGGAAACAGCGTGTCCGCCATCGCCCGGGTAATAATGCCGGTCGGCGGCCAGCGGCTGGATTCGGGATCATTCCAGTCAATTTCCTCCGGGAGGAAATTGCGACCAGCCACGAGCTTGACGCCGAAGGCATCGATGCCGTGTTCATCGACAAAATAGACGGCGACGCCCGACGCCTCGCTGCCCTCCCCCGGTTCAGTCGCGAGTCCCATGGACCAGCCACCGTTCCTCAGCGGCACGGAATTGGTGAATATCGCGTCGACGACACCCGGCATCGCGCGCAGGTCGGCGAGATCCTGGTCTACCATCGCCGGGATATTCGTGTCCGGCTTGAACGTCACGTTGGAGAGGTAGAACAGGTTCTCTTCGTCAACACCGCTGGGGCGCGCCATCAGCCGCGAACGTTCCTGGATAATGGCAATGGCATTGACGATGATGGCCATGGTCACGGCGATCTGCAATGCAATCAGGATGTAACCCGCCTTGTTGCGCGTCAGCGCGCGCCAGATCGGTCCCAGTTCCATGCGCTGTTGCTCCTACAGTGTCTTGAGCTGACTGGCCGGATGAATCCGGCAGGCCTGCCAGGTCGGATACAGGGCGGCGCCCAGCGCCGAAAGAATGGCCAGTACGACCGCCGTCAGCACCATCACCCAGTCCAGTTGTGCAAGATTCCTGACAAATTCGAGTTCGCTGTAGAGGCCGCGTACACCCTGCAGCCCCAGCCAGGTAAGCAGCACACCAAGTGCGCCACCGCAGAGCCCGATCACACCCGCCTCGACAATGTACTGCGAAAACACCGCATTGCGGGGTGCGCCCAACGCCCGGCGCAGGCAGATGTCGCCGGAGCGCCTCATCACCTTCGCCAGCAACAGGCCGATCGTGTTCAACAGGCAGACGACCAGGAACAGCACGGCAAGCACCAGCAGTATGCGCACGCTCTGGTCGACGACTTCCCCGTTATCCAGGTGCGTCATGACGTCGCTGAGCCTGTTGTTGAGCGGCCGCTGGAAACGCCCGAGCGCCTTTTGCGATTCCGCATAAGCATCGAGGAATGCCTGATACCCGCGGACTTCCTCGTCACCGTGCAGTTCCACCCAGAACTGCATCCAGACGCATTCCGAATTCAGGAAAGACTGCCAGCCGCCGTCCGGTACCGGTTTCCAGCAATTGGTATTGCCGTATCCTGGTATTTCCTTGTCAATACTGACGCTGAACGGGAAGTAGACGGATTCCGGGTCGTTGAACTCCCCGGTTGTCAGGTCGTAGAACTTCGGAATCGGCAGCCATTCATCCAGCACTCCGGTGACGCGGTAGGAGTCGCCGTTCATAACGATGCGCTCTCCGACGGAATTTTCGCCGCCAAACAGGCGTTCATTCGTCGCGCGGTCCAGCACGACGACCTGCTCCCGATTCGCATCGGCCGATGCGTCCCAGCCGCTGCCATAGAGAAACGGCACATTGAACATCGCGAAGAAGTCGGCTGTTGTACTGCGTGCCTCGATCTCGAAAGGCCTCGATTCCTGCCCGGCCGGTTCGATGACACGGCCCGACCGGTAGCTGACCACCTGGCGGCGTGCATTGCCCGCTTTCAGAAGCGCCGTGGCGTCGAGGTAGGTCACCTGGTCCGGTGG
>CAZLNH010000094.1:0-1712 GCA_964560775.1 uncultured Woeseiaceae bacterium | reverse complement strand
ATGCCGACAATATCGACCGCAGCCCGCAGGCGGTCACTGTAATGCGCGGCACTCGCCAGAACCATGTAGCCGCCGTAGCTGCCACCGAAGACGGCGACGCGCCCGGCGTCGAGGTCCGGGTTCGCGTCGATCCAGTCCAGCAGCGCGCCGATATCGCGGACGGAATCCTCGCGCAGGAATCCGTTGTCGAGCGCTAGATAAGACTTGCCGTATCCCGCCGAACCGCGCACATTCGGCACGACGACGGCGACACCGAGTTTTGCGAGCCACATCTGGTAGGTGCTGCTGAACGTTGGCCGGGACTGGCTCTCCGGTCCGCCGTGTATCGACACAACGACCGGGAACGGCCCATCGCCCGCCGGCTTGTAGAGCCATGCCGGAATCCGGCGCTTTTCGCCGTCAACTTCGTCGAAAGTCGGGTATTCGATGAGCTCCGGTGTCCGGAACGCAGTGGTATCGAGCCCGCCGACCTCGCTGTACGTCCAGCGCGCCAGGTCTCCGTGGGCAGTGGGTGCGCGGCCGAGTTCGAGCACGTAGCTGTCGCTCGGTGACTGCGCCGTATTGATCGTCAGGCCGAGATAGCGGTCATCCGGACTGAACGTCAGGCCGCCGGCAACGCCGGTCGGCAGGCTGTCGACACGTCGGTACTGCCGCGTTTTGGTATCCAGCAGGTAGAGCGCCGTACGGCCGTTCTCGTTGACAGTAAATGCGATGCGCCGGCGATCGTGGCTGATTACGCCGCCGTCAACGTCCCAGGGTATCTCCGCGGTCACGATTTCGACGTCATCCGCATCCGCGAACGATTGCCACGCGAGCTGGTTAAATTCGCCGCCGCGGTTGGTAATCAGCCAGGCGCCGTCGTCGTCGTCCGCAAATGCGAGCGCGAAATTGCTGCTCGGCTCGGTGGCGCCACCCGCGACGGGTTCGAGATCGCCGCTATCGAGATCCAGCAGGTGCACGCGCGAATCGGCAATGCTGATGTAGTTCGTGACCAGCAGCTTGCCGCCACTCGCCGAAAACTCCGCGGGGCCCCACCAGCTGCCGTCCGGTGACTCGAGCACGAGCTCGGCGGACTCGGGGTCTTTGGCCTGCATCTGCCAGATGTCGTTCGACGCGCCGTTCCTGCGGGTGCTCTGGTACGCGAACCGGGTGCCGAGGCGATCCCACACGACCGCACCGTTACGCGATTCGCCGTCAGTCAGCATCGTGGCCTCGCCGTTCGCCGGGTCGAGCGTGAACACCTGGGAGAACTCGCTGCCGCCCGCGTCGCGCGTAAATGTCAGCGCGGAACTGCCCGGCTGTCGCGTGACGCCACCGACCGGCTCATCAAAAAACGTCAGCTGGCGGCGCATGCCACCCGGCATATCGACGCGGTGTATCTGGTTGACGTCACCGAAGCGCGTGCTGATGTAGATGCTTTCTCCGTCTTCACTCCAGTCGAGAAAGCCCGCGGAGCGCACGTTCTGGTAACGATTCAGGTCATCGACGATCCGCTCCGGGATCTCCGGGATGTCTTCCAGGACGAGGTTGCCGTTGTTGACGACGCGCTGCTCGACGGCCAGCGCCACAGTGCTGGCGAAGACCAGAGCTACCAGAAGATACTTTTTATTTCGCATGTCTTTAACCTTTGCTCATATCCGTCGTCGCGAGGAGCGCAGCGACGTGGCGATCTCGTGAACCGCCCACTTGTGGTGATCCTTGCGAGGTCGCCA
>CAZLNH010000093.1:0-6058 GCA_964560775.1 uncultured Woeseiaceae bacterium | reverse complement strand
TGCCCAGGTTTCGCGGCGACAGCGCGTTCTATACGTGGCTCTACAGGATCGCCGTGAATACGGCCAAAAATTACCTGGCGGCGCAACGCAGGCGGCCGATGGATGTCGAACTCGACATGCAGGACCCGGACCAGTACGACCTGCATGCAAAGCTAAAGGAGACGGATACGCCGGAAGGTGTCTCGCTGAGCCGGGAATTGCAGGACGCCGTCAGCCGCGCAATTGAAGCGCTGCCTGACGATTTGCGGACCGCCATTGTGCTGCGGGAACTGGATGGCATGAGTTACGAAGAGATCGCGCAGACGATGGATTGCCCTGTGGGTACCGTACGGTCACGGATATTCAGGGCACGCGATGCGATCGGCAAGAAGATCGGCAATTTGATCGATTAATACAGAACGGGATTTCGGCCCGGCGGGTGAGTTATGAATGATGCTTTGAAAACACAGATTTCCGCGTTTATCGACGGGGAGTTGCCGGAGGCAGAGGCCGAGATGCTGGTGCACCGGTTCAGCCAGGACCGTGAGCTGCGCCAGCAGGCTGAGCGCTACATGGAAATCGGCCGCCTGTTGCGCGGTGAACAGTCATTGCCGGGCATGTCACGGCTGCGTGCGCGCATCAATGCGGCGCTCGACGGTCACGACCTGCCGGACGAGGCGCTGCCGGCGCCCGCAAGCAATCGCCTGTTGCGCCCGGCGGCGGGATTTGCGATCGCGGCATCCGTCGCGTTGCTGGGCCTCCTTGGATTGCAACAGGTGAACACGCCGAATGATCAGGGCTCGCTGTCGGCGACCGTTGCGGCTGACACGGCAGGGCAGGCTGTGACCTATACCGAACCGGCAGTCTCAGAGGTCCTTGCGGATCGTCCAAGTGACCGGCTCAGGCAGTATTACTTGAGCCATGGGGAAACTTCGAGCGACCTTGGCGCCAACGGCATCCTGTCGCGCCTCGTCACGCTGGAGTTGCGCGGCGGCGATCTCGTTGAAGTGACACCGGATGATGGAGAAGCACTTGCTCCGGACACGGACAGCGACGACAATGACGAGGCCGCAACGAATGAGACCGAGTAGATTTTGTTGCACTTGAACGCTCATCTGCTGCATCGCTGTGCCCGGCGCCGGACGACGCTGGTAGCGATGTCCGCTGTCGCAATCCTCTTCACAGCCGGCCACGCAACGGCACGCGACCGCATGACGCCCAATGAATGGCTGGACCGCATGTCCGCCGTCGTCAGCGACGTGGATTTCGAGGGTACGGTCATCCGGCGGAAAAATGGCCGTTCGGAGGCATTGAAAGTTGTCCACCGTGTCGTCGACGGTGTCGTCAGGGAGAAGGTCATCACCCAGGAAGGTGACGGGCTTGAGATCATTCGTGACGGCAACGAGGTTTTCTGTATCCTGCCGGACAAGAAGTCGGTCCTGATCGAGCAATGGAACGACCAGAGCACGCTGTTCTCCACGTTGCCGAGCAGCGAGATTCGCTTCGGCAATGAGTACGATGTATCGATCGTGCGCGAGGAGCGTGTTGCCGGCCGCCGCGCGTTGCTGCTTGCGGTTCGCCCGCACGACGTCTACCGGTTCGGCCATCGCATATGGCTGGATCGGGACACGGCATTTCCACTGCGCACTGAACTCGTGAACAGTAACGGTGAGTCGATCGAACAGATCAAGTTCGCCGAGATCACCCTGAATTCCAGCATTTCGGACCAGGCCCTTGCGCCGTCCTTCAGCCTCGACAATTTCACCTGGTATTCGGAACCAGCGCGCGCGGAAGTCATCGATGTCGAAACAGACTGGCTTTGCGACGATTTGCCGGCGGGCTTCCGCGTCATGTCGACGCGCACGGAACAGATGCCGGGCGACGACGCACCGGTGACCCACATCGTCTACAGCGACGGCCTGGCCACCGTGTCCGTGTTTATCGCCGACCATCACGACAACAGTATGGCCGAGCGTTTCAGCGTCGGGGCCGCCAATTCCTACACCACGGTTGTCGGCGAACGCCAGGTAACGGCAGTCGGCGAGGTTCCGGCGATCACCGTGCAGCGAATCGCGAGTTCGATGCGCCGGGAATAACCCGCGGATGATGCAACCGACCGGCGAGATTTCGGGACTGGACGGCCGCCGCGCCACCGTGGTCGTCGATGCCGGTGTTGCCTGCGCGCGCTGCGCCGCCGGCCGCGGCTGTGGCGCCGGATTACTGAGCCCCGCGCCCGGCAAGCGCCAGTTTGAAGTTGAGGTCCCCGCCGGTCTCGATCTGGCGTGCGGCGACCGGGTGCGTCTCGAATTGCGGCCCAGGGATCTACTGGGCGCGTCGTGGCTGGTCTACGGCATGCCGCTCCTCGCAATGACCGCGATACCGGCTTTTGCTGCATTCCTGTTCGGCCCCCTGTCGGACCCGGTCCTGGCGGGATTGGCATTGTCCGGCATCGGCCTTGCCGTGGCATGGGGACGGCGGCGGCTCGCGGCCACCGATTGCCTGCGACAGTTTGTACCCTCCATTGCTGCCGGCCCCGCGCGTGGCGGCGATCCGGCGTGACCTCTGCGACCGACGCCAGATCCCCCAGGCCTTTGCTGATCGTCTACAGCCGCCAGGGCTGTCACTTGTGCGAATTGATGATCGAAGCACTGCTGCCGCTGCTCCGGGGCCGGGCGGACCTCGAGATATGCGACGTTGACACGCGCGACGACTGGCGCGAGCAATACGGCAAGCGCGTGCCTGTCCTGGCCCTGAACGGCCGGACGGTATGCCAGTACCATCTTGATACGCAGGCACTTGAACGCGTGCTCGATGCGCAAGGACCCGGAATCGGGGCGCAACCGGGCGCCTGAACCGTATATACTTCGCGGCTGGCCGCAGGCCGCTGGCCACCCCGGGCCCCTAACCCAAATTCCCCCGTCCATGAAACACATCCGAAACTTTTCAATCATTGCCCATATTGATCACGGCAAGTCCACCATCGCGGACCGTTTTATCCAGCTGTGCGGCGGCCTGCAGGAGCGCGAAATGCTCGAGCAGGTGCTCGATTCGATGGATCTCGAGCGGGAGCGGGGCATTACGATCAAGGCGCACAGTGTTTCGCTGAATTATCCGGCCCGCGACGGCAATACTTATCTGCTCAATTTCATCGATACGCCGGGCCATGTCGACTTTTCCTACGAGGTCTCGCGGTCGCTGGCCGCGTGTGAAGGGGCGCTGCTGGTTGTCGATGCCGCGCAGGGCGTGGAGGCCCAAAGCGTTGCCAACTGTATTACGGCCATCGACATGGGTCTCGAGGTCCTGCCGGTACTTAACAAGATAGACCTCGATGCGGCCGACCCCGACAAAGTAAGGCACGAGATAGAAGACATAATCGGCATCGAAGCGACCAATGCGGTGCTGGTCAGCGCCAAGACCGGATTTGGCATTCCGGACTTGCTCGAACAGATCGTCACGCTCGTGCCGCCGCCGTCGGGTGACCCCGACGGGCCGATGCAGGCACTGATAATCGACTCGTGGTTCGACAAGTATGTCGGCGTCGTATCGCTGGTACGCGTGGTGCACGGGCGGCTGCGAAAGGGCAGCAAAATTACCGTCATGTCGACAGGCCGTGATTACAACGCGGATCGTGTGGGCAGTTTCACTCCGAAGATGACCGACAGGGACATGCTCGACACCGGCGAAGTCGGCTTTGTCATCGCCGGTATCAAGGATATTTACGGTGCCCCGGTCGGCGACACGCTGACACTGGCGGCAAGACCTTGCGAAAAGCCGCTGCCAGGCTTCAAACAGGTGCAGCCTCGCGTATTCGCCGGTTTGTTTCCGGTCAGCACCGAGGATTATGAAAATTTCCGCGAAGCGCTGCAAAAACTGCGCCTCAACGATGCTGCGCTGCATTTCGAACCGGAAACATCGGCCGCGCTCGGCTTTGGCTTTCGCTGCGGCTTCCTGGGAATGCTGCACATGGAGATTGTGCAGGCCCGTATAGAACGTGAATATAACCTCGAGCTGATCACGACGGCGCCGACTGTCATATTCGAGGTCGAACAGACCAGTGGCGAGCTGGTCTACATCGACAACCCCTCAAAGTTGCCGCCATCCAACGAAGTGACGGAGCTGCGTGAACCTATCATCGTTGCCAATATTCTGGTCCCGGAACAACATGTCGGTCCGGTGATCAAACTGTGTATCGAAAAGCGCGGTGTCCAGCGGCAGATGCGCTACCTCGGCAGACAGGTTGCGCTGGAATATGAAATGCCGCTGGCCGAGGTTGTACTGGACTTTTTCGACCGGCTGAAATCGGTCAGTCGTGGTTTTGCATCGTTCGATTACCATTTCGAGCGGTTCCAGCCAGCGGACCTTGTCCGCCTGGATGTCCTGATCAACAAGGAGCGCGTCGACGCTTTATCGATAATTGTCCACAGGGCGAATGCGCAGCATCGCGGGCGAGACCTGGTTGACAGAATGCGCAAACTGATACCGCGGCAAATGTTCGATGTTGCGATCCAGGCGGCGATCGGCAGCCACGTCATCGCACGCAGCACGGTGAAGGCCCTGCGCAAGAATGTGACAGCGAAATGCTACGGTGGCGACGTATCCCGCAAGCGCAAATTGCTTGAGAAGCAAAAGGCCGGTAAAAAGCGCATGAAGCAGATCGGTTCCGTCGAGATTCCACAGGAAGCGTTTCTGTCGGTTTTGCGCGTTGACAAGTGAGACAGTGATTTGAATATTG
Organism: uncultured Woeseiaceae bacterium; assembly: GCA_964560775.1. Taxonomy (GTDB): domain Bacteria; phylum Pseudomonadota; class Gammaproteobacteria; order Steroidobacterales; family Woeseiaceae; genus Woeseia. The sequence goes on along the minus strand of CAZLNH010000093.1, from coordinate 1,347 downwards.
ATCTGGCATTGGTACTGACCGTTCTGACCGTCATCAGCGGTGCAGTGGTTGCTTATAACCACTTCGTCCTGCGAAAACGGGACAGAGAGGTGAGCGGTGGCCTCGCAACTCTTGTCGAATATTCGCGTTCGTTCTTTCCGGTACTGTTGTTGGTGCTGGTAATTCGTTCGTTTATCTTCGAGCCGTTTCGAATTCCATCCGGCTCGATGATGCCGACGCTGCTGCAAGGCGATTTTATTTTTGTCAAGAAGTATGCGTACGGCTTGCGGCTGCCAGTGATCGAAAAGAAATTCATCGAAACCGGTGAGCCGGAGCGCGGTGATGTCGCAGTGTTTCGACTGCCATCAGATCCCGATGTCAACTATATCAAGCGGGTTGTTGGCTTGCCGGGGGACCATATCGTTTATCGCGGTCACCAACTGATCATAAACGGCGAGGAAGCAGCCTTGGCACCGGATGCGGACGATCCACTTCATGACGGCATGGCGCGTTATACCGAGATGCTGGATTCGCGGGAACATTCCATTTTGATTGCGAACCCTTACAATACTTCCAATGCAGGGACCTATGTCGTGCCCGAGGGGCATTACTTCATGATGGGGGATAATCGCGACAACAGCCGCGACAGCCGCTTCATCGGAGCGGTTCCAGAGTCGTACCTGGTCGGCGAGGCAGTTCGAATCTGGATGCACATGGATGGACTGAAATGGCCCCGCTGGGACAGGATCGGTGACCGGATAGAATAGGAGGGACCGGTAATGTTACTTACTGAAACGCCGCACCGGCATCCCCTGCGGGGGGTCCTTTGGGGGAATGGCTCCCGTCGGTCCGCTTTATTTCCCCCAACGGACCCCCCACAAGGGATGCCGGATACCCGCGCGTCCGTGCATACTCAAGTAAGTGCCAATTGAGAGACAATGTGCAAATGTGTCGTAAATCACTGAAATGACGTTCAAAATCAGCTACCTTGAGCCGCCTGTCGACAAAGGGGCGGGAAGCGCCCGGCCTGGCACGGAGAACAGCATGAGCAGCCTGAAGCAGCGCAGTTCCACAGTCATACCGGCACGGTCCGTGCCGCTTGCCCACCGCCAGCGCGGCATCACGACGCTGGGCTTTATCATTCTGGCAATCTTTATCGGCATGTTTGCGTTCGCGGCTATACAACTGACACCCGTCTACCTCAACTATCTCAAGGTGGCCGGGGTCGTCTCCGGCGTAAAACAGGAATTTGACGGCCAGAACCCGACAGTCGCCGATATACGCCGTTCTATTGAGCGCCGCTTCGACATTGAAAGCGTGTCGGAAATCAGCGCGAAAGACATCACGGTCAAGGCCGCGTCGGGCGGC
>CAZLNH010000092.1:0-8435 GCA_964560775.1 uncultured Woeseiaceae bacterium | reverse complement strand
GCATGTGCTCAAAGCGCTGAGCAATGCGCTGGACAGCGAGCGCCTGCACCATGCGTACCTGTTCGCCGGTACCCGCGGCGTCGGCAAGACGACGATTGCCCGCATCCTGGCCAAGTGCCTGAACTGCGACAACGGCATTACGGCAACGCCGTGCGGCGAGTGCAGCGCCTGCCAGGAGATCGACCAGGGACGCTTTGTGGACCTGATCGAGGTTGATGCCGCGTCGAAGACCAAGGTCGACGACACACGGGAACTGCTCGATAACGTGCAGTACGCACCGGCCCGCGGCCGCTTCAAGGTCTACCTGATCGACGAAGTGCACATGTTGTCAAAGAGTTCCTTTAACGCGCTGTTGAAGACGCTTGAAGAGCCGCCTCCGCACGTCAAGTTCCTGCTCGCAACCACCGATCCGCAGAAGCTGCCGGTCACGGTGTTGTCGCGCTGCCTGCAGTTCAACCTGAAACGGCTGACGCCCGACCTGATCCGCGAGCGGCTTGAGTTTATCTGCGGCGAGGAAAGTGTTGAGGCTGACACGGAATCGCTGGCGATGATCGCGCGCGCCGCGGACGGCAGCCTGCGGGATGCACTGAGCCTGCTCGACCAGGCCATTGCCTATTGCGGCGGAGCGGTGGAATCCGCCGCTGTTGCGACTATGCTGGGCACGATCGACCGTGAGCACGTCACCGGGCTGCTGTCACTGCTTGCGGACGGGGACGGCGCCGGCCTGCTGCAGGCGATTGCCGCCATCGACGAGCAATTTCCGGATTACGGGCGCCTGCTGGATGACATGGCGCGGATGCTGCAGCGTATTGCCGTGTACCAGATGATCGGCGCGAGCGACCTGCACGACGAACTAGACGAGCGGCAGCTGAAGGATTTTGCGGAACGCATGTCCGCGGAAGATGTTCAGCTCTTCTACCAGACGGCCTTGCTCGGGCGGCGTGACCTGCACCTCGCCCCGGATCCGCGCAGCGGCACGGAAATGACGTTGTTGCGCATGCTGGCGTTCCGGCCGGCGGATGCGCCGGTGGCCCCGGCGGCGCCGCCACAAGGGCGCGCGCGAACGCCGTCCCGGGCGGAACCGGCGCGCGGCGCGCAGGCGCAGGCTTCCGCCGTACCGCCAGCGTCTGCCGCACCGCCCGTGTCCGCCAAGGCAGCCTGGCAGACGCCCGACTGGTCGGCACTGATCGACGAGTTGGGATTGTCCGGATTGACCCGGCTGCTGGCGAGCAATTGCGCCTTCCTGCGCCGGGACGGTGATACCGTGCACCTGTCTCTGGACGGCCGGTCGGACACGATGCTGACCCGGTCGCGCCAGGATGCGATTGGCAAAGCCCTGTCGCAGCATTTTGGCGAGAGGTTGCGTGTTGAGATAGTCATCGGCACGGCGAGCAGCGAAACTCCGCTTCAGGAGCAGGCGCGCAAGGCTGATGAAAAAGTCGCCGCCGCGCGCGAGTCGCTGGAGTCGGACCCCAATGTCCGCGCCCTGAAGGATATGTTTGGCGCAACATTGAACGCGGACTCAGTGGAAGCGGTCAAAGGCAGTTCACAGAACATCAGGAGTGATCAATGAAAGGTGGGATTGGCCAGCTGATGAAGCAGGCGCAAAAGATGCAGGCCGACATGCAGAAAGCGCAGGAGGAAATGGCGCGCCTGACGGTAACGGGTGAATCCGGCGCCGGCATGGTAAAGATCACGATGACCTGCCGTCACGAAGTACAGGGCCTCGATATCGACAGTTCACTGCTGGGCGACGACAAGGACATGCTGGAAGACCTCATCATCGCTGCATTCAATGATGCCGTCCGGCGCGTCGAAGAGACTGTACAGGAGAAGTTCTCGGGTATGGCGTCCGGCATGAACCTGCCGCCGGGCATGAAACTGCCGTTCTAGCGAGTTACGCGGCTTGGCTTACTCACCGTTGCTGGTGCGTCTGATCGAGGCGCTGTGCTGCATGCCTGGCGTCGGGCGCAAAACCGCGCAGCGCATCGCCTTTCACCTGCTCGAACGGGACCGTGACGGCGCCAGCAAACTCGCGGCGGCACTGAGCGATGCAGTGGCCAGCATCGGGCACTGCAGCCGTTGCCGCATGTTCACCGAGCACGATCTTTGCAACATTTGTTCGGCGAGTGGACGTGATCGCGCGCTGCTGTGCGTTGTTGAATCGCCTGCCGACGTCATGGCCGTGGAGGATGCAACCGGTTACCGCGGACTGTATTTCGTCCTGATGGGACACCTCTCACCGCTTGATGGCATCGGCCCCGGCGAACTTGGCCTCGATGCACTTGAATCCTTGCTCGCCGCCGAAGAAGTCAAGGAACTCATTGTTGCCACGAATCCCACGGTCGAGGGCGATGCGACGTCGCACTACCTGGCTACGATGGCGGCGCGGTATGGCGTATCCGCAAGCCGGATTGCACATGGCATACCACTGGGAGGCGAGCTCGAATACGTTGATGGTGGTACGCTGTCGCATGCATTTTTTGGCCGCCGTGTCATAGACTAGCCCGGAACAGGGCTGGTGCGGCCTCGCTATAACTGGAGCAGGTTTATGACCGATAAAGACTGTCTTTTCTGCCAAATTGTCAGCGGCGATATTGATGCCGATATTGTCCTGGAGAATGATCGGCTTATTGCATTCCGGGACATCAATCCCCAGTCGCCGACACATGTGCTGATTATCCCGCGCAAGCATGTCGCTACAATCAACGACCTGACCGAAGATGACGTCGACACCATCGGGTCTCTGTTCCTGGCGGCGGCCGAGGTTGCGCAGAAGGACGGCATCGCAGAGGACGGCTACCGGGTTGTAATGAACTGCAATGAGGGGGCCGGGCAGAGCGTATTCCACGTGCACCTCCATGTGCTGGGCGGCCGGCGCATGGACTGGCCGCCGGGTTAGTAACAATCGTACTTACTTCACCACCAAAGCTCCCGCCGCACCGGTAACCCCTCCGGGGAGGCCTTTGGGGGAATGGCTCCCTTCGGTCCGCTTTATTTCCCCCCAAAGGCCTCCCCGGAGGGGCTACCGGTGCTACTCCGAGGCTGCCGCATCGACGTACGCTAGTAGCGGCTCTGCTCGTGTTTTTCTGTCATGCCGAGCATGCGGCGGAAACTTTCGTAACGCCGTTCGCTGATTTTATTGTCAAAGACCGCCGCTTTGACGGCACAGCCGGGTTCGTGGCGGTGGCGGCAATCGCTGAAGCGGCATTGCAAGCCGGTCTCGCGGATTTCGCGAAAGCCGTGTTCGACATCGGCCGGTGTGTCGATCGCCGGTGCGTAGTCGCGCACACCGGGGGAATCGATGACGGATCCGCCGTTGGGCAGCGGCAGCATTACAGCGGTAACAGTTGTGTGCCGGCCTTCGCCGCTGCCGGTTGAAACGTCGGCGGTTCGTTGTTGACCGCCGGTCAGGGCGTTGATCAGTGTTGACTTGCCAACGCCGGATTGCCCGGTAATGATCGAAGTGCTCGCACTGAGCGCCTCGGCAAGATCATCGAGTCCCGCGCCGTTAACCGCACTGCAGGTGATCACCGGGTAACCGACGCGCTGATAGTTCTGCAGTTCATCGCGGTAGGCATCCGGCATATTGCCATCGTCCGCCTTGTTGAATACGACGATTGCATCGATCCGCATCAGTTCTGCCGCGCACAGGTAGCGATCGATGATGTACCAGTCCGGCTGTGGCGGGTCGGCGCTTACGGCCGCGAGCAAGCTCAGGTTGGACGCCAGGATTTCGATCTTGCCGCGCATGTTGGGGCGCGTCAGCTCGTTGTCACGCGGCTCGATGGCCTCAATCAGCCAGTCCGGTTCATCGGGTATCGGTGTAGCGTGCACAAGATCCCCGCAGACGGCCTGCAGCTTGCGTCCGCGTATCCGCGCACTGACATTGCGGCCATCGTCGAGCAGCAGAGTTACGCGGCGCCCGTATGCGGCGATGACGACTGCTTTGCCATTGGAGGGGTTTGTCATGGGAGCGAAGTATGCCGCGCGCCGACTGTCGCTGCACCATCTGCCGCTGCACCGTCTGCCGCTGGTACACTAGCTGACTGTTGGCATGACCTGGAGCGGCGAGTTGGGAATGAGCGATGGCGTAGCCGAAACCGGCACCGGAAACCTGATCTGGATTGACCTCGAAATGACCGGTCTCGCTACGGACAGCGACCAGATTATCGAGATTGCAACGATCGTGACGGACAGCAACCTGAATGAGATTGCCACGGGACCGGAAATAGCAATCCGGCAGCCGGCGGCCGTCATGGACGCGATGGACGATTGGAATACCCGCCATCACGGTTCATCCGGGCTGACGAAGCGCGTGTTGTCCAGCAATGTCAGTATCGCCGAGGCGGAACAGGCGACACTTGAGTTCCTGGCTGCCCACGTGCCGCCCAATACGTCGCCGATGTGCGGCAACAGCATTTGCCAGGACCGGCGTTTTCTGGCACGCCAGATGCCAGAGCTCGAAGCCTACTTTCACTATCGGAATCTCGATGTAACGGCATTGAAAATACTCGCGCAGATGTGGGCGCCTGGAGTCGCAGGCGGTTTCGCAAAAGAGTCGTCACACCGCGCGCTAAGTGACGTCCGCGATTCCATCGCGGAGCTACAGTACTACCGCGAGACATTGCTTGGCGAAGAAGCGCAGCTGCATTTATGAAAGCGGAATGTCCCGATGCGCCGGCGACATCGCGCAACCGCGAGCCGATCCTCGAGGTATTGCGCGACGAGTTTGCGGACCGTAGCAGCGTCCTCGAGATCGGTTCCGGTACCGGGCAGCATGCCGCGTACCTGGCCGGGCAACTGACACACCTGACGTGGCAGACGAGTGACGTCGCGGACAATCATGCCGGAATTCGCTCGTGGTGCGCGGCAGCGGAGTTGCCCAACCTGCGCGATCCCGTGGCACTCGATGTGCGGACCGACCCGGACCCCGACGGTGAATACGACGCGGTGTTTTCCGCAAATACGGCGCATATCATGGATTTGGAGGCCGTTCAGGCCATGATCGCGCTCGTCGGGCGGCTGCTGCCCGAGGACGGCCGCTTTTGCCTGTACGGCCCGTTCCGGCTGAATGGCGACTTCACCAGTGACAGCAACGCAGAGTTCGATGCAACGCTGCAAAGTCGCGGCCAGGGCATGGCCATTCGCAATATCGAATGGCTGGATCAACTGGCTCAAAGTGCAGGCATGGAGCGCAGCAGCCTCATAGCGATGCCGGCAAACAACTTCATTGCCGTGTGGCGCAAAATTGCGACACTTTGGGCCTAGCCCGGACATCTCACCGATTGGCGGGATTCTCGCTTGCCCTTGGTCCGCACAAGGGATTTTCCTCACTCGGCAATACACTTAAGGTATTCCGCTCGATCGGAAAATCCCTTGTGCGAACTGTGCTGCCCGAGAATCCCGCCAATCGGTGAGATGACCGGACTGTGGCCATCGTTGCAATGGTGCATTTCAACTCGTTCGACATTGTCTTATAGTTACGCGTTGTGCGATTGGGCAAACGGATCCTATACGATGAGACGACTACTGCAGGCAGCCGGATTGCTGATTCTGGCCCTGGCTGCGCTGCCGCAGGCCAATGCGGCGCCAGCGTGGATCAGCGACCAGTTCGAAGTGATGGTTCGAACAGGGCCAACCACCAACAACGCGATACAGCTGATGCTGACAAGCGGCTCGCAGGTCGAGGTACTCGAACGGGATCCGGAGACTGGTTACTCACGTGTACGTACTGCCGGCGGGACAGAAGGCTGGGTCATCACCCGCTACCTGATGTCCGAACCTGCCGCGCGGCAGCAGCTGGAAGCGCTGACGAGCCAACTCACGGAGGCGAGCGCGGAAGGCTCCAGCATGTCACAACAGCTTGCCGCAATCCGCGGACAGCATCAGCAGGCGACTCAACGTGTGAACACGCTCGAGCGTGAAAAAGAAGTGCTGCAGAAAGAACTCGAGGAAATCCGCCGCACCGCGGCAGACGTGCTGGCGATCGATGAACAGAATCGCCAGCTGCAACAGCAGCTGACAAATGCGGAAATCAACGTCAGTACGCTGGAACAGGAGAACGAGGAACTGAGCGGCAAGCGCAATCGCAACTGGTTCATCGCCGGCGCATCGGTTCTGTTCGCCGGCATGTTGCTCGGCATCTTCCTGCCCCGCATACGCTGGCAGCGCGGCTCACGGTACGAACGCTTCTAGCCAAAATCTGCGCGTAGGCCAATAGCGCTTACTCAGTTAGCGGACTCTGAGGAGCACCGGCACCCCCTGCGGGCCTAACGCAAGCGCGATTGAGGCTAAGCCGACTCAGACAGACTTGCCTGCAAGCATCATCCACGTTTCGATGACGCTGTCCGGGTTGAGCGACATGCTCTCGATGCCTTCGTTCAGCAACCACATCGCGAGGTCGGGGTGGTCGGACGGCCCCTGACCGCAGATTCCGACGTATTTACCCTGTGCACGGCATGCCTTGATCGTCATCGACAGCATCGCCTTGACGGCGTCGTCTCGTTCGTCGAATACATCGGCAACCAGGGCGGAATCGCGGTCCAGGCCGAGCGTCAACTGCGTCATGTCATTGGAACCGATGGACATGCCATCGAAATACTCGAGATACTGATCCGCGAGCAGGGCATTGGTTGGCAGTTCCGACATCATGATAATGCGCAATCCGTCTTCGCCCCGCTTGAGGCCGGCACCGGCAAGGATATCGATCACCTGCTTCGCCTGGTTTACGGTGCGCACGAACGGAATCATGATCTGCACGTTGGTCAGTCCCATTTCGTTGCGGACCTTCAATAGCGCACGGCATTCCATATCGAAGCACGGCCGAAAGCTCTCGGCGACATAGCGTCCGGCACCGCGGAAACCAAGCATCGGATTCTCTTCTTTGGGTTCGTACCCTTCGCCGCCAATCAGGTTCGCGTACTCATTCGACTTGAAATCGGATGTGCGGACGTTCACGGGCTCCGGAGCAAAAGCGGCGGCAATCGTACTGATGCCCTCGGCAAGCTTGTCGACAAAAAATGTTTCAGGATCGGCATAGCCGGCAATCTGTTCGTCAACTGCTGCTCTGACGTCGGCATCGAGCGAATCGTAATCAAGCAATGCATTGGGATGGACGCCGATCATGCGATTGATAATGAATTCCAGGCGCGCGAGGCCGACGCCATGGTTGGGTATAGCGGCAAAACTGAAGGCTCGGTCGGGATTGCCGACATTCATCATCAGCTTTACGGGGATCTCCGGCAGATCATCGAGAACAATTTCGCTTTCGTCGAAATCGAGTATGCCCTCGTAGACGTAGCCTTCATCACCTTCGGCGCAACTGACGGTTACCGGAGTGCCATCCGCAATGGATGTTGTGGCGTCGCCGCAGCCGACCACGGCGGGGATGCCCAATTCACGGGCGATAATCGCCGCGTGGCAGGTACGGCCGCCACGATTGGTGACGATTGCCGCAGCACGTTTCATGACCGGCTCCCAGTCCGGATCCGTCATGTCGGATACCAGGACATCACCCGGTTGCACGCGGTTCATTTCGCCGGCATCACGAATGATTCGCGCTTTGCCCGAGCCGATCTTCTGGCCAATGCTGCGGCCGGTACTCAGGATGCGCGAGGCGCCCTGCAACTGGTAGCGTTGAATCGTGTTACCGCTGCGACTCTGTACTGTCTCGGGGCGGGCTTGCAGGATATAGAGTTTTCCGTCCTCGCCGTCCTTTCCCCATTCGATATCCATCGGACGGCCGTAATGTTGCTCGATAGTTACAGCCGAGCGGGCCAGTTCGAGGATTTCATCGTTGGTCAGCGAGAACCGGCGAGAGTCCATCTCGTCGACGTCTACCGTTGCGACGGTCTTGCCGGGCTCCAGTTTGTCGCTGTAGATCATCTTGATGGCCTTGCTGCCCAGGTTTTTTCTGAGTATCGGGAATTTCCCAGCGGCCAGTGCCGGCTTGTATACATAGAATTCGTCGGGATTCACGGCGCCTTGCACGACGGTCTCGCCCAGGCCATAGGACGAGGTAATGAAAACCGCATCGCGAAACCCGGATTCCGTATCCAGCGTGAACATGACACCCGCCGCACCCAGGTCGCTGCGCACCATGTGCTGAACGCCGACCGACAGCGCGACCAGCCGGTGGTCGAAACCCTGGTGCACGCGGTAAGAAATAGCACGGTCATTGAACAGGGATGCAAACACCTGGTGAATGGCGTCGAACAAATGGTCGCGGCCGCGCACGTTCAAGAAGGTTTCCTGCTGGCCGGCAAAGGAGGCGTCCGGCAGGTCCTCGGCGGTGGCTGACGAGCGGACGGCTACCGCTATGTCCTGGCCCGCCGTCATTTCGTCCCAGGCTGCATCGAGGGCCTGGCTCAGGCGGTCCGGTAACGGTGTTTCTATAATCCAGGCGCGGATCCTCCGGCCGGCATCAGTCAGTG
>CAZLNH010000091.1:0-3715 GCA_964560775.1 uncultured Woeseiaceae bacterium | reverse complement strand
CCCCGGACAGCTGCAGCCGCTCATCGATGAGATCGAGCGCGCGCAGGCTGTCGATTTCGTGCAGCTCGACACGCAGTGGCTGCAGCGCCTGTTCGCGCTCGTCGCGATTGCGCAGCGCGCAATCCTCGTCGTCGCGCTGCTACTTGGCATCGCAGTCGCGGTGACCGTCGGCAATACGATCCGGCTCGACATCCAGAACCGGCGCCAGGAAATCGAGGTCACCAAATTGATCGGCGGCTCGGACGCGTTTATCCGCCGTCCATTCCTGTACACCGGATTTTGGTACGGCGTCGGCGGCGGTCTCGTCGCCGCGGTGCTGCTCGGCATCGCACGCCTCGCGCTGGAGGGTCCGGTCGCGCGCTTGGCCGGACTTTATGGATCGAACTTCACACTCGCCGGACTCGGTGTCGGCGGCTTCGTCGGCCTCGTCGCGGTCGGTGCGCTGCTCGCGTGGGCCGGGTCGTGGATCGCGGTCGGTCAGCACCTCGACGAAATCGAACCGAGTTAACTGGACCAAACACCGCCGTTCGCGGTCCACCACGGCCCGATTTCGGCTGCGGGCATCGGTCGCGCGCAAAAATACCCTTGCAATTCATCGCATTCGAGGTCTGCAAGTACATCAACCACTCCGGCGGTCTCGACGCCTTCGGCGACCGCGCGAATCCCCAGATTCTGTGCGAGATGGATGCTCGCCCTTACGATTTTTGCCGAGGTCCCATCACGGTCCTCGAGCTTTGCGATGAAGGACCGATCGATTTTCAAAGCGGTCACCGGCAATTGTTCGAGGTAACTCAGCGAGGAATACCCGGTTCCAAAGTCATCGATTGCGAGTCCGATGCGTGCATCGCGAAGGGACGCCAGCTCATTGACCATCCCTTTGGCGTCGGAAAACAGGCTGTTCTCGGTGAGTTCGAACTCGATTGAACCGGGTGCGAGTTCATATTCGTCGATGAGCGAAAGCGCCCAACCGAGGAACGCAGCGTCCATGAGATTCCGCCCGGAGAGGTTCACTGCGACCTTCGTAGAAATCCCCTGGTCCCGCCAATGCCGCAACTGATTGAGGGCGGATTCAAGGACCCAGCGCGTGAGCGGATGGATCAGCCCAGTTTGTTCCGCGCCGGGAATGAACATTCCAGGAGGCACCATTCCGCGCTCTGGATGCCGCCATCGGATTAGCGCTTCGAAACCCGCAACCTCGCCCGTCGCGACATTGACCTTCGGCTGGTAATGAAGTTCGAGCTCGCCCCTGTCCAGTGCCGGCCGAAGATCGCCCAGCATCGCGAGTGATTGCTGCTGGGCCTCGTCTCGCTCCCGGTCGTATGCCCGCCAAGAACGGTCTGTCTCACGCGCGATTCTCTGCGCCTGGATGCACTTTCGGATCAGCCCTTCTGGATTATCGGATTCATGGATCGGAGCGGCCGCCATCCCTGCGGATGCATCGACATGGACCGGAACGTCGTCGACGATCCGTGGCCGGGCCAACATGCGCAATGTCCGTTCTACGGTATTTTCGGCGCTGATGCGCGTGGTGTCGCTGAGAAGCAGCGCAAAGCAATCGGTACTGAGCCGGTATGCGGCATGTTCGACGCTGTCCAACTCCCCGGCGAGCTCTTTTAACAGCCGCCGACCGAAAGCAGGCCCGAGCGTCGATACTAGGCGCTGGTAATTCGATATCTGGATTGATACGAGGTAGAGCTGGCGCTGCCCGTGATCGTCGGCAATCGACGACATGCGCTGGCGGACGTCGGCTTCAAGCGAGAGGCGGTTCGGCAAGTGGGTCTCAACGTCTTCGAAGGCCAGGCGACGCATGCGTGTCAGCTGCGATTGAAGGGCGCTGAACAATACTCCCGCAAATGCTCCGATGACGGCGAGAAACCCAGTCCGATATATCCAATTGATGGTGTCCTGCGGAATGTTTCCATCAACATAAAGTGGCATGAACGGGCCTAACATCAACCCGGCGACCAGCGCTGTCAGCACGGCGCCGGGTACATTGAAAACCATCGCTGCAAACAGGATAGGCACATAGATCGAGTGCGCATAAACATATGCAGTGCCGCCGGTTGAGTAGACTATCCAACCAATTGCGGCTACCAAGGTGACGATTAACAGCACACAGGCAGCTCTGAACGAACCGTTCGGTTGCAAAAACGCTTCGTACCAACCAGCGTGAAGCAAATCGCGGGTCATGGTCTTCTCCAGGGTATGTACGGTATCGGACTATTTTACCAAATCCAGGTTATCGCTATATCTATTTGTTTTTGCTGAACTTCATCATTTGGCACTCAATGTGATGGAGTGCTAGAATTAGCGTCCATGACTGAAGCGAACGCCAAGACGAACCCGTTGATGCCGCTGCCCCAGGCGCGGGCGCTCGCGCTCGCCGGCCCGCAGGGCAGCCTCGAGGCCTACATCCAGGCGGTGCAATCAATCCCGGTGCTCAGCGCGGCCGACGAGCATGCGCTCGCCGTCCAATACCGCGACCACGACGACCTCGGCGCCGCACAGCAACTGGTGGTCTCGCACCTGCGCTTCGTCGTATACGTCGCGCGCGGCTTCTCGGGCTACGGTCTGCAGCTCGGTGACTTGATCCAGGAAGGCAACATCGGCCTGATGAAAGCCGTGAAGCGCTTCGACCCCGACCACGGCGTGCGCCTCGTGTCATTCGCAGTGCATTGGATCAAGGCCGAGATTCACGAGTTCATCCTGCGCAACTGGCGCATCGTGAAGGTCGCGACGACGAAAGCGCAGCGCAAGCTGTTCTTCAACCTGCGCAGTTCGAAGAAACGCCTCGGCTGGTTCTCGAACGACGAAGTGAACGCGGTCGCCGACGACCTCGGCGTTGACGCGAAGACGGTCTTGCAGATGGAACAGCGCATGTCGGGCTACGACGTGAGCTTCGACCCGGCGCCCGATACGGGCGACGACGACGATTCATGGACGGCGCCCGCCGCGTATCTGCAGGATTTCAGCGCGGATCCGGCCCTGCAGGTTGAGCATGAAGATTCCGAGGCAGTCGCCCACGACCGGCTCGGCAACGCATTATCCGGGCTCGACGACCGCAGCCGCGCAATCATCGAGCGGCGTTGGCTCGGCGGCGAGGATGGCAAAGCCACGCTGCAGGAACTCGCGGACGAGTACGGCGTGTCGGCAGAACGGATTCGCCAGCTTGAGAAGCAGGCGATGGTGAAACTGCGCGGCGTTCTTGCCGCTTGAAATGAATCGCGGCGCAAAAGCGCCGCTCCCACATTTATTTCAATAACCAGTGGTCAATCAAAAGCGCCGCGAAAATCCCGATCAGGTAAGTGATTGAGAAGTTGAACGTCTGCATCGGCAGTCGGTCGTTCGGGAAGAACTTCAGTTTCACCGCGTAGGCCATGAATATCCCCCCGAGCACCAGCGCGGCCCCGAGATACAGGTAGCCGCTCATTCCCGCGAGCCACGGCAACACCGACACCAGCACGAGCAGGATCGTGTACAACAGCGTCTGTAGCGCAGTGAACGCGATGCCGTGCGTGACCGGTAGCATCGGAATCTCGGCTTCCGCATAGTCGTCGGCGCGATGGATCGCCAGCGCCCAGAAATGCGGCGGGGTCCACACGAAGACAATCAAGAACAACAAAAGCGCATGCGGGTCGAGCGCGCCCGTGATGGCGGTCCAACCCAGCACGGGTGGCGCAGCCCCCGCAGCGCCGCCAATGACGATGTTCTGCGG
>CAZLNH010000090.1:0-24733 GCA_964560775.1 uncultured Woeseiaceae bacterium | reverse complement strand
CCGTTGACGGCCAGAGACATCTGACGAGGGGAGCCTGATGGCCTACGTTGCAATCGCTGATCGTGATCACGAGATCGAGCACCACGATCCGCAAACCTTCATTACCAAGTATATCTGGAGCCAGGACCACAAGGTCATTGCAATCCAGTACGCCATCACGGCGATATTCGTCGGCGTCGTGGCGCTGGGGCTGTCGGTAATGATGCGGCTTCAGCTGGGCTTCCCCGATTCGTTCTCGTTCATCACGCCGGAGTCGTATTACCAGTTCGTAACAATGCACGGCATGATCATGGTGATCTACCTGCTGACGGCGCTGTTTCTCGGCGGTTTCGGTAATTACCTGATTCCACTGATGTGCGGTTCGCGGGACATGGTGTTCCCGTACATGAACATGCTGAGTTTCTGGGTCTACCTCGTGTCAGTCATCATATTGCTGGCAAGTTTCTTCGTGCCCGGCGGTTCAACAGGCGCCGGCTGGACGCTGTATCCGCCGCAGGCCATCGCGTCCGGCACGCCGGGGGTTGATCTGGGTATCATCCTGATGCTTGTCTCGCTCGCGGTCTTTATCGTCGCGTTCACGATGGGCGGCCTGAACTACGTCACGACGGTACTGCAGGCGCGCTGCCGCGGCATGACGCTGATGCGCATGCCGCTGTCGGTATGGGGCATCTTCATGGCCACGGTCCTTGGCCTGCTCGCGTTTCCCGCACTCCTCGTCAGCGCCATCATGATGCTCCTCGACAAAACAGTCGGAACGAGCTTTTTCATGCCGGCGATGATTTCCGCCGGCGACCAGCTTGCGCATACCGGTGGCAGCCCGGTCCTGTTCCAGCACCTGTTCTGGTTCTTCGGCCATCCGGAGGTATACATCGTTGCGCTGCCGGCATTCGGTATTGTCTCGGACCTGCTGGCCACGCATGCGCGCAAGAATATTTTTGGCTACCGCATGATGGTCTGGGCAATTCTCGCGATCGGGGGCTTAAGCTTCGTCGTCTGGGCGCATCACATGTACGTTAGCGGCATGAACCCGTACTTTGGTTTCTTCTTTGCAACTACAACGCTGATCATTGCGGTGCCGACGGCGCTCAAGGTCTATAACTGGGTGCTGACGTTGTGGCAAGGCAATATCCACTTGCGGGTGCCGATGCTGTTCGCGATCGGCTTTATTTTCACCTTTATCCACGGCGGCCTGACCGGCATCTTCCTCGGCAACGTCGTCGTTGACCTGCCGCTGTCGGATACCTACTTCGTCGTCGCGCACTTTCATATGGTGATGGGTGTATCGCCCATTCTTGTCGTATTCGGTGCGATCTATCACTGGTATCCGAAAATAACCGGCAGGATGTACAACGAGACGATCGGCCGCTGGCACTTCTGGCTGACGTTCCTCGGCACCTATTCGATCTACCTGCCGATGCATTACCTCGGGTTCCTCGGCGTGCCGCGGCGCTATTTCGCGATGGGCAATACCGACTTCATGCCGGAATCGGCGCATGACCTGAACGCCAGCATCACGATCTCGGCTATCTTCGTGGCACTGACGCAACTGCTGTTCTTCTACAACGTCATCGTCAGCCTGCGCAATGGCAAGAAAGCCGGTCCGAATCCCTGGGGTGCTACAACGCTCGAGTGGCAGACGCCGGACACGCCGCCGAAGCATGGCAACTGGGGTCACGACCTGCCTGAAGTGCATCGCTGGGCGTACGACTACAGCGTGCCGGGGCAGGAGCAGGACTTCACGCCGCAAACCGTGCCGGCCAGTGAGGTCCCGGTCGGCCGAGAACACGGAGTCAAGCACGAGTGACTATTACGCTCGTTTTTCTCGCGGCGATCATGGCGACGCTGATCGGCTGGCTGCTGAAGCAGACCTTCAATTTGCAGCCATGGGTATCCAGTGCGGCCGACGATGCCGACAGCGGCGCATCGCTCGACGCCAATGCAAAGACGATTGGCCTGACGACGTTTCTTGCCGTCGCAACGTCGCTGTTTGCGCTTTTTATCAGTGCCTACACGATCCGCATGCGCATGGCCAACGACTGGGTGCCGCTGACCGACCCGCAGTTGCTGTGGCTCAACACCGGCCTCCTGGTGCTGAGCAGCGTGTTCTATCACTGGGCACGCAATGCGGCGGTGGGCGGCCGGGACGGGCAGGTAAAAATGCGCCTGACGCTGGCCGGCATTTTCGCGCTGCTGTTCCTCGGCGGGCAGTTTGCCGCGTGGCTCGGCCTGCAGGGTTCCGGGCAATACGTGACGTCGAATCCGGCGAACGCGTTCTTCTACCTGCTGACGGCGCTGCACGGCCTGCACCTGCTGGGCGGCGTCTGGGTCTGGGCGCGCTCGATGGTGCGGGTATATTCGGGAGCCAGTGCCGAGAGCGTGCGACTGAGCGTCGAGTTGTGCACGGTGTACTGGCACTACCTGCTGCTGGTCTGGATCGTGTTGTTCGGTTTGCTGTTATCCACCTGAAAGGGAATTGACGATGTCGGAAGCTGCGCTGTCGAGTAAGGGAGATATATTGCCGCAAGGAGGGGCCGGAGTCGTACAGGACTTCTCTTCCGACAAGCAGGCGTTCCACGTGCCCTGGGGCAAGGCAATGATGTGGATATTCCTGCTCAGCGACACGTTCATTTTCAGCTGTGTCCTCGTTTCCTACATGAAGGTCCGTATTTCGACGCCGGATCCGTGGCCGTTGCCCAGTGAAGTTTTCGCGTTGAGTTTCGGCGGCGACCCGATCCCGCTGGTCCTGATCGCCATCATGACGTTCATCCTGATTACATCGAGCGGCACGATGGCGATGGCCGTCAACATGGGTTACCGCAAGGAACGCAACAAGACGTTCTGGCTGATGGTTGCTACCGCGGCACTCGGCGCATCATTCGTCGGCATGCAGGCCTTCGAGTGGACCAAGCTGATCGTCGAGGAAGGCGTGCGGCCGTGGGGCAACCCGATGGGTGCCGCGCAGTTCGGCGCGAGTTTCTTCATGATTACCGGCTTCCACGGCATGCACGTGTCGGCGGGTGTCATTTATCTTCTTGTCGTCGCGTTCCGTGTCAGGCGCGGATTCTATGAAAAGCGCGGTGGCAACTATGAAATCGTCGAGATTGCCGGACTCTACTGGCACTTTGTCGACCTGGTCTGGGTATTTATTTTCGCGTTTTTCTATCTCTGGTAGATGACAGCAGGAGTCGGTCGAATGGCGCAGGAACAAGGTCAGCAACATCCGCTCAGTATCTATTTCTGGATCTGGGGCCTGTTGTTCGTCGTCAGTTTCTTTTCCTACATGGTCGATTACATGCAGTTCGAGGGTTACCTGCGCTGGACCCTTATCCTGGTCTTCATGTTCCTGAAGGCCGGTTTCATCATTGCCATATTCATGCACATGAAATGGGAGCGGCGGGCACTGCAGATTGCCATTCTCGTGCCGCCGGTCGTAATACTTGTGCTGATCGGCCTGATGGCAGTCGAAGGTGACTATACGTTCCTGACGCGTATCGAGTTCTTTGGCGAAAGTACGTTCGTTCCCGAATCGCCCCACCACTGATTGTACGCCACCAGGGTAATCGATCGGTGCCGACCTCGCACACGACCCTCCGTCGTCGCGAGGAGCGAAGCGACGTGGCGATCTCGCACACGACTCTCCGTCGTCGCGAGGAGCGAAGCGCCGTGGCGATCTCGCACACGACTCTCCGTCGTCGCGAGGAGCGAAGCGACGTGGCGATCTCGCACAGGTTACCGCTCAGCCAGATCCTCGACATTGCCACGCCCTGCGGGCTCGCAATGACGACGGACACGTCGTCATCATGATTGCATTCGTCGGCGTGCCCGTCCTGTTGCTGCTGGCCGTATTGCTCTCGACCGATCGCAGTGCCATCAACTTGCGCACCGTGGGCACCGCGTTTTTCCTGCAGATCACGATCGCCGCGCTGATCATGTATGTGCCGTACGGCCAGGTTGCGCTGGAAGCCGTCGTCAGGGGCGTTCAGCACGTAATCAATTACGGCAACGAGGGTATCGAGTTCGTCTTCGGCGACAAGGCGAAGGAAAACCTGGGTTTTACGATTGCGCTGAACGTGCTTCCGGTCATCATATTCTTCTCGTCGCTGATGTCGGTGCTGTACTACCTCGGCATCATGCAGCGGGTCGTATCAACCCTCGGCGGACTGCTGCACCGCTTGTTGCGCACCAGTGAGACGGAATCGATGTCGGCCGTCTCAAATATCTTCGTCGGCCACACCGAAGCGCCGCTGGTCGTCAAGCCTTACCTCGCGCGCATGAGCGAATCCGAGCTCTTCGCCGTCATGACCGGCGGCTGCGCGACGATTGCCGGCGCAGTGATGGCCGGGTATGCAACGATGGGCGTGGATCTGAAGTACCTGATCACGGCGAGTTTCATGGCGGCGCCGGGCGGACTGCTGATGGCCAAGATCCTGCTGCCGGAGACCGCGACCGGCGCACCAAGCTTTGATCCTGACGAGACGGGCGAGGACGAGCGGGCTGTCAACATTTTCGAGGCTATTGGCAATGGCGCCGCGACCGGCCTTACGCTGGCACTGAACGTCGGCGCGATGCTGCTGGCCTTCGTTGCAATGATCGCGCTGTTAAACGGCCTGCTGACGGGTATTGGCGGCTGGTTCGGGTTCGAAGAGCTGACGCTGCAGTTCCTGCTCGGAAAATTATTTGCGCCGGTTGCCTTCCTGCTCGGCGTGCCATGGAGTGAGGCGAATGCAGCGGGATCGCTGATCGGGCAAAAACTCGTCATCAACGAGTTCTACGCCTACGCAAACTTTGTGCTGATCAAGGAAACGCTGTCCGCGCAAACGCAGGTGATAATTACGTTTGCCCTGTGCGGATTTGCGAACCTTGCCTCGATCGCGATCCTGATGGGCGGCCTCGGCAGCATCGTGCCGACCCGCCGCCGCGACATCGCGAGGCTTGGCCTCCGGGCGGTGATTGGCGGTACACTGGCCAATCTGATGAGTGCGACGCTGGCGGGGCTGTTTTTCACGTTCCAGTAGGCGTCGCCACGGCCGCACGCGGAGGACGGCATGGGCAGGGCAGTCATACTGGTACTCGATTCCTTCGGCATCGGCGCCACCGGCGACGCCGCGCAATTCGGTGATGTTGGCGCGAATACCCTCGGGAGTATCGCAAAGCACCGTATCGACCACGGCAAGCAGGGCCTGGCGCTCCCGAACCTTGCGCGGCTCGGGCTGTTTCATGCGGCGAAGGAAAGCACCGGGAGTTACCCTGCCGGGACCGATACCGACGTCGACATCATCGGTGCCTACGGTTACGCCGCCGAACTGTCGAGCGGCAAGGACACACCGAGCGGCCACTGGGAAATCGCCGGTGTGCCGGTGCTGTTCGACTGGGGCTATTTCACCGGCAAGACGAATACGTTTCCGCCTGACCTGCTGGAGAAGCTGATCGAGCGCGCCGGCCTGCCCGGTGTGCTGGGAAACAGCCACTCGTCCGGTACGACCATCATCGCCGAACTGGGCGAGGAGCACATGAAAACCGGCAAGCCCATCGTCTACACGTCGGCTGACAGCGTGTTCCAGATTGCGGCCCACGAGGAGACTTTCGGTCTCGAGCGCCTGTACGAGCTGTGCGATATCGCCCGTGAACTGGTCGATGAGTACAACATCGGCCGCGTGATCGCGCGGCCGTTCATTGGCACGGCCGGCGATAATTTCGAAAGGACCGGCAACCGGCGCGACCTGACGACAGCGCCGCCGGCTCCCACGGTGCTGGACAAACTCGTGGCCAGCGGCGGCGAGGTCATCAGCATCGGCAAGATCGCCGATATCTACGCGCACCAGGGCATCACGAAAAAGATCAAGGCGACCGGCAATGCGGCATTGTTTGACGCGACGCTGGAAGCGCTGGGCGACGCGCCGGACCGCTCGATCGTCTTCACGAATTTCGTGGACTTCGACATGCTTTACGGACACCGGCGCGATGTTGACGGTTATGCCGACGCACTCGAGTATTTTGACAAGCGGCTGCCGGAACTGATTGATCGACTGGCCCCGGAAGACCTGCTCGTCATCTGCGCCGATCACGGCTGCGATCCGACGTGGCCCGGCTCCGACCATACGCGCGAACATATCCCGGTACTGGCCTATGGCGCCGGTGTTGTTCCGGGTTCGATCGGCGGCCGGGAATCGTTCGCCGACATCGGGCAAAGCCTGGCGCGCTTTTTCGGGCTCGATGCGATGGACTACGGAGAGAGTTTCCTGACTGCGGCGACCTCGTCATCGCGAGCCCGAAGGGCGTGGCGACCTCGCTCCGATTAGCAGAGTCGCCTGCGAAACAAGATCGCCACGGCGCTGCGCGCCTCGCGACGACGAGGTCGCCACTGAGGAGCACCGATCGCCCCTGCGGACCCAAAATCAGTGCCATCGGTCTTAACCCCGATGTTGCAGAACCGTTTCGGCGACCGTCACAATACGTCGCATTTTTTTGCCCGGCACACAGGGACCGGGGCCGGCATGTCGCCAGCGGGCGGGCAGGGCATTTGTTCATCGAGCCGCCGTACTTCCTGGCGCGTCCAGTCCTCGTATGTGCGTGAGTGACCGGCATTGACGGACGTGAAGGTGCACCAGGCATCGTAGACGATGATGCATTCGAAGCGCCCGTCGCATTGGAACCATTCCGGTGACCAGGTGATCGGCTCAACCGGATCCGGCGGCGCAGCGCAGGCAGACAGCGCGGCAGCAAGCAACACTGTGCAAGCGGTCATTACGCGAATGGCGTGCATGGCAGCTCCTGGTTACGGCGGTTGGCGGCCGGGCCGGACCGGACCCGCGCTCCGGGTAAACGACGGAATATTGACCCCATCGGCTATCAGTCCGTGTCGTCATTGCGCGCGGCGAGTGCATCCTGGATACGATCGGCCAGCGCCTGTGCCTCGCGCGCCACGCGTTTGGTGTCGATCGTCAGCATCTCCCGGTCACGCATCAGCACCTTGCCATCAACGACAACCGAAACGACATCCTGTTCATCGGCAACATAGACGAGGTGCGAAATGACGTCGTAGGTCGGCACGAAATGCACGTCATCAAACGACACCTGGATGACATCAGCACGCAATCCCGGGCGCAGCTCACCAATCCTGCCTTCGAGACCGATGGCTTCGGCGCCGCCCCGTGTCGCCATCGTCAGCACTGTCGTTGCTGACATCACTTCAGGATCCATGCGGTCAACTTTCTGCAGGAACGCGGCGAGCCGTATTTCCTCCCACATGTCGAGATCATTGTTGCTCGCGGCACCATCGGTGCCGAGCCCGACGTTGACGCCGGCGCTCAGCATCTCGGTAACCGGTGCGATCCCGGAGGCAATCTTCATGTTCGATGTCGGGTTGTGTATGACGCCGACATCGCGTTCGGCCAGGATCGGGATCTCGTCCTCGGTTGGCCAGACGACGTGGGCGCCTATGGTCGGGCCGTCGAAAAAGCCGATCGATTCGAGCAGCTTGATGCTGGTCGTGCCGTAAGTCTGCTTTGAGTATTCAACCTCGAATGGCGACTCCGACAGGTGAATGCTTATGGGCACGCCGGCCTCGATGGCTGCCTCGCGCGTCGCACGCAGCTGGTCCGCATCGAGGGTGTAATTGGCGTGCGGGCCGAAAATCGGCGTAATGCGGCTGTTCCGCCCCTGCCAGCGGTCAATGAACGCGAGGCCCTTGTCGATCGAATCCCCGGCGCCTTCGGCATCCGGGCTGCGCTGGCCGATGACGGTGGCCGAGATATAGGCGCGCAACCCGCATTGCTCGACGACGCTGGCGATTGTGTCCGGGTAGTAATACATGTCGACGAACGTCGTCGTGCCGCCACGTATCATCTCCCAGCACGCGAGCTCGGTGCCGATGCGCACAAACTCGGCATCGACGAACTCAACTTCGGCGGGGAAGATGTAGTTGTTGAGCCAGTCCATCAACGCCAGGTCGTCGGCAACACCGCGAAGCAGGGTCATGGCAGCATGCGAATGGCCGTTGATCAACCCGGGCATGACGACACGGCCCGCGCCGGGCAGCGTCTCGGCCGCCGGGTACTCCGCCTTGATCTCGGCCGCGCTGCCGGTGGCGACGATGATGCCATCGTCTATTGCGACAGCACCGTCGCGTATCACCGTACCGTCGCGGTCCATCGTGACGACCCAGTCGCCGGCGATGACCAGGTCGGTGCCTGGCTCATCCGCTGCGGCAGCCTCAGGCGCGGGGTCGTCCGCCGCTTGTGTACAGGCGCCAAGCAGCGCCAGGCAGAGCAGGGCATTGAATACGGGGAGTGTCTTGTTCATTATCAAATCCTGACAGGTATGATCAGCCACAACGGGCGCCATTCTAACCTCTCCGGCAAAGCGACGAAAATTCATGGACATACCCACAGAGCGCTGCCGGGTTGGCGCAATACAGGACCGTCATGCCGGCCGCTAGTCCGGTAGTTGAATCCTTGCCTGTTTTCGCCGCCCCGCCGGATGGGCGACTGACCGGCGAGATGCAGAGAGCCTACCGCGATGCCGGCGTAATCATATTGCGCGATTTTGTCTCGAAGGAGGCGTGCGCCAGGCTTCGCGCGAGCGCATTGGAGCTCGTCGACGCCTTCGACCCGTCAACTCTGCAAAGCGTATTCTCGACGACCTCGCAGTCGCAGTACAGCGACCGCTATTTCATCGAGTCCGGCGACAAGATCCGCTTTTTCCTCGAGGCCGACGCCTTCGATGACAACGGCAACCTGAGACAGCCCAAAGAACACAGCCTGAACAAGATCGGCCACGCCATGCACGATCTCGATCCGGATTTCGCCCGCTTCTCGCGCACGGTGATGCTGGCGAACGCGGCTGACAGCATCAACATCGGTGATCCAGCCATCATCCAGTCGATGTATATTTTCAAGCCGCCGCATATCGGCGGCGAGGTCGTCTGCCACCAGGATTCGACGTATATCTACACTGAACCGGAGTCCTGTACCGGCTTCTGGTTCGCGCTCGAAGATGCCACGGTGGAAAACGGCTGCATGTACTTCATTCCGGGCCAGCACAAGGGCCCGCTCAGGATGCGCAACTACAGGGTCAGCGACACGACACTTGCCACCGAAACACTCGACGACACGCCGTTTCCGGAAGTACGGAAGCTGCCGGCCGAGGCGCCAGCGGGTACGCTGGTAATCTTCGACGGCCGCGCGCCGCACCTCAGCGGCCCGAACCGTTCCGCCAAGTCGCGGCATGCCTACACACTGCATGTCATCGACAGGAACTGCCACTATCCGGCGAACAACTGGCTGCAGCGCAGCAGCGACCTGCCGCTGCGCGGTTTTCGGCCCGTGACGACAGCGGCGGGCCGCTGATGTTGTTCACGGACGTAATCCGCAGGAAGCGGGACGGCGGCGCGCTGACCGGGGAGGATATCCGGATGCTCGTCGACGGCCTGGCGGATGGCAGCCTTCCCGCTGAACAGGTATCCGCGCTGGCGATGGCCATATTCCTGAACTCGATGTCGTTCGATGAGGCAGGAATGCTGACCCGTGCAATGGCGGATTCGGGCACCGTGCTTGACTGGCGTGACGAAAACCTCGACGGACCCGTCGTCGACAAGCACTCAACCGGGGGCGTTGGCGACAAGGTCAGTTTCCTGCTCGCGCCTATTGCCGCGGCCTGTGGCTGTTATGTGCCGATGATTTCCGGGCGCGGTCTCGGCCATACCGGTGGCACGACGGACAAGGCGGAGAGCATTCCCGGCTACAACGCCACACCCGATTTCGACGTGTTCCGGCGTGTCGTGCGGAAAGCGGGTTGTGCCATCATCGGCCAGACCGCCGACCTGGCACCGGCTGATCGCCGCCTCTACGCAATCCGCGACATTACCGGCACGGTTGAATCGGTGCCTCTGATCACGGCATCGATCCTGTCCAAGAAGATTGCCGCCGGCCTCGAAGCGCTGGTCATGGACGTCAAGGTGGGCAGTGGCGCCTTCATGCCGACGCTGGAGCGGGCCGGGGAATTGGCTCGCAGCATCATCGGGACGGCTGGGAGTGCCGGCCTGCCGGTGCACGCCCTGATTACCGACATGAACGAGGTACTCGGGTACAGCGCCGGTAATGCCGTCGAGATCGCCGAGGCGGTGCAATACCTGCGGAACGACGCCAGGGAACCGCGGCTTGATGAAGTCGTCCGCGCCTTGTGTGCCGAGATGCTGATTGTGACGAACCTCGAAACGGATGCGGACCGGGCGATGCAGCGCGTCGAAACGGCCATCACGTCCGGTGCGGCGGCCGAGCGTTTTGGCGTCATGGTCGCGGAGCTCGGCGGGCCCGTGGATCTCATGGACCGCCACGCAAAACTGTTGCCGGCGGCACCGGTCAGCGCGCCGGTGGCGGCGCCACGGTCCGGCTATCTGCGAGCCGTCGATACGCGCGCGGTCGGCAATGCAATCATCGAACTGGGTGGCGGCCGGCGCGCGCTGGGTGACACGCTCGACCTGGCGGCCGGTTTTACGGAGATCGTGCCCGTTGGAACGGCGTTCAGGGCCGGCGAGCCGCTTGCGGTCGTGCACGCCGACTCGGACGACGCGGCCAGCAGGGCGGCAGCGCTATTTGCCGGGGCGTGCGATATCGGCGATGAGCGTCCCGACGAGCGCCCGGTCATTTACAGGACTTTGACGCCCGAATAACGGGCAAGCCGCCGGTTCAGCCGGTATCCTGCGTACTACGTCCGCATAAGAATCGTTTCCGGGGGGAACAGCATGTCAGAACGTTGGATCGGGCTTGTGGGCATTGCCGTCCTGCTTTGCATTGCGGTACTGCTGTCAAGCAATCGCAGGGCAATCAATCCGCGCATCGTCGGCGCGGCGTTCGCGTTGCAGGTCGTAACCGCCGCCTTCGTTCTGTATTTCGAACCGGGCAAGGCCGCGATTCTCAATCTCAGCAAAGGCGTGCAGGCGGTCATTGATTACTCGAGGGCCGGCATAGACATGGTGTTCGGGCCGCTGGCATCCGAGGCTGTCGGTTTCAGCTTTGCCGTCAATGTGCTGCCCATCATCATTTTCTTCTCGGCGCTGATGTCGGTGCTCTATCACCTGAAAATCATGCAATGGATCGTAAAGCTGGTGGGCGGCGGGCTGCGGCGTGTTATCGGCACCGGCAAGGTCGAGTCGCTGAACGCGGCGGCGAATATCTTTGTCGGCCAGACGGAAGCACCGCTGGTTGTGCGGCCCTATCTGAAAGGCCTGACGGAGCCGCAGATGTTCGCCGTCATGACATCGGGCGTCGCGTCTGTTGCCGGGACAGTACTCGCCGCCTACGTATTAATGGGCGCCGAGATGAAATACCTGCTGGCAGCCAGTTTCATGGCAGCGCCCGGCGGGCTGCTGATGGCGAAGCTGCTGATGCCGGACGATGAGCTTGAACCGGTGACCAGGGACACCAGCCGACTCGAAGTGGAAGACAGCAAACATGCGAACGTGATTCTCGCCGCGGCGGTAGGAGCCGGCGATGGTGTGCGGCTGGCTGTCAACATCGGCGCCATGCTGGTGGCGTTTGTCGCACTGATTGCGCTGTTCAACGGCATCGTGGGTGGCCTCGCCGGCATGGTCGGTATCGAGGACCTGACACTGCAGAAGATACTGGGCTGGATATTCGCGCCGCTGATGTATTTGCTCAGCGTGCCGTGGGCCGAAGCGCAAACGGCCGGCTCATTATTCGGTGAAAAACTGATCCTGAACGAATTCGTTGCCTTCAGTCATCTCGACGAATACCTGGCTGGTGCGACCGAACGCACGCGTGCGGTTACGACGTTTGCACTGTGCGGCTTTGCCAACCTGTCATCGATTGCAATTCTGCTGGGCGGCCTGGGCAGCCTCGTGCCGGAGAAGCGCGAACTGATTGCGCGCTTTGGCCTTAAGGCAGTCGCGGCGGGCTCGCTGTCCAACCTGATGAGTGCGGCCCTGGCGGGTTTGTTGCTGACGTTCTGACGGGTTAGCTGATGTAGGTGCCGGCCTTGTTGTTTATGTCATTTGTCTCGGCTGCTGTGGAGCCGGAAGGAGCCTGGAAGCAGTTGCTCGATCGAGGCAGACTGGATTTTGCCGTCGACGTCGAGGGTAAGGATGCGGGTATTGGGGTCGGAAAATTCGCTGATGCGCTGCCGGCAGTTGCCGCAGGGCGCACATTCCTCGAGTGCGTCGCGTCCGCCGACGGCCGCGATGGCGACGATGCGCGTGCCGCCCGCCGCGACCATGGCGCTGATGGCTCCGGCTTCAGCACAACTGCCGCACGGGAACGAGGAGTTCTCGACATTGCAACCGACGTGCAACTCGCCGTGCTCGTCAAGGACGGCGGCGCCGACAGTGTAGCGTGAAAATGGTGCGTAGGCGTTGCTGCGAACCGCTGTCGCCGCGTTGACGAGTTGCTGGTCACTGATGCTCATGGCTGGTCACGCACCTGAAAAGTGGCCGGTGGTATCGCGCCGGATGTCGCCGCGGTTCATGGCTGCCGCGCCGTGGTCCAGGATCCGTGCATCGGATTCGGCAGTATGTACCAGCCATTGCCCCAGTAGTCGCCGTGTTCTTCAGTTGCGCGTTTACGGCTATCCATCGTCGCGCCTTCGCCGCAAGGGGTCACGGCCCGGCGGCGCGAGCAGGGAATGAAGTCGCCGAGGTCGTCGCCCATCAGCATGATGACGCGGTATTCCTCTGCAATGACGTCACGCCGGTTTTTCTTTTCTTTGTTCCAGCCGGGCTGCTCGTACGACAGCATGACGTATTCCGGATCCACCGGTATGCCGGCTTCATTGATGTCGCCGACCGTCACGGGCTTTTGCGGACATGGATCCGTGTCGCTCGGTATGCAGGGCCGGTTGGTGACGAAGAACAGTGTCACGCCGAGGTCGCGGGCTTTCCTTGAGAATTCCGTGACACCCGGGATCGCGGTAGCCTTGTTGTTGGCGTTCCAGTCATTCAGCTTTTCGTCCGAAAACGGCGGCACGAACGATAGCTGGAAGTCGACATTGCTGACGACCGTTTCGTCGACGTCGTAGATAATGGCGGGTGGCAAATGCGCAGCGTCAGTCTGTTCCGGCAAGGCGCTCCAGGACGTATCCGCAATCTTTTCCTCCAGCGCCCGTCCGGCCATGCCGTAGGCCTGCAACGAGGCAGCGTCGAATTCGGCGGCGGTGCGGACCCATTCGATACCGGGGTGTGTGGATGGTCCCTCGGGCAGGGTCGTCGTGGTACAGCCAGCCAGCGTTACGGCGGTGGCTGCTATGAGGATTGAGCGTCCGGTTCGGATCATGATCGTAAGGTACTCCGCAGGGTCGTCGCATTTCCGGCAATCTGGCCGATATTCATGCACTTGGGACCGCTCAGGTTAGCACGAGGCGGACGGCTGCCGCCATGGGGAGCTGCCGGGCGCGCCGGCATCCGGGGTGCGGCGTCGCAATCCGGGAAATCACAATGCACACTACGGCGAAATCCTGAAACCAGCCGATAAAGGACGACCTCATGTTTCGACTGCGCACGCTATTGCTTCTTCTGCAGATTCTGCTTGTTGCCTGCGCCACGCCGGGACCGGCAAACAACATGGTACCGTCGCTTACGCTTCTGCACCTGAACGACACCTACCGTATCGACGCGGTTGAAGATGGTAACCGTGGCGGCTTCGGGCGCGTGACGACGCTTATTGGCGAATTGCGCCAGGACGGCAGGGACGTACGCCTGCTGCATGGTGGTGATTTTCTCTACCCGTCACTCGAGAGCCAGCTGTGGGATGGCGAGCAGATCGTCGAGGCTTTCAATTTCATGGATGCCCTTGCGCCGATGTATGTCGTGCCCGGCAATCACGAGTTTGACCAGAAGACCGCCGGTGTGCTGGTCGATGCCGTGCGGCAGTCGGAGTTCGAGTGGATTGCCGATAACCAGCGATTTGCCACCGGCGAGCCGGATGTTGATTCAAGGCTGCGGCAGGGCTATGTCACGGCAATGGGCCCGTACCGGGTCGGCATCGTCGGGTTGACGCTACACGCTGATGATGGCGGCTACGATCGCGAGTACGCGCCTATCGATCCGAACTACGTTGCCGCCGCTAGCAAGGCAATAACCGCGATGGAGCGGCAAGGCGCGGACGTAATAATCGGCCTGACCCATTTACACCTGGACGATGACAGGCGCCTGGCACGGCTCAGGAAGGCGCACCCGAAATTCGTGCTGATTGCCGGGGGGCATGAGCACGAGCCTGAATTCGAGCCGGCCACAGCCGGCACGGCCACGATCATCAAGGGAGCGTCGAATGCCCGCACGATCTGGCGTATCGATATCAGCGGCGACCCGGCCGATGGTATTCCCGAGGTAACGACCACGCGGATTGCTGTCGACAACAGCATTGCCCCCGATCCGGCCTACACTGAGCTCGCGGACAAGTGGCGCAATCGGCTGCTGGACCTGATGCCCTACCTGCCGGCAAAGATCGGCACCGCAGCAGTACCCCTCGATGGCCGCGAGGTGACGGTCAGGAATGAGGAGAGCAACTGGGGCAACTTCATCGTGGACCAGATGCGCGGCGCGTACGGGGATTCGGACGCGGATTTCGCCTTCATCAACAGCGGCACACTGCGTATCGACGATTTCATCCTGGGCGATATAACGTTCGAAGACATCGGCCGCACATTCGGCTTTTCATCGTTTCTCCGTCACATGACCATCAGCGGCCAGGACTTCCGGAACCTGATGGAGGCCGGCTACCGCGGCACCGGCCCGAGCAAGGGGTATTTCCCGCAGGTATCGGGTTTCCGGATTTGCATCGACCGCAGCCGGCCGAACGGCGAGCGCATCGTGGCGCTGCAGACTCCATCCGATAACGGCTGGCAGGCCATCGACGATGATGCCGCCTATTCGCTGGTTGCGCCGGATTTCCTGTACGGGGGCGGTGATGGTTACGATTTCTCCGCGGCACGGGACGTATCGCGGGCCGGCTCCGAGCTCAAGTACCTGGTTGTCGATGCCATCATGAATGCGCAGGCAGCCAACGAGCCAGTCGGCGCGCCGGTGGATCCGGACAATCCGCGTATCGATATCCTGAATGACGGAAATGCCCATTGCTTTGATTAACTATGCCCCGTCATCGTGAGAAGCGACGTGGCGATCTTGCACAACCTGCTGCATTGGCAGACTGACGAGATTGCCACGCTGCGCTCGCAATGACGTCGCAGATTGCTACGCTGCGCTCGCAATGACGTCGCAGATTGCCACGCCCTTCGGGCTAGTAATGACTGCTATCTGCGGGCATAAAAAAAGGGCGGTCCAGAGACCGCCCTTTCTGTTCTTGCAGTTTACGCTGTGATCAGAAATCGATCTCGATGCCGAGGCGTACTTCCCACAACGTCCGGTTTTCCAGCAGGTCTTCGATCGGCCGATCGGAGAACGACTCGAAGATATACTGGCCGGTGACCGGATCGACGGACGAATTGACCACCTGGACCGAGAAGAACTGGGCATCGACTTGCTTGCCCCAGTCCTCGTTCAGCAAATTGCCAAGGTTGTACACCTTGAAAAACACACGGCCCTTGGCATCGCCAACGAATGCCGGGAATTCCTGGTCAATGCGCAGGTCAACGCGATTGCTCCAGCCTGCGTGCTGGGCGTTACGCTCCTGCAGGCCGGCGCCAAGACCCTCTCGGTCTACCCAATTGAAGAACCCGGTCGTATCGAAACCGGCATCAAAAACGACGTTCGGATCCGTCGGCCCGGTCGGTACATAAAGCAGGTGACGGCCAAAAAATCCGTCGCCCTCAAGATCGCCCGATCCCATTACGTAGCTCTGCGGCTGGCCTTCACTGGCATAAGCGCGCATCGTTACGCGCGTCTCATTGTCACCGAAGAACTCGTTCGCATAGCTTGCATGAAAAGTAAGCCGATGCGGTGCTACGTAGTTCGAGACGCCGGGGCCCGGGTCATTGATGTCGTTTGTGGAAAGGTTCTCGAAGTTGGATACCGCCACTGAAGACGTCATCGGCATGATGTCTTCGCCATCCGTGTAGGCGTAGCCAGCTATCAGGTCGAGACCCCAGTCGAAGGTCTTGTTCAGGCTGATCGAGAACAGGTCTGATGTACCGTCGTCTCGTGAATTGGTCAGCATCAGGTTATCCTGGCCGTTCGTGAAGTCGTAGATGGGCTGACCGGTGATCGTCTGCCCAACTACTTCCTGCGACAAATCGACGTAGATGGCTGAGTCCTTCAGCTCCGAATGCAGGTAGTCTATGTCCGCAACGATATCGAACCACGGCAGGTCGTAGGTAGCGCCAATGGCGAACTTCCACTCGCGCGGCTGCTTGTAGCTCGGGTCGATCAGGACCAGGCCGCGGTTGACGGCGTTGGCCGGCGTGACGGCGGCAACCTGGTCGAACAGCGATTGCGGAACATCGAAGCCCGGGCGGCTGCCGGTGATCGGAATCGAGCCGTCGAGCACGGAGCCCGCCCCGTCGAAGTTGGACAGCGAGAGCTGTACGTTTGTCAGGCCATCATTGCTCCAGGCATTGGACAGCCAGACGTTCGGATTACCGCCGGAGTAGAGTCCGACGCCGCCACGAACGGAAACGTCGTCACGTGCGCCCCACGTGAAGCCGATGCGTGGCATCAGCAGGCTCAGGCCATCAATATTCGCATCGTTACGAATGCCGTTGGCGTCGGCAAATGCCTGGTTAAAATTCGGGCTGTCGCTGCTTTCGAAGAAGTCGTAGCGGACACCGGCAACCAGCGTCAGGTCGGACTCGTCGAAGAACAGTTCGTCCTGGATGTAAAGGCTGTTCAGCGTGTTGGTGAACAGCGCCGCTGCATCCGCGGGATCGTTGGAACCACCGCCGCTGCCATAGTAGATGCGGCTGGGGCGGCCCAGTTCGAACTTGTCGATGCCGGACAGGCCACATGCCGGATCGTCAAAGCGCTGCTGTGCGGTGAGTGCGGCGCAGGACGCCGGATTGTCGCCGGAATCATCGAAATAGTCGTACTCGCCGCCACGCGAATGCTGCACGAACTGGTTAAAGATCGTCAGCTTTTCACGTTCGTAGCCAGCCGTAATGACGTGGTCGCCGATCAGGTACTGGCCACTCAACTTGAAAAAGTCCGACTCGGTATTCAGCGCATTTGCCTGGCGCGAGTCGTCCGCACCCAGGAAAATGGTGTCGTTGCTGCCCACGCTGATCTGGTGGTCCGCGAAGTCCTTCGGACCTACAGTTACCTGCGAGTCATTCATTTCATTAGTGCTGAAAAACACTTCGGTCGAAAACGCGTCCGACCATTGTGAAAACAGCTTGATGGTTGACGTTTTGGACTCTGCACCCTTCACATAAAAGTGATTGGCGAACTCGAACGCGGTGCTATCGCCGTCGGAATCGCGATCCTGGAAGCCATCGAAGTAGTTGTAGATCAGCGCAAGGTTATGCTGGTCGCTGATGTTCCAATCGATACGGGCCATATACTTTTCGGCTTCCTGCACGCCGTCGGCAGGCAGGCCGCCCGTATCGTAGTTGTAAACATTATTGGCAATATCAACGACTCGATTGTAATCAGACTGGCTCAACCAGGCCCGTTCCTCACCGTTGCCGGAGCCGGCATAGCCATGTGCCAAAAAGCGCGGTTCATCGCTGTCTTCGTAAGCTGCGAAAACAAACAGCCGGTCCTGGATGATCGGGCCGCCGATGGCGAAGCCGAGCTTGGTCTCGTTGAATGACGGCGTGCTGAAGTCACTGTCAATGCCGCCGATTGAATCACCGCGAAGACTGTCGCTGGTGTATTCATAAAAGACGTTGCCCTTCCACTCATTGGTACCGGACTTCGTGACTGCATTGATATTACAGGCCGAGAAACCACCGTAAGTAACGTCGAACGGCGCCAGCTCGACGGCGACCTGTTCGATTGCGGCAAACGGGAACGGCATGCCGACGGCTGTCGAGTATCCGTTTGAGTTCAGGCCGAAGCGGTCGTCCTGGCTGATGCCGTCAAGCGTAATGCTGTTAAAGCGCGGGTGCTTGCCGCCGCAGTTGACCTGGAAGCCGTCGTCCTCGTTATCGAGGTTCAGGCGCGGGTCGATGCTGTATACGTCAACGATGTCGCGGTTGAAGTTGACCGAGGTCTCGATGTCGTAGCTCGAGAATGTCGCCGCGGGACCGGCAGCAACGTCCACACCTTGAACGGCCTGCCCGGTAACAACGATCTCCTCGACAGCGCCGCCCTCGGCGAGCTCAACTGTCAGGTTGTAAATATCGCCAAGGCGGATGCTCGGGACTTCGACGGTGCGGGCCTCATTGACGGCGACCTGGTACGGGCCACCGACCGGCAGGTTGCTGGCAAAGAAGCTGCCGTTGTCGCTGGTGGAGTAGTTGTAGGAGACGCCGTTACGCATATTGGTAACAACGACGGACGCATCGGCGACCGGTGAGCCGTTGGCATCAACGACCTTGCCGCGGATGGACGATGTCGTCTCCTGTGCGTTGGCCGCCATGGGCAACGCAAGGGCCAGCAACAACAGACTGGTGACCAGCCGCCATCCTGAACCGTATTGAGTGATCTTGTTTTTCATCATTGGTCCCTGAGTGTCAAAAGTGCGCAAGTGTAGGGTGTTCGTGTTACATCCGGATTGCACTGGGGGGGCAAATTTGAGGGTAATCGCCCTGGCCTGAGCGCCAGTCACGAGGCCCCCGCCGCGCAAAGTTGTTGCAAATCTAACGCAGCAAATATGGCCGTGCAATATCGCCTGTTGGCGATATTGCGGGTGCTTGCGTGGTGCTGGTGCGGCCGTTCGGTTCGCCGCAATAGATTTCATCTGACATAGCAATTACAACGCCTTGTTTTTAGTTCGATTCAATGGTCATGACAAGTGGCCAGTGGTCCGAAACGCCGGTGCCTGCCTCCGGATCGAAACGCGCCGGCGTGCCGTCTTTTGTCGACTGGCCGGGGCCATTCTTGGCCAATTGGACAGAATCCGCGCGAATGACCCATGTTGCGTCGGCACCACGCCCGGCCGGTGACCACAGAATCATGTCCAGGAACGACCAGCTGTCGTCGCGCGCATAGTACGACGAGCCGCGGCAATCGGCGCCGCAGCCCAGCTCGTGGGCGACCGTCCACTGTGGCCGGGCGAAACGCTCCAGCATGTTTTCACGCCGGTCCTCGGCAGAGGTGGTGTTGAAATCACCGGCGGCGAACGCGTGGCGGCCGGCCGGCAATGCTGCACGCAGGCGGTTCAGTTGCTCGTAGGCGGCAACGCGCATTTCCGTCGGATGAAACGGCGCCGGGAAGTGGACTGAATAGCCGGTCAGAAGAGTCCCGCCAGGGAGTTCGAAGGTTACCTCCAGTATGCCGCGCGTGTCAGCGACGCGTTCATCGGGGACGTCCGTAAACGCGATCGGGTGCAGAACGGCTGGACCGGCTTGCGGCAGGCGCGTCAGGAAAGCGACGTCGATGCCGCGGGCATCATTGCCGTCAATCAGTATGGCGGGGAGATATCCGGCATCGGCCAGGTAGTCCTTGCGCAGACGTTCGAGGATCGACAGGTTTTCGATCTCCTGCAGCGCGATGATATCGGCGCCGCGGCCGTCCCCGACCTGCAGTATCGAACGGGCGACTGTTTCGAGCTTTTGCTCCAGCAGTTCGTCGCTCCAGTCCCAGTTAAGGCACTGGTCGCGCCAGCGCTCCACTTCGATGGCCGCACAGGCAGCGCGATGCTCGTCGTTTTGCTTGGCCGCCAGAGGCAGAAACGTCCGGTCGTCCTTGCCGGGGTCGTCTTCATTGTCGAACAGGTTTTCGACGTTGAAGGTCATGATCGTGACGGCGTGCTGGTCCGGCGAGGGCTGGACGCCGTTGCAGCCGGCGGCCAGTAGCCAGCTTGCGGCAAGCAGAGCGGCGGCCATTCGACGGATGCCGGCGACCGGGCGTTTCATCGTACTGCACTCCGAACTCAATGCGTCCTGGCTCAAAGACCGCCGAAGTTCATCCGGAAGTTCATGCCGAAGATGCGGGGTTCATTGACGAAGCCCGTGTTGTTGTTGAAGTCGATGCCGCCCTTCAGGTTCTCTTCGTCGGTGATATTGCGGGCAAACACCGCCAGTTCCCACTGGCCGTTGTTGCCGATGTAGCCGGCGCGCAGGCCGGCTTCGAAAATATCACCGGTGCGGTACTCGACCGAGTCGTAGAGGAAGAAGTTGGTGTCGCCCTGGTGCGCGTAGTCGGCAAAGATGTACAGCTCGTCGTCGCCCCGAACCGGCACGCCGTAGCGGGCCGTGACGCTGAACTGGTACTCCGGCGCCTGCGGGAACGGGTTGCCGTCCACAACTGCAAAGCCGTTACCGTCAACTCCGTCCCTCAGGGTGCAGCGCCGGGTCGGGTCGCTTTCCGGCAGGCACGGCGAGATCGTCACGAGGTTGGGGTCATCGATATCCGTGTCGCTGTAACTGCCGCCGATCGTCAATACGAAGTTCTCACTCAGCAGGAACTCGGCGTCGACATCGGTACCGATACCGACACCCTTGTCGGCGTTGACCAGGACCGTCGAGTTGGTGTTACCGCCGATGGCCGTGTGCTGCTGGTCGTCAATCGTGTAGTAGTACACCGCGCCGTTGATACGTGTGCGCGAATTGATTTCCGACTTGAAGCCGATTTCCGTCGACAGGATTGTCTCGGATGTGGCGACCGAGAACGGGTTGGGGTCACCAAATGCGATGTTGCGGCCCTGGATCGACGGCGCCCGGAAGCCATTGGCGACCCGGCCGTAGACGCTGACGCTGTCGCTCAGGTCGTGCATCAGGCTTATGTCCCAACTGACCTGCTCGTCACCGACATTGACCGGCGGCTGCGGGAAAATGGTGGAGCCGGTGGTCATGTCCTTCTCGTCATCCGTAAACCGCAAGCCCGTTGTCAACGTCGTGCGGTCGCTGAGATCCCAGGCGACCTGGCCGAACACGGCCCATGCCTCGTTTTTATGACGTACCGTCGTGGACGGCACGAAGAACGGGGTTGTTGTCACATTGAAGTCAGACTTGAAGTAGAAGACACCGGCCTGCCAGAACAGGTTGTCGCTGGCGTCCGATGACAGCCGCACTTCCTGCGTGATCTGCTCCAGGTCGTCGATGCCATCCTGCGTCTGTGACGGAAACGGTATGAATCCCGGCCCCATGAACGGCAGGAATACGGCACCAAAGCCACCGTCGATATCACCGAGACTGCGGTTCTCGATACCCTCATGCGCCGTGATCGACGTCAGCGTCAGGTTGTCAGCGATGTCCCAGTCAACCTTCAGCGATGCACCAAAGCCCTGTGCTTCCTGCGGGTTATTGTCACCTTCGTCGAAAAACACACGGTCGCGGATGAAGTTGTCGTTCAGCGAGTTGCTGCCCGGGTCAAAGATGTTGGCGCGAAAGATGGATGCCGTACCGTTGTTCAGGTTGCGGCCGTGCACATTGAGCAGCGCGCTCAGGCGATCGTTCGGCCGGGCCAGAAGTTGGGCGCGCCAGGCCGTTTCATTGAAACCGCCCATGACGTCCTCTTCGCCCGTGAAGCCGTTGCTGATCCAGTCATCACGGTTCTGGCTCAGCACGGAAACGCGTCCCAGCAACGTGTCATTGGCATTGAGGCTGCCGCCGACGGCGCCCTCAACGTTCATCGTGCCGTACGTTCCAGCGGTGGCCGATACGTAACCGTCCAGTTCCTCCGTTGGCTTGCGCGTATCGAACTTGACGATGCCGGCCGGCGTATTGCGGCCGAACAACGTACCCTGCGGCCCGCGCAGCACTTCGACGCGTTCGATATCGAACAGCGGGAAGCTCTTCAGGATGACGTTTTCCTGCACGACTTCGTCCATGATGATCGACACGGACTGCGAGGCGGCAAGGTCGAAATCGCTGTTGCCGAGGCCGCGCATGTAGAAACGCGGTGCCAGGCGCCCGTTTGACGACTCGGCGTAAAGGGCCGGAATGCGATTCGCCAGTGCACGCACGTCTTCACCGGCCTCGACTATGGTCGACAGCCGGTCGCCGCGCATGGCGGATACGGAAATGGGAACGTCCTGCAGATTTTCCTCACGGCGCTGCGCCGTGACGACGATTTCCTCGAGGATCATCCGGTTGACATCCTGCGCCTGTGCCGGTGCGTTACCGGCGAAGGTCGCGATGCCCAGGAATGCCGCCGCGGCTGCGCCTCGAAGGGCAAGCCGCGTCCGGCTAATTGTTGTTGGGTTTGTGCCACGCATTGTCTGTCTCCCACAAATGGTCGGCGCAGTATAGCGTTCTTGTTCGGCGATTTGGCCAGATTTTTGTCCCGGTCGCGACCCTGCAGTGTGGTAAATGGCTGACGTTTGCCGGTAGCGGGGCGCGCGCCGGCCTGGCTGCCAAGACGCTCAGTTATCCTCGAGCGAAGAATAACAACCGGGTTCGAACCGGGGAATGCAAATGCACTGGAAGATGAGGTCCTCCGCGCCGGAATTCTCGATGCTCTGGGCAGCATGGGCTGGTATCGCGACGCTGTCACCGGGCCCGACATCAAACGGTGCGGCCTCGCCGACCGTCATCCGGCCGCGGCCGCGGTCGATGACGTACCACTCGGCAATGGACAGGCTGTGCAGTTCGGTTGTGACGCCGGGTGGGACGCGGCAGCGTGCCAGCGAAACCTGCGGCACCCGTTCGTCGTTAAGGAGCTCGGTGATATAGCAGCGCTCGCGCGTCAGTATCTCGTCGCGCGTCTGTGGTGCCGGGATTCGTGCGTCGTGCATGGGCCGTTCCCTGTTTAACGAGGAGCGCGATTGTAACGGCTGCAGAGGCCGGCGCGGCAACCAGCGCACATCGCATTGCGCCTGACCTCCGATTTGAGCCGCCAGTGGCCGGCGACCGGATGCCGCCGCCGCCAGCCCGGTACGCGCCACCGCGCTGCCCGGCAATGCTAGAATCCGCCGGATACACAGCGCATGCCCCGGCACGATGGCGCGGCGCTTCCCGAACAGCGAGACACTATGGCCACCAAACACATGAACGCCGCCCCCGGCGATTTCGCCGCGACGGTCCTGATGCCTGGCGACCCGCTGCGCGCGCAGTACATCGCCGATAACTGGCTGGACCAGGTGCGGCGCGTGACGGACGTGCGCAACATGTGGGGTTTCACCGGCCGCTACAAAGACATGCCGGTGTCGGTCATGGCGCACGGCATGGGTATTCCGTCGGCATCGATATACTGCACGGAACTGGTCACGGAGTATGGCGTCAAGCGGTTGGTCCGTGTAGGCAGCTGCGGCACGGCGCATCCGAAGGTCAAGCTTCGGGACGTGTTGATCGCGATGGGCGCATCGACGGACTCGGGCGTCAACCGCATGCGCTTCGGCGGCTTCGACCTGGCTGCGCTGGCAACGTTCTCGCTGGTGAAGCACGCCGTGCAGGCCGCCGAGGACCTGAAAGTGCCACACCACGTCGGCAATATATTCTCGGCGGACCTCTTCTATACGCCGCTGCCGGAAATGTTCGAAACGATGGCGAAATACGATGTACTGGGCGTTGAAATGGAAGCCGCCGGCATCTATCCGATCGCCGCCGAGCATGGCGTCGAGGCACTGGCGATCTGCACCGTCAGCGACGACATCGTCAGCGGCGAGGCGCTGAGTGCCGACGAGCGGCAGACGACATTCGACGACATGATCACCGTGGCGCTGGAAACTGTATATAAGAGTGGCGAGCCATCATGAGCCTGGCCGCCGTTCCTGCATCCAGTGCGCTGCCGGACCTGAGCCGCGTCACACGCGTCGATGAAGTCGGCGTCAGCGAGCGCGTCGCGCGTTTCCAGACGCGCAGCATCAAGACGTCATCGAAAGTCGACGCGCTGAAGATGATCTTGAGCATGATCGACCTGACGACGCTCGAAGGCCAGGATACGCCCGGCAAAGTGCGCCAGTTGTGCCAGAAGGCCATGCACCTGCACGACTCGATGCCCGGCCTGCCGCACGTTGCGGCGGTGTGCGTCTACCCGACGATGGTCGGGGTGGCGAAGAAGGCGCTCGGCGATCGCGGCATCAATGTCGCGTCGGTGGCGACGGCGTTCCCGAGCGGCATGTCATCACGCCAGGTCAAGCTGGACGAAACGCGCATGGCGGTAGGCGAAGGCGCGGACGAGATTGACATGGTCATCTCGCGCGGCGCGTTCCTGCAGGGCGAGTACGGCTTTGTGTTCGATGAGATTGCGGCGATCAAGGACGCGTGCGGCGATGCGCACCTGAAGGTCATACTCGAGACCGGCGAACTCGGCACGCTCGATCGCGTACGGCGCGCGAGCGTACTGGCGATGCACGCCGGCGCCGATTTCATCAAGACATCCACCGGCAAGATACAGCCGGCGGCAACATTGCCGGTGACCTACGTCATGCTGCAGGCCATCCGCGATTTCCATCACGAGACGGGGCGGATGATAGGCATGAAGCCGGCCGGCGGCATTTCAAACTCGAAACTGGCCGTGCACTACCTCGTCATGCTGCGCGAAACGCTTGGCACGGCGTGGATGACGCCCGACTGGTACCGCTTCGGCGCCAGTTCGCTCGCGAATGACGTACTGATGCAATTGCAAAAGCAGGCGACGGGCCGTTACCAGTCGCCCGACTATTTCTCCAAAGACTAGGCGGAGAGCAACGTGGACACTCAAGTGAACAAACTGGCGTTCGACAGCGGCTGGGCGTACGCGCCGGCGCCGGAGAGCACCGATCACGTCACGATCGATGACGAATAC
>CAZLNH010000089.1:0-13473 GCA_964560775.1 uncultured Woeseiaceae bacterium | reverse complement strand
CATCGCGCGCCTGGCGCTTCTGCTGCTCCTCGACGGCAAGCTGTTCAAGGCGTTCCTTTAACTCGTCGGGATTCGCGGACTGCGCAGCGTCACTGAGTTTCCTGCGGCGTTCTTCCAGGCTTTTAATTCGTGAGTCGATTTGCTCGATGCGGCTTTGCTCGATACTGCATACCTGTTGCGCATCGTTACTTTCTGAAGAAAAGTCATCCCAGCGCGCTTGCCATTCCGACAATGCCTGCTCCGCACGCTGCAGCGACTCTGCTGACCGTCGCTCACTGGCTCTGGCCTCTTCGAGCCCCGGGACCAGTTCACTCAGCGTCAACTCCAGCTGCTCGATCTGGGTCTGGTCCTGGTTGATATGCGCCGCAATTTCCCGGGCGCCCTGCACGGCCTGTTCCAGGTCCTGGCGCTGGCGCTCACGCAAGTCCTGGGCGTGTTCAATCGCCTGTTCAAGGCGCGCTATCTCCGATCCCGTCTTATAGTATCGGCCTTGCACGACATTGAATGCATCGCTGCGTTCACTTTGCAGCTCGCGCGAACGTTCGATCCGTGCCTCGATCCGGCGCTGCTCGGCGATCGCGGCCTGCAATGCGGTTTCGCTGTCGGCCAGCGTTGCGGCTACGCGGCGGGCATTGGCATCCAGTTCGCGAAGCTTGAGTCCCAACAGATCGGCTTCGGCCCGACGCTCCTCATCTTTCAGCCGTCCGTAACGCTCGGCGGTCCGCGCCTGCCGATCAAGGTGTTTCAGCTGTTTCTCGACCTCATCCAGCAGGTCCATCAGCCGATCAAGATTTTCCTTGGTGTGTTTGATCCGATTTGACGTTTCGCGGCGCCGCTCCTTGTATTTCGAAATTCCGGCCGCTTCCTCAATGAACATCCGCATTTCCTCGGGCTTCGCCTCGATCAGCCGGGAAATCATGCCCTGTTCAATGATCGAATAGCTGCGGGGACCGAGCCCGGTGCCCATGAACACGCCCGTTATATCCTTGCGCCGGCAACGTGTGCCATTCAAGTAATACGACGAGATCCCGTCCCGCGACACTTCGCGGCGAATGCCTATCTCCGCATACTTGGCATACTGCCCTTCCAATGTCGTCTCGGAATTGTCAAAAAGCAGTTCGACGGATGCGGCACCAACCGGCTTCCTGGCACTTGATCCATTGAAAATCACGTCCGTGATCGAGTCGCCACGCAAACGGCTGGCGGAACTCTCGCCCATGACCCACCGAACCGCGTCAATGACGTTTGATTTACCGCAACCGTTCGGCCCGACAACGCCTACAAGATTGCTGGGAAAGGGAATGGTGGTGGGGTCTACGAAGGATTTGAAGCCGGCGAGCTTTATTTTGCTTAAACGCATTTGCTGGATGTATGCCAGTGGTCCGTCAAATCACTCTAGTGTAATGTAATTCGACTGATAAAACGATTGTCGCCAGGAAAAGACACACTCGCGTTTTCGTGGCTGCAGGCGCCTGAGTCGCCAGGCGCTGCAGCCCTGATGGAAGTGTACACGACGGGCGTATTCAGCCCGCTGCGGATGCCGCACCAGTCCCCCGGAGCGGCTGCCGGAACGGGCCTCGAGAGCCCCGGAAATTAGGCTTCCATGTGGCCCCAACCAATGTATAATCCCGCGTTTTTCTCGGACCGGCAGGAGTCGAAAATGCCCGCAAAAAAGACCGCGAGCAAGAAGCGCAAGAAGGCTGGTACCGCCCGTAAAACGGCTGCTTCGAAGAAGGCAGTTTCACGGAAGAAAACGACAGGCAAGAAGGCCAAAGTGACCAAGAAAAAAGCGGCATCGAAGAAAGCAAAGAAAAAGGCTGTCTCACGAAAGAAGCCTGCAGCCCAGAAGCGTTCGACGAAGAAGAAAGTGAGCAAGAAAGCGGCTGGCAAGAAGAGCAAGTCGAAAGCCGTCAAGAAAACCGCAAAGAAGAAGGCATCGAAGAAAAAGTCGGCGTCACGCAAGAAAGCGCCGGCCAAAAAAGTTTCGGCTAAAAAGGCCAGTACGAAGAAAAAGCCCGCCAGTACAAAAAAAGCGAGCAAGAAAAAAGTATCCGCCAAACGAAAGACGACGTCGAAAAAGTCCAGCGCACGCAGTGATGTCTTGTCTGGTCCTATTCACGGAATTGAGCCCTACAAGCCGGCGCGCAACGAGGACTACATGAATGCCGAGCAGCTGGAGCACTTCCGTGAGATTCTGCTGGCGTGGAAGCGTGAGTTGATGAACGAGGTTGACCGAACGCTGCATCATATGCAGGACGAGGCCGCCAACTTTCCGGATCCGAACGATCGCGCTACACAGGAATCGGAGTTCGGCCTGGAATTGCGTACCCGTGACCGCGAGCGCAAGCTTCTTCGCAAGATCAATTCGGCGCTGGCACGCATTGACGACGGAACCTACGGCTATTGCGAGGAGACCGGCGAAGAAATCGGCCTGAAGCGGCTGGAAGCTCGCCCGGTTGCCACGATGTGCGTGGAAGCGCAGGAACGGCGTGAAATGGCCGAGCGCCAGTTCCGCGACCGGGACGATCGCTACCGGTAACCTGGCTGGCCGCTGCCGAAGCCAGCGCGAGAGCCTCCTGTGAGCGAAGCGGCCCCTTATGTTGGCCGTTTCGCCCCCTCCCCGACCGGCCCGTTGCACTTCGGCTCCTTGCTCGCGGCAACCGCCAGTTACCTGCAGGCGCGGTCCGCCGGCGGTCAGTGGCTGATCCGGATTGAGGACATCGACCCGCCCCGCGAGCAACCGGGTGCCGTCACGTTGATCATGGACGCGCTGGATGCATACGGATTCGAGTGGCATGGATCCGTGACCTTCCAAAGTCAGCACCGGCAGCAGCACCTCGACGCCATTGAGACGTTGCAACAACAAGGGTTCGCTTACCGTTGCGGGTGTTCGCGGCGCGAACTGGGCGATGCACCGCAGGGTACCCTGGGCACCATCTATCCCGGAACCTGCCGCGATGGCACCCTCGCTACCCGGTATGCCATTCGCGTTCGTACCAACGACGAGGCCGTGTGTTTTTCGGACGGATTGCAGGGCCCGCAGGCGCAGCACCTCGAGTCGGAGTCCGGCGACTTCATCATTCACCGGCGCGATGGCCTGATCGCCTATCACCTGGCCGTCGTCGTCGACGACGCCGCCGATCAAATCACCGAAGTGGTGCGCGGCATCGATTTGCTGGACTCGACGCCTCGGCAGATTTACCTGCAGCGCTTGCTGGGACTACCGACTCCGGACTATTGGCACATTCCGGTCGCTGCAAACCGTGCGGGCCAGAAACTGAGCAAGCAGACCGGTGCACCGGCGATTGATACGGTCGCGCCTGCGCCCACGCTGCTGGCGGCCTTCCGGGCCCTCGAACTGCCGGTCAGTTCCGATCTCGACGGCGCCCGCCTGACCGAATTGTGGAGCTGGGCCGTGGGGCATTGGCAACCTGCCCGTT
This sequence comes from uncultured Woeseiaceae bacterium, assembly GCA_964560775.1. Lineage (GTDB taxonomy): Bacteria > Pseudomonadota > Gammaproteobacteria > Steroidobacterales > Woeseiaceae > Woeseia. Next base: position 10,033 of record CAZLNH010000089.1, on the reverse strand, counting down.
TGCAAGGCCGCAAGCGTATCATTCGCCTGCCCGATACTTTGGCTGAGGACCAAAATGGGCTATCGTAGGCGCCATCCCGAACATGGTGCCGCTATTCAGCACATGCTCTGATGCTCGCCGCCGCCCGGACCGCGGACTCTCTGGCGCGACGCCGGCTGCAGCAGACGTGCCGTGCATCGCGATCACCGACACGAGTACCCCATGACTGCAACCCGCATTATCAAGAAATACCCCAACCGCCGACTGTACGACACTGAGGAAAGCCGCTATATCACGCTGGCTGACGTCCGTGAACTGGTGCTGCGCAAGGTGGATTTCACCGTTATCGACAAAAAGAGCGGCGATGACATCACGCGGTCGATACTACTGCAGGTCATCAGCGAACAGGAACAGCACGGCGACGCGGTCATGAGCCGGGATTTCCTGTCACAGGTGATCCGGTCCTACGGCAAGGTAATGCCGGAATTCATGGCTAAGTACCTGGAACAGAGCATGAAGCTGTTCATGACGCAGCAGCAGGCAATTCGCGGGCAGGTCAAGAAAGTTGTCGGCGTCGACCCCATAGGGGCCGTGGCGGACGTGGCCCAGAAAAATTTCAATCGCTGGAAGTCCCTGCAGGACGAGGTATTCCGGCGCTTTACCGGCACCGGACGCGACCTGGCCGACGACGATGCGAAACTGGCGGAGGACCGCAAAAAGGCGGGCTGAGACGAAATTGAACAATCCGGAAACGGGCACTTGACAGCAACCGGACGAATCGCTATTTTGTGCGTTGCAGCAGGGATTCGCTCCCCCGCCCCCTGCTGCAAATGCCTGAAGGAGTGTTAACTCCATGGCTGGCCCCCTGCGCAAGCAGGGGGCTTTTTTTCGCCTTGCGGCCCCATCTCCGTCAACGTGACCCACGATCCTGACAACAAGCGCATTCGCGACAGCCCGTTCCGGCCCGCCCGCTGGTTGCGGGGACGGCATTTGCAGACTATATATCCAGCCCTGCCCTGGGCGCGGGCACCGCGTCCACCCCTGACCAGTGAGTGGCTGGAACTGCCTGACGGCGACGTGACAGTCGTTGACTGGCTGGCAGCACATGCCCGCGGCGATCGCTACGAGCGGCCGATGCTCGTCATCCTGCACGGTCTCGAAGGGTCAGCAAAGTCTTCGTACTGTCGGCAGTTGCTCCACGCCGCGGCGGAGCGCGGCTGGCGCGCGGCGGTGCTGCACTTTCGCGATTGCGGGGACTACCGCAACCGCCTGCCGCGCCGCTATCACGCTGGAGAGACTGACGATATCCGCTTTTTCCTCGAGACGCTGCGGAGCAAAGGCCATCGAGGTCCGATCATGGCCGCGGGCTACTCCCTGGGCGGCAATGTGCTGCTGAAATACCTGGGTGAAAGCGGTGCAGCGACGCCCTTGTGTGCCGCCGCCGCGGTGTCTGTGCCACTGAATCTTCACCGATCCTCCGAGGCTCTTTCGACCGGTTTTTCAAGGATTTACCAGTTTTTTCTCCTAAAGCGCATGAAGAACTCCGTGGCGCGAAAATTCGACCCGGACACAGCCGCCTTTGACTATCAGCGAGCAATGGCGGCAACCACGTTCGCGGAATTCGATGACGCCGTCACCGCACCGCTGCATGGATTCAGCGGCAAGGACGACTACTACGACCGCGCAGGCTCGGGCGCCTTTCTCGACCGGATCGCCCGGCCGACGCTGATCATCAACGCGCTCGATGATCCGTTCCTGACACCTGACATCGTTCCGGAAGACGACGAGATTGCCGACTGCGTCACACTCGAGATCAGCGAGGCCGGTGGCCACGTCGGCTTTGTCGACGGCGGCACACCCTGGCAGCCGCACTACTACCTGCCCGGACGAATTGTCAGTTTTATGGACTCGGTCATGGTACGGGAGACCGCTGCTCCCTAGACTGGCCCGCTTGATAACCGCCTGACGGCCGGGCCGGTACGCGCAATGGATCAAGTGCAGGTCAACACCAACGAGCTCAAGGTAGGTCATTACGTGACCCGCCTCGATCGCCCGTGGCTGGAGACTCCGTTCCTTTTCCAGGGCTTCCATATCCGGGACGGCTCTGACATCGAGGAGCTTCAGAAATACTGTCAGTACGTCTTCGTTGATGTAGAGCAATCATCCATCACTGACCAGGATCGTGTAGCGCTCCTGCACAGTGGGCTCAACAAGACAACGGTCATCGAAGACGATATCGAAACGCAACGTCACTTGCGGGTTATCAACCTGCCGGAACCCGATCCTGCCCGAACCGGCCATTACTACGAGGACAAGGAAGAACTCGGCAAGGAACTCGGACGGGCGCAGGGTATCCAGCAGAACGTAGCTGCAGCTGTCAGCAACATGCTCGACAGCCTGCGCAAGGGCGACGCACTCGATGTTCCGTTGCTCGAAGAGGTTGTCGACCCGCTGGTTGACAGCGTATTGCGCAACCGTGACGCCATGGCATGGCTGACGCGCATCAAGGCAGCGGACGAATACGTGTACCAGCATTCGATTGGCAGTTCAGTCTGGGCCGTTGTGTTCGGCCGTCACCTGGGGTTTGACCGGGAAACTCTCGTTGCTGTCGGTCTCGGCGGAATGTTGCTGGATATCGGCAAAACGAAGATTCCGACTGAAATCCTGCGAAAACCCGACCGGCTGAGTGACAAGGAAATGGCACTGATGCGCCGCCATGTCGAATTCAGCCTGGACATTCTGGCGGAAGCCGGGAATGTGGATCCACGCATCGAATGCATGGTTGCGAACCACCATGAGCGCTTCAACGGCCAGGGTTATCCGGGGGACGTCAAAGGTACTGATATTCCGGTACTCGGCCGGCTTGCGGGAATCGTTGACACCTACGATGCGATGGTGACAAAACGGCCCTATGCCAACCGGGTGTCGTCTTTTGATGCAATGCGCGAACTGCAGCGTAAATCGAATATCGATTTCCAAAGTGAAATGGTGGACCAGTTCGTCCAGGCAGTTGGCATGTTTCCGACAGGCAGCCTCGTCGAACTCAATTCCGGAGAAGTCGGCGTCGTCGTTGCACAAAACAATTACCAACGACTCAGGCCGGAAGTAATGATTGTATTGGACCGCGACAAGAATCCCAGCCGGGACTTCCGGACCATAGACCTGCGCCTGATGCCAGGCGACCGCAAGGAACAGGATTCCGTCTGGATCGACCGCGGTCTCGAAACCGGGGCCTATGGTATCCAGCCGTCTGAGTATTTCCTGTGAACCTGGCAACCACTGCTCAGGAGTGCACGATCGAGCGTGTGAGCATTGCCGAACTGATTGACAAGGTGCGGCAGACAACGGCAATCAGCGATGACCTGTTCGCGATTATCGTCATTGAAGCCACTGCATTTCCGCGGATCCATGCACGTTTCGGCTATCGCCGTGCCGGACAGCTGCTCGATTCGCTGCGCAGCCGATTTCAGCAGGCATTGCGGCCCGTCGACGAGATCGTGCAAACAGGAGACCACACCTTCGTAGCAATCATCCGGCAGCTCAGGAACCCGGGACACGCGATACTCGCGGGAAAGAAATTCCTGCGGATCTGTGAGCCGGAAGTACTTCCTTCCTCAAACAAACACGAGCCGTTATACGGGCACGCGGGCATCGCATTGTATCCAGAACATGGTGCTGATCCGGCTGACCTGCTGCAACAGGCCCAGATTGCCCTGGAAGTTGCGAAGGAATCCGGTAAGGACCTCGTGACCGCTGATGACGACAGTGTGCGTTGTATGAAAGACGGCTGGCAAATGCGCGACGAGCTCGCGCATGCCGTTCGGGACAGTGATCTCGAATTGCACTACCAGCCCAAGATTGACCTCAAGACCAACGAGATATGCGGCGTTGAGGCCCTGATGCGCTGGTTTTCACCAACCTTTGGCCAGGTACCGCCGGCCCGCTTTTTCGCGGTCGCCGAAGGTACCGATCTGCTCACGCCAATGACCCGCTACGCACTGAATGCCGCCCTGCGATGTGCAGTCCTGTGGCGCCGCGACGGCAACGATATCGGCATTGCGGTAAACCTGCCGACGTCCCTGCTTCTGGACGTAGAACTGGTGGACATGATCCGCAGCCTGTTGTCGATCTGGGACATACCGGCCAGTTTGCTGACACTGGAAATCACCGAAGGCTCGATGATGGCCGACATTGAGGCCAGCTTCGCGACCATGAACCGGCTGAAGGAGCTTGGCGTCCGAATTTCGATCGATGATTTCGGCACCGGTTACTCGTCATTCTCCTATTTCCAGTCAATCCCGGCAGACGAACTCAAGATCGACCGCACGTTCGTTGCCGGAATGACGACGAATCGGGCGGACAGACACCTGGTTGAAACGATGCTGAACCTCGCACACCGCTTCCGCCTGACGGTAGTCGCGGAGGGTATCGAGGACGAAGCGACGCTCACAGCGTTACGGGATGCAGGCTGCGATATCGGCCAGGGCTTTCATATCGCCCGACCCATGCCACAGGCAAAGTTCGATGCGTGGCTGGACGCCCGCATCATGGAGCAGTTGGTCGCTCAGCAGGACGACAGCGCGGGTTAGGCCAAGCGGCTAACGGACTCTGCGGAGCAACAGAAAGCGCCATTGCGCCAAGCCAGTATGCCGCCGCACAAAATGGAAGTGCGGCGGCACTCCGGGGAAACCTGGTATCAGGCGGCGTCGACCTCTTTCATCGACAAGCGGACACGGCCCTGGCGGTCAACCTCCAGAACCTTGACGCGCACTTCATCGCCCTCGGCGAGCTTGTCGCTGACTTTCTCAACGCGTTCATTCGAAATCTGCGAAATGTGCACGAGCCCGTCCCTGCCCGGCAGTATCGTAACGAACGCGCCGAAGTCCATCAGGCGGGCCACCTTGCCATCGTAGATGCGCCCGACTTCGACGTCAGCGGTGATCAGGTCGATACGGCGCTTCGCTTCCTTGCCGGACAAGCCGTCGACAGAAGCAATGCGCACGGTGCCGTCGTTCTCGATATCCACGGTGGCGCCGGTCTCTTCGGTAATGGCGCGAATCACTGCGCCACCTTTACCGATGACATCGCGAATCTTCTCGGGATCGATCTTGAAGGACATGATCGTAGGCGCCCACTCGGACATTTCGCCGCGCGGTGCACTTATTACCTTCGCCATTTCGCCAAGGATATGCAAGCGTGCAGCTCGCGCCTGGTCCAGCGCATCACTCATGATCTCGCGCGTAATGCCCTGGATCTTGATGTCCATCTGCAGCGCAGTGATGCCGTCGTCCGTACCGGCAACCTTGAAGTCCATGTCACCGAGGTGATCCTCGTCACCGAGGATATCCGTCAATACAGCGAAGTCGCCGCCTTCCTTGACGAGGCCCATGGCGACGCCGGCGACCGGAGCAGCCATCGGCACACCGGCATCCATCAGCGCAAGGCTCGAGCCGCAGACAGAGGCCATTGAACTGGACCCGTTCGACTCCGTGATCTCCGACACGACGCGAATTACATACGGAAAATCATCACTGGTCGGCATGACAGCCTGGATACCGCGGCGAGCCAGCTTGCCGTGGCCAATCTCGCGGCGCTTCGGTGAACCGACGAACCCGGTCTCTCCCACGCAGTACGGAGGGAAATTGTAATGGAACATGAACGGATCTTTACGTTCACCCTCTATCGCATCAATTATCTGCGCATCACGCCCGGTGCCCAGCGTCGTCGCTACCAGAGCCTGGGTTTCGCCACGCGTGAATACGGCGGATCCGTGTGCCCGAGGCAACACGCCGATCTCAATATCAATCGGCCGTACCGTACTGCGGTCGCGGCCATCAATGCGCGGCTCACCGGCGATGACACGCTTTCGAACAATATTTTTTTCCAGTTTCGACAACGCACCGCCGACCTCATCTGCCGACCACTGCGGCTCATCGCCGCCGGCCAATGCTTCCCTGGCCGCTGTCTTGGCATCACTAACCGATGCCTGGCGTTCCATCTTGTCGGTGATCCGGTAAGCAGCTGCAAGCGCCGATTCGGCTGCCGACGCAACGGCAGCGTCCAGCGCTTCATCAGCGGCCGGTGCCTGCCAGTCCCATTTCGGTTTGGCAGCTTCGGCGGCCAGCTCATTGATTGCGTCAATGGCGACCTGCATCTGCTCGTGGCCGAACATTACGGCGCCCAGCATTACTTCCTCCGACAGTCGCTTCGCCTCGGACTCGACCATCAGCACCGCCGCCGACGTGCCCGCGACCACAAGGTCAAGTTGTGAATTCGCGACCTGAGACGCGGTCGGGTTCAATAAATAGTTGCCATCGGAATAGCCAACCCTGGCCGCACCGATTGGCCCGGCAAACGGCATGCCTGAAATTGCCAATGCGGCTGAAGCACCGATTAACGCCGGAATGTCGGGATCGACTTCGGGATTCAGTGAGACGACAGTCGCAATGATCTGAACCTCGTTCTTGAAACCCTTCGGAAACAGGGGACGAATCGGCCGGTCAATTAAACGGCAAACCAGCGTTTCTTTTTCGCTTGGCCGCCCTTCCCGCTTGAAAAAGCCGCCGGGGATCTTGCCCGCGGCATAGGTCTTTTCCTGGTAATTCACGGTAAGCGGGAAAAAGTCCCTGCCCGGCTCAGCCGATTTGCGGCCGACGGCCGTAACCAGCACCGCGGTATCTGCCATAGTGACCATGACTGCGCCGTCTGCCTGGCGCGCAATGGCGCCGGTCTCGAGTGTCACGGTATGCTCACCGTACTGAAATGATTTACTGATTGCTTTCACTTTATTACTCAACTCTGAAATTCTATGGCAATACGAACCAGTCGCGATCCCGTTACAGGGTCGTCAGATGACTTCGTTCATTGCAAGGCGCCGGTTGAAACTAACGGCGCAGACCGAGCCGGGAAATCAGCTCGCGGTAGCGACCCTGGTCCTTCGCTTTGAGATAGTCGAGCAGCTTGCGCCGCTTGTTGACCATCTTCAACAATCCCTGCCGGGAATGGTGATCCTTCTTGTGCTCACTGAAATGCGTCGTGAGCTCGCTGATACGTGCGGAAAGCAGCGCGACCTGGACTTCCGGCGATCCGGTATCCGATTCACCGCGAGAGTGATCCGCGATGATACTGCTTTTGCCTTCACTGGTAAGTGACATCTCTCTGAAACTCCAATCGATCTCTAATCATCTGGCCCTTTTTTACAGCGCGCTATTCTAGCGCCTGTTTCGGCCCAGTAATAGCCTAAATCCGCTGATTCACGGGGTTAATTTCACTGTCTGGTGCTGCTTGTGGCGTCAATCCGATGTCAGCCGGAAAATACGCCGTGGGGCAACGCGACCGTCGCCCGTTGCCTGCCCAACGCCCAAAAAGCTGCCAGCGTCGTTGTAAACCCTGAGCTGCATGCCGGCCGTCCGGGGCGCGGAGCCTGGCTCATCGACTGGCTGGCCACCGCAGAAACGCTCGGCATCCCCGGCCGGCAGCTGGCATTCCGGCCAGTCGCCGAGCGCGCTGTCGGCCGGAATCAGCCGCGCCAGCAAGGCGGCCGGCCCGGCATTCGCCAGCTCTGCGGCTTCGTCGAGGTCCAGCATATCCGCGGCGCTGAATGCCGCAACGGTTTCCCGGTGCAGGGCTGCCGTGTGGGCAACTGTTCCCGCGGCGCGGGCGAGATCCTCGACCAACGTGCGGATATAGGTACCCTTCGAACAATGCACGCGGAAAGCAAGCCGCGAACCGGACGCCTCAAGGAGCGAAATTTCGTGGATTCGCACCTTGCGACCCGCGCGCTGGACAACCTGCCCTTGTCGCGCCAGCTCGTAAAGCCGCTTGCCACCTTGTTTCAGAGCCGAGTACATCGGCGGCACCTGCTCGATCTCTCCGAGGAACGAGTGCAGCACATTGTCCCACTCGCGGGTCGTCAGTGCCGGCACTTCGGCCGTACTGGTGACCACGCCGTCCGCATCACCTGTATCGGTGGCCTCGCCCAGCTTTGCCACGACGCGATAGCGCTTGTCCGCATCAAGCAGGTAGGCGCACACCTTCGTAGCTTCGCCGAAACACAGTGGCAGCATGCCGGTTGCGGCCGGATCGAGGCTGCCGGTATGCCCGGCTTTCGCGGCATTCAGCATGCGCTTGACCTTTTGCAACGCCTGATTCGACGTCAGCCCGGCCGGCTTGTTCAGCAGCAGCAAGCCGTTGACCGACGCGGTTTTACGTCGCCTTTGTGCTGCGGCCGCCATCGCCTGTTCAGCCTTTCTCAGTGTCTGGAACGGCGTCGCGCCCAGAGTCTGAATCGGCGTCTCGCGCTTCCTGGATCAGTTTGCTGATCGCCGCACCATGCGCAATGCTGTCATCGTGCAGAAAACGCAGTTCGGGTATGTGTCGAATCTGCAGCTCCTTGCCAAGCTTGCCCCTCAAGAAGCCGGCGGCACGCTCGAGCCCGTTCAGGGCAGGCGCCGGATTGTCATCCGGGTGCAGCAGACTGAAGTAGACACGCGCAACGCTCAGGTCGCGCGACAGGTCAACGTTGGTCAGCGACACGCCGGCGACGCTCGGGTCCTTGACCTCGAAACGCAGCAATTCACTGAGGCTGCGGTGCAGTTGCGCACCCAGTCGCTGGTTTCGGGAATACTCGCGTGGCATGCCGGTTCCCGCTATCCGTCAAGCGTGCGCGCGACTTCAGTGCGCTCAAAGCATTCGATCTGGTCGCCGACCTTGACGTCGTTGTAGTTTTTAACGCCGATACCGCACTCCGTGCCCGATCGCACCTCGTTGACGTTGTCCTTGAAGCGGCGCAGGGATTCCAGCTCGCCTTCGTAGATCACAACGTTGTCGCGCAGCACACGAATTGGATTGGCACGTTTGACGTAACCCTCCGTCACGATACAGCCAGCAATATAGCCGAACTTCGGCGACGTGAAGATATCCTTGACCTCGGCGAGTCCGACGATAGTCTCGCGAATCTCGGGCGCCAGCAGACCGGTAAGGGCGGCTTTGACGTCGTCAATCGCTTCGTAAATGATGCTGTAATAACGCACATCAACGCCGGATTCCTTGATCGCGGCACGTGCTGCGCTATCAGCGCGAACATTGAAGCCTATGATGGCCGCCTTTGAAGCAGCCGCGAGAGTAGCATCGGATTCGGTGATACCGCCGACACCGGAACTGATGACGTTGACCCTCACTTCATCGTTTGACAGCTTGGTCAATGCATCGCGCAGGGCTTCGGTACTGCCGTGAACATCGGATTTGATCAACAGCGCAACCTCGGCTGTGTCACCGTCGGTCATCTGGCTGAACATGTCCTCAAGTTTGGACGCCTGCTGCTGGGCCAGCTTCGATTCACGTGATCTGCCCTGGCGGAACTGCGCGACTTCGCGCGCCTTGCGCTCGTTCTTGACCACCAGGAATTCGTCGCCGGCGCCAGGCGTCCGCGACAAACCGAGGACAACCGCCGGGCTGGACGGGCCCGCCTCTTTAATCGACTTGCCGGTTTCATCGAACATGTTACGAATACGGCCGTATTCTTCCCCCGCAATGATCATGTCACCCTGCTTCAATGTGCCGGCTTGTACGAGCAATGTCGCCACCGCGCCACGGCCCTTCTCGAGGCTCGACTCGATGACGAGGCCCTGTGCCGGACCTTCCGCTACCGCCTTGAGATCCATGACTTCTGCCTGCAGCAGAACCGATTCGAGCAACTTGTCGATGCCCTCGCCCGTCTGCGCCGACACGTTGACGAACAGGTGCTCACCACCCCACGCTTCGGAAATGATCTCCCGTTGCGATAACTCGTTCATAACGCGTTCGGGATCGGCGCTTTCCTTGTCAATCTTGTTGATGGCGACGACGATTGGCACGCCGGCCGCGCGGGCGTGCTCGATAGCCTCGATGGTCTGCGGCTTGACGCCGTCATCGGCGGCGACAACAAGAATGACGATGTCTGTTGCTTCGGCACCGCGCGCACGCATTGCCGTAAAGGCCGCATGGCCCGGCGTATCAAGGAATGTAATCTTGCCGCGGTCGGTCGTAACGTTGTACGCACCGATGTGCTGGGTGA
>CAZLNH010000088.1:0-6361 GCA_964560775.1 uncultured Woeseiaceae bacterium | reverse complement strand
CTTAAAATTTCAACCGTGTTATCGATCCAAAAATACAAAGGTTCCATTCTTATTACTGGTAAGAATATCCGTATACTCGAGCCCGAATTCACCCACAGATTTTGCCCACGGACCATTTGTACTTAAATCGTTTGATCATCTTCAGCTGGCCGCTTTCTTTTCCAAGCGCTCTACTCTATACCCACCCTTACGGTAATCTTTGACAAACCACACTAAAAATATAAATCCAACTACGATGGGAATCGGCGACACCCATCGAAAAGCCATACGCCCTCCATAGTTATCTGCAGGCCGTAATGTTGCGGAAGCCTGTTGTATGAGCTGCGCTTCCTGCGGCATCCCGGAATCGATTAAAGCCCGAAGCGCATTCCCGGTTGCAGCTCCTTGAAACTGATTATTTTGACGATAGTAAATAAGAGCGTCGTTTGCTCTTTCGAGAATATTTTGCACATCAGCTTCTCGATATCCTAATCGGGCAACAGCCTCAGGATCACCCTTCGCTTGACGCGCCTCATTTAGATATTCCGGGAACTGCTGCTCTATCTGCTGGAGAATTCGAACCGTCGATTGCTCGTCCAGTGCTTCGGGAAGGTAACTATCAGCAATCTCTCCCATAACTGCGTTGGAAATTCCTCCTCCCACAAACCCCATTCCAATCAATAACACAATACCCAAAGACCCTGCCTTGGGGAAACGCTCACTCATAAGTCCAATCATGTTGGGCACAAAGAAAGCAATGCCAGCGGCGAAAACGGCGCCAGCAAACATCAACGGGAGGATGCTTGTTTCCACATAGCTGAAGAGCAGAAGGCTGACAAACGTCAGAAATGATGCTCCTAATAGCATTCCTGTTGGGGAAAATTTCTCAACGAAGGGTTCTGCATACATTCGCAAAAGAAACATCAATCCACTAATCCAGACCAACACCAGGATTCCGTGTAGCCCGGCGGCTTGAAGCACATCGGGAATCCAGCGCATGGGCCCCATCTCCATGCCAAGAGTTAGTACCATCAGTGCAATAAGACCCAGCACTTTAGGGCTGGAAAGGGTATAGCGGAACATCTCGCTGACAGGAATACCTGCTTCTGCGATTTCTGTTTTCGGGAATTTTATTGGAAAAAGCAGCCATCCATAAATGAGTATGGGGATATACACAATTGCCATTTGCGCAGTCCAATGGCCAATATTGATAGAGCCTATCGAACCGATTTGTGACATTCCCCAGCCAATTAGCCCCCCCAGGACAAGCCCCCCCATATAGAACCCGTGGAAGTGATTCAGCTTTGTCGTCTTTCTGTCGGGGTAAAGCGCGGCTGTCAATGGATTTCCGGCAACTTCAATCATTCCATTGCCGAATCCCATTCCAATGGCTCCCGCAAATAGAATCCAAAATGCAGAAGGGTCGCCGGCAAAAAAGTAACCGATCAGAAATAGAGTCACACCGGATAGGTGACCGAAAAACGCACATATGGTCGCATTCTTCAAGCCTATTTTTTCCAGGAAAGGGCCAATTGTCAGCAGCGAAATGGACATCCCCCAGAGTGCCGCTCCACCGATATAGCCAACATTCGCATTAGTAAGAATGAATTCGGTTTTTAACTGACCCAGAATATTGCTTACTAATACAAAAGAGAACGCTGTTGGCAGCAAAGCCATACAGATACCCAAAAACAATTTGTCCCGGTCATTATCCCGGACAATATTCACTGAAGATTTTGTATGCATAGACTCTGTCCTTTGGGTCGGGTGGTATCGACGGTGTTTCTCGACAGGAGGGTAGTCGTTTTTAATTTTGATAATGTCGGATAGAACTGCTTGAGTTCGATTCGTGCATCCTGAGTCGTATACCGCCAGTTGACCGTAGTACCCGCCTCGTTCCGCACTTCAGTCAACGCCTTGACCTCTTGCTCTACCGCCCCCCATGTACGGTAAGCATCGATCAAAACATTGCCGCGTCAGCAAAAAGAATCTTAGCTTTAGGCTGCACTAGCATGAAAGAGGAGAGGTACCCACCGGCATGCCGGTGGGTACCAAGTACCTGCTTCTGGTCTTGCCAACTTCTACCTGAAGACGTACCGCGCACCCAGCAACACGCGCCTGTCGCCTTCCATGAAGGACTGTACCTGTTGTTCCGTGCGTCCGCGCCAGACGACCGGTTCTTCCAGCAGGTTTATGCCCTCCAGGGTAAAGGCCAGATTATCGGTGGCGGCAAAGCTGGCGCTGAAGTCAAGCTGCGAATACTCGTCAACAAACCGCGGTACGCGGTTACCGATATTGGTGTCGCTCAGAAATTCACCGCGCTGGTTGTAGAGCACACGCACACTGTACTTTTCACGCTCGTAGAAAACGACGAGATTCGAAGAGTCCGACAAGCCGGTCAGGGCAAACTGATCCTCAGTATTCGGATCGGCGAGTAAATCATAGCCGATGTCACCGTTGACAAAGGTCGCGTTGGCCTGCACGCCGAAGCCGTCGAGGGCACCGGTGAAGAAGTGCACCCAGCTAAATTCCCAGCCGTCGATAACGGCACTCGCCTGGTTCGTGGGCTGCTGGACGACAAAGTCCAGCAATGGATCGTCTGCATTGGGGTCAATATCATACTGGCCAGCGACGGCAGATGACTGCTGGGCACCCCCCGGCTCACTGGGGTCGATGAACTCATCGGCACCGCCTGGGAAATCGGCCGGATTATCGAGGATGGCGGTCATGGTGAAGAGATTCGTTTCGGTCGCGGCATACCCACGTGCCGCCAATTCCTCGACGGCTTGGCCCGAGCGCGTACCCGGAGCCCCGCTGGCGACATCGCGCAGGCCGAACAGGTTTGTCCGTATCTGCTCGTTACCGATAAAGTTCGATACCGACTTGTCGAAGTAGGCTACCGTAAAGGCACTGCCATCGCCGTAGTAGTACTCCACCGACAGGTCGATGTTGTTGGACTTCAGCGGCTCCAGTTGCGCGTTACCCCTGCTACCGTTGGCAAGGCCACCCAGGAACGTCGCCGTACTCGGATTACCGGCATCGGTCTTGAGGAACATAGTGTTTAACGGCGGGCGGGCGATGGTTGTGCTGAACGAGGCGCGCACTTTCAGGTTATCGTTTACATCCACCGAGACGTCGAGGCTCGGCAGCAAGTTGTCATAGCTGAAAGACTGCTGCACCGCTTGTACGTCCGGGCTGAACACCGTGGAGAAGTCGTTGTCCGATGTCCAGCGTTTGGCCAAGGGTATCGACTGCAACGATGTGGACTCGACGTCCGTGTCCTCCCAGCGCAGCCCGAGAACGACCTGCATCGGCATGCCGCCGACTTCGCCATCCAGGATACCCTCGCCGTAAATCGACAGGATATCTTCCGTAATGAGGTTATCGTCAAAGCTGTTCAGGCGCCGGTTTTCGTTGTCGAATTCCGCCCCGCTGCCGCTGACGTAGCCATCGAAGGCCTCCGCTAACGCTATCGGGTCGATATAGTAGGCTTCTTGGCCCACCAACCGCAGACTGGCACCCGGGGCAAAGGATCCGCCGGCCTCATTCAAATCCGCGACCAGTTCGTCCGTCGACAGGATTTGATTGTCGTGATCGTCAAATTCGCAGGAGATGCAGACGGTTTCGACAGCATCTTCTCCCATCAACGTCACGATATCGCCAATCGTACGCGTGTTCCAGCCGCCGAGTTCGTTTTGGTATGCCACGATGTCGTGCTTCATTTCGTTTTCGATATAGCCCATGCCGAAATTAGCCCTGACCGGACCGCCGTCGTCGAAATGGAGTTTCATATGTAACTGGTCGATGGTGTTTTCCTGATCGCTAAAGTTACGATTGACATACTGGGCACCGAGATCCGACTTATCGAAGACTCCATTCGAATTGCCGCCGGGGAAGTTAACCACCTCACCGCCGACCATGGTGCTGGTAGGGAGCGCGCCGTCCGCGATGGCCTGGATGGTGTTGGGTATCTCCGTACGGAAGTCCATTACCTGGGCAGCGACAGCCTGACCGCCGAGGGAGATTCCTTCCCAGAGAGCGCCATTCGGGTGATTGCCGCCGGCGGTCGCTTCACCATGGGCCGCGTCGACGTTGAACGTCAGCGAGTCATTGATCTGGTAGTCGACATTGAGGCCGAAGGAATACACCTCGTCCCGGATCTTCACCAAGCTGTTCCGGAACGGGAGCTCCTTGCCCGCCTGGGTGAAGTCGCTGCCCGCGCCGGCCACGAGCGGCTCGTATGCAAAGTCCGGGAGGCTGACGACCGGGTTGTCATCGAACTGGACGAATTCGAACTGCCGGACAAAGAAGGGCAGATCCGACACACCCTTCGATTCCTGGTCATTCTGCGCGTACATCGCATCCGCGGTAACAGTCCAGCGGTCCGTGGGTGCAAACTGCATGGTCAACGCACCATTCACGCGCTCGCGCTGGTTCTCGCTGAACACGAGGGTCGAAGACGCCGGGAAGCCGGTGAGCTGATCGGGGCCGGGTTCGTTGATTATGGTGGCGTTCGAGAAGGCGGGGATGCTCGGATCGAAGGGGAACTGCCAGACAATTCCGCCGTGCATCGCCGTGCGATTCGAGGATTCGCGCTCCTGCATGGAAGCGAAGGCGCTCACGCCGAAGGTACCTGCGTCATTCGCCCAGCTGCCCACACCGCTCACCTCCGGCGTCGTGCCACTGGCGCCGGAATCCTGGAGAGCTTTGGCGCCGATGGAGAACTGAGTACCCGTTTCCAGGGGCCGAATGGTTTGGATATTGATCGTGCCGCCAATACCGCCGGACGGCACTCCGGCCCGGCCCGATTTGTATACCTGCAGGCCCGATACCCCCTCGGACGCCAGGTTCGAGAAGTCGAAGGAGCGCGAATCGCCGGAACTGGTGTTGGCGTTGACGCCGAAGAAGACACTTCGGGCGTCGGCCGCGGGCATCTGGCGGCCGTTCAGGGTCACCAGGTTGAAGTCGCCACTGAAGCCGCGAATCGTGACCTCGGAACCCTCGCCCTCGACGCGGTTGATTGACACCCCGGTAATGCGCTGCAGCGATTCCGCCAGGTTGGTATCGGGAAACTTACCGATATCTTCCGCGGAAATGGCGTCCACCACGCCTGTAGAATTGCGCTTGACATCCAGGGCCGCCTGCAAACTGCCGCGAATACCGGTGACCACGACCTCCTCGATGGCGTCGTCACTGGCCTGCTGCGCACTCGCCTGGCTGGCGCCAATCGACAGAGCTGCCGATATGGCAATAGCCAATTCGGTTTTGTTAAACGTTTTTCTGATTTCACCCATCTTCAGTACCCCATTCCGGTCATCCCGGCATTGCACTTATAGGTGTCATCTTGGATGGACACCCCCCCGGATCCGCCTATGTTAGCGCTACCATCTTCAAACGCAGCTAGGCTAAACGCATCAATATGGATCCCCTTGAGCACCTTCTATCATTATTGACAGGACAACGCCACTTTTTTATCCACCCACTCGCTATTTTAAATGCTTCTTACCGTTACGACCGTCCCATGAGAGAGGGTTGGGCTCGGAAAACCCGCAAGGATTTTTTGAATCTTGTTCGACTCGCGTGAGCTTCCCTATTTCAACTGCTCGTAGCGCACGACTTCATCAATCCGCGCAGCGTTGGATTCGAGGACGGCCTGATCGATCTCCCATTGAACTTCGCCGGATATGCAATTACTCAACACCGGCACCCAACTCCGATAAAGTAACAAAACTCTACAAAGTAACAAAACTCTAAAAGGAAACGACCATGCGCTTACGTCACGTTCTAACCGGCCTGATTTCCCTGGCGGCGTCTTGCTGCGCTATCGCTCAACCGGATTACTACCGCCTGGAATTGGACATCACTATCAACAAGCCCGCTGCAGAAGTCTGGTCCAAAGTCGGCGACTACTGTGACATCAGCGAATGGCTGAGCCTGGATTGCGAGATCACGCAAGGCGACGGCGGGATTGGCACCGTTCGCGTTCTGAATGGAACCATTGTGGAGCCCATGGTTGCCCAAACCGAATTGTCCTACGGGTACACCCAGCCCGTGACCGAGGGTGAGTACTACACGCTTTATCATGGATTTATGGAAGCAAGGCCGGTCAGCGAAACCACGTCCAAATTGATATACACCGTGATGTGGGACACATCCCAATCCAGCGACGACGAGACCAATGCCGCCATTGAACGTCGACGAAATCTTTTTACAACAGGGTTGGCGAAAATGAAGGAAATCGCCGAGGCGCAATAAATTGTTGCAAAAATGGGTCGAACCGACTTTAGTCTCCTGATTCGGTCCGCCCCCCCCCGGTTTCGGTATGGGGAACGATTATTCGGTTCGACCCCTTTTTCAGTAATGGCACTTTCCCAGCAGTGGG
>CAZLNH010000087.1:0-9219 GCA_964560775.1 uncultured Woeseiaceae bacterium | reverse complement strand
TTGGACGCGCGCAGCGCGCCCCGAAGGGGTGGCGGGCGTAAGCCCGCCATCAATCCCACCCGCACATTCGGCAACCAATTAAAAGTCCACTGCGTCCTTTTTTTGTTACTGGCGGAGAGGGTATGGGATGAGAACCCCGTTCGACAAAACGGCATCGCCGTTTTGGACGCGCGAAGCGCGCCCCGAAGGGGTGGCGGGCGTAAGCCCGCCATCAATCCCACCCGCACATTCGGCAACCAATTAAAAGTCCACTGCGTCCATTTTTCGTTACTGCCATGCAGCCCCGGGGAAAATTTTTCCAGCGAATTTGTAAGACCTTCCGGTAAAAGCGCCTGAAGTCAGCGATCGGCCACGCCCTGCCTGCAGTGCACGCGCTGGCCCGGTCTTTGCAAGAGAGGAGGGTAAGACTTTGCCCAGGAGACCCTCCATGAAAGTGACTTACGCGATGGTAAAGGCCCCCGGCCTGTACCAGAACGAGCTGCTCTCGGTGTTGTTGACTGAAATAAGCGACCGGATCGCAGCCGATCTCAAGCTCGTGGACCTGCCCTCTGGCGCCATCATCTACGAGGCTGGGGTTGCGGAGCGTTACGCTTATTTTCCAAGTGGCGCGCTTATCTCGTTGCTCCCTGTGATCGAGAACGGAAAATCGACGGAGGTCGCTGTCGTCGGCAATGAAGGTATGGTCGGTATCGATACGCTCACCGGCGGCCATAATCCGTGCAGCCAGGCGGTGGTGCAATGCGCCGGGGCAGCTTACCGCGTACCAACGCAGCTCTTGAAGGAAGAATTCAAGCGACATAATGAAATGCGCTGGTTGCTCCTGCGTTACATACAGTCGCTGTTCGTCCAGATCAGTCAGGCAGCAGTTTGCAATCGTCATCACTCCGTTGAACAACAGTTCTGCCGTAAACTTCTCACATCCGCTGATCGTCTCTCCGCGGACGAAATCGCATTGACTCAAGGAAAGATCGCCGAGCTATTGGGCGTGCGTCGCGAGGGCGTAACCGCGGCAGCCGGAGAGTTAAGGAAACTCGGCGTCATCGATTATCGACGCGGACACATCAGAATACTGAACCGGAAAAAGCTTGAGGAACTGAGTTGTGAGTGTTACGCCGTTGTCAAGAGCGAATGTGATCGACTGCGACCGAGTGAATTTCGTAAGTCCACACTGAATGTGGTGCCGCGGTTTGCTGCGCATCGACCGGCGGTCGCGGTAGCCGGCCGACGCAATGGATACGGCGGCTCTTCCGCTTACGTGAGTTGAGGACATGACGATGCAATATGAGACGCCAAACAGGGAATAGTTGGCACAACCTTTGCTTATTGTTTCGTGTGAAGGCCGAAGTCCGGCTTTCTGGAAACACGTATAGCCAGCAGCCGGCATGACTCTTTAGTAGCGTTACATCAGGAGAGAGAAAATGGACTGGGATCGAATCGAAGGTAACTGGAAGCAGTTTTCAGGCAAGGCGAAGCAAAAATGGGGCGAGCTGACCGATGATGAACTTGACGTCATCGACGGCAATCGCGAGGAACTCGAGGGTAAACTGCAAGCGAAATACGGCAAGTCGAAAGACGAAGCCAGGCAGGAGATCGACGAGTGGCAAGATTCGCTCTAAAGGAAAATTTCTGAAGACGAGGCCGTTTTGAAAGGCAATTGTCACAAGCCCGGTGGGTGTACTCTCCTGCCGGGCTTTTCTTCGCCCAGTGCATGACTCAGGCTGTTCGCTCGAGGTTGATCGACAATTACCAGAACGTTGATCTATGGCCTCTGCCCGGGATTCGGCTGATCGGTAACCTCAGGACCGAGGGTGAAGTAGATGGCAGCGCCTTCGCCCATTATGCCTTCGGCCCAGATGCGTCCACCGTGTCGCTTCACGATGCGTTCGGCAATGGCCAGGCCCAGGCCCGTGCCACCGGATTTCCCGCCTTTCGCCGATTTTTCGAACGGGGCGAAGATGCGCTTCGCGTCTTCGGCATCGAGTCCGCAGCCGTTGTCGCGGACACAATAGATCACATTCGTGCCTGAGCGGGCGTCGCCCGAGACACTGATGCGGCGCGGATCCTTGTCCCGCGTGTGGCGTAGCGCATTGTCCAGCAGGTTCAGGACGAGGATTCGCACCAGCTTGTCATCAGCCTCGACCCTGGGCATCTCTCCCAGCTCGAGAAAAACCGGTGGCCCCGGTTGGACAGATCGCAGCTTCTCGAACGCTTCGGCGACCAGGGTCTTCATCGACAGTGTCTGGCGTTCAAAGGTCGAGTGCGTAGCCAGCGAAAGACCAACCACGCGTTCCAGGATTTCCGCCATGTGTCGCACCCCGGTTGCGATGCGCCCGAACGCCACGCGTGCGTCTCCTTTAATATCCGCACCCACGTGATGCTCGACCAGAGCGTGATTAAAGGAAATGGAATTCAGGGGAGTTCGCAGGTCATGAGTCACCGATTCGGTGATCGTGACAAGGTCGGCGTTCAGTTTGGTGAGTTCCTCGGTGCGTTCGGCCACCTGTGCTTCAAGGCCCTTGTTCAGCTCTCCAAGCTTCAGCTCCGCCTGTCGTGCCGCCGTGGCGCGTACGTTCACCCGTCCGTTCTCGCAGATCAGCAAGCCAACGAGAATCGATACCGCGAGGCCCAGCGGCAGCACGGCCGCAAGCGTCGGTGTGACCATCGATGCTGCGAGCTCGGCGGTTGGCGTATGCACGACCTCGAGCAGCGCACCCATCGAAGTCCTGATTCGGCCCGCGCGTGTCCAGTCTCCGGGAATGTCGACCGCAGCGGTGTCGCGTGAATAAATGGTCTGGTCGCGCCACCTCACGGCAATGGCGTAGCCCGGTGACTCGTCTCGCAGCATCGCGCCGAGCATCGCCGGCGCATGTAGTTCGGCAACCATCAATCCGCTAACTTGCGCGCGATTGATGACGACCCGGATTAGATTGCCATCGTCGCTTGCGTCGGGCCCGAGCATCGCTTCGCCGACAACTCCGGTGGCCTCTCCACGCAGGCGCTCTATAATCTGCCGCTGATCCTGCCCGGGCTCAACATCAAGTGCCGGCTGCCCTGCCGTGCGCAGGAACTGTCTGCCACTGGCTTCATCGATCCATGCGACCCGCTCCAGGCCGCCGAACTGCTCCAGGCCGGCTCCCTGGTAGGCTGGCCATTGATCCGGTGGCTCAGTCGCGTGAGCAGCCCAGTAGTCATGCACATCGCGCAACTCCTCCAGCATCGCATCGATCTGCCGGATCAGCCGGCTGCGGGTCGTATAGGATTCCGCCTCGGCGATCAGGGCAATCTTCGAGTTCTCGGTGTCGCGAAGAAAGCCCCACGCCTGAACGGTGAGGAATGCGAGCAAAAGGGTCAGGACAAATGCAATTACCAGGCGACCGGTCACGTCAATTCTCCCTGTGGCCACGCGTGCCACGCCACGGACAGCGGCGGCGCGGTTCGGTTTGCGGCTGTTCGATAATAGTGGACCGATCCTGCGGTTGCATTCGGCGCTGGCCGGCGGCCGTGGCATCCGGCGCCGATTCGCGTGTACGAGTGTTCCTGTTTGTGCGGCCCTGCGCTAGACTGGCGCACTCGTCCTTCGGCGCCAATTCGGCGCTCCCGAGCGAAAAGCGGTAGCGGCGACTCTGATAACCGGCAATTGGCAGCTGACCCATGGCACGTATTCTGTTCATCGACGATGACCCGGACTTCACTTCCGCCGTCCAGGCGCTGCTGAAGGACGAGGGCCATGCCGTGAGCGTTGCCAGTGGGCTGTCCGAAGCCCGCGCAACCATGGAGAGTGAACGATTCGACATCCTGTTCGTCGACCTGATGCTGCCGGACGGCAGCGGCCTGGAGCTCGTGACCGAGGATGGGCCAAGCACCGTCGTCATTACCGGTCATCCATCCATAGAGTCGGCTGTCCGGGCCATACGCGGTCCCGTCATAGACTACCTGGTAAAGCCCGTCGACGAACGCGCATTGCTCGATGCCATCGCGCGAGCGCTCAGCGACACGTCCGGACGATTCCGCGTCGCGGGTGGCAGCCGGACAACAAACGATCAGACCCACGACCAAATCATCGGCGACTCGGCATGCATGCGCGAATTGCGGGAGACCGTGAGTGAATACGGCGCCACCGATATCACGGTACTGATCACAGGAGAGAGCGGTACCGGGAAGGAACTCGTCGCCCGGGCACTGCATCAAGCCTGGAATCCGGCGCGTCCTTTCGCAGCGGTCAACTGCGGCGCGATCCCGCAGGAACTGCTGGCCAGTGAGCTGTTCGGCCATGAAAAGGGCAGCTTTACGGGTGCGGCGGCCAGGCGAAAGGGCCTGTTCGAGCGCGCGGAAGGTGGCATCGTGTTTCTGGATGAAATCGGCGAGCTGCCCCAGCAGCAGCAGATCGCACTGCTGAGAGTTCTGGAGACCAAGACCATCCAGCGCGTCGGTGCAGAAAAGGAGATCTCCGTCTCGGCGCGCGTGGTAGCGGCCACCAACCGAAATCTCGAAAAGCAGGTCGACGAGGGAGCGTTTCGCGAAGATCTTTTTTACCGCATCAATGTCCTGACAATTCATGTGCCACCGCTGCGAGAGCGTGGCGCAGACGTGGAGCAGCTTACCGCGCATTACCTGGCGCAGTACGCCACACAGTACAGCACGCCCGAGTCCGCCTCGGCCGAAGCGCTGGCGCGCCTTGGCGCCTACCACTGGCCGGGCAACGTACGCGAACTCAAGCATACGCTGTTACGGGCCGCCATCCTGAATCGTGGCAGGGCACGCGTTGAGAAACTGCCCGACGACTTCGAACGACCGCCCGGGTGGGCGGGTCATGCAGATGCCATGGTGCCTGGTATGTCGATACGCGAAGTCGAGAAGAGCCTGATCGAAAAGACACTCGATCACTTCAGTGGCGACAAAAAGATGACGGCCGACGCGCTTGGCGTCAGCGTCAAAACGCTCTACAACCGGCTCAAGGACTACGAAACCTCACCGTCAGACGGTTGATGCGAAGTAGAGCCGCAAGCAGGCGCTCTCGTCACCACTGCGGCGCTACAATCGAGGGCGCCGACCGACGAGGAAGGTTACGACAGCCAGTACCAGCCCGACGACGAACAGGATCCAGGCAATGTTGACGGCGGTGCCGGCAACGCCAGAAAGTCCAAAAACGCCTGCGATCAGCGCGATAATCAGGAATGTAACAGCCCAGCCAATCATTTGAATTCTCCTTTGTACGGTGCTCTTTTGCCTCATCGAAAGGGTTTATCCGACGGAAGAAAGGCCGGCAGCGCAACACGCTGCCGACCCGGGAGTAAAGCGATGTCAGTACTGCGCTTTACTCGGCGTCTTCTTCAGGTTCGTATTCCACCATCAACTGGTTGTCGACGGATTCCGCGCCTGAAGTATTTTCAGCAATGCGAGCAATGAGTTCTTTTTCCTCCTCGGAGTCGACGGTACCTGACAAAGTCACGTTACCGCTCTCCGAGTCCACATCAACAGCCATGCCACTGGTGTTTGAGTTAGCCAGGAGCTGGGTCTTGACCTTGGCTGTAAGAGTCGCGTTACTGACTGACTGCCTGAAGCTCGAGCGTTCGTGTGATGCGTCGTCATCGCGCGCTGTTCGCGCACCGGCTTTATCGACGGCGAGGTCGTTCTTGACGTCGGACACGCCGTCAATCGATTTCGCGATTTCGCCTGCGAGCTCACGATCGATCTCGGATTCCACTGATCCCGTGAGATGAACAACACCATTTTCGACGTCCGTATCTATGTCAAACGGGCTCAGGTGCTCGTTGAAAAGGTAAGCCGATTCAAGTTTGCCGTCGAGCCATGCGTCCTTGATGGCGCCTTCGGCGTGCTCGCCGCGCTGCTCCATCGTCGGTTGCGTCTGGTCGGCTGTCTGCGCAAGTGTTACAGGCACAGTGGCAATCACGCCAAGGATACTTGCGGTAATAGCCGCCATGAGGATTCGATTTCTGTTCATTGCAATCTCCTGTTTCAAGTGTCTTCGGAACGCAATACCTCTCGCACTCAAATGAATGGAGCTGCTCGCATTGCTAAGAGATTACAAGCAACAAGCGTGCCAGCCCGCAGATGCTGTGAACCGTCACGCCCCTTGCGGCTGACAGCCGTATTTAACGGCAATAATTTCGACGAATTGTAAGATTTTCAACGCGGTTGGTATGGCACGGATGCTCGATGGATGCCCACTGCCACCGGTACGCCGAATCAGCAATGCGTATCGACGAGCCGCGACAGCTCGCCGACATCGACCGGCTTTCTCAAGTAGGCAACAGCAGACAATGCTTTGGCAGCCTCATCCAGATCCGCTATTCCGGAGACAAGTAGCACTGGCACGTCGGCGAAGGCCGGCCGCTCGAGCAACGACCGGCGCAGCGCCCAACCGTCCATCTCCGGCATCGTAAGATCGAGAATGATCATGCACGGAGGACCCGCCATCTGGTCGAGCCGTTCAAGAGCTTCGCGCCCGTTAGCAGCCGTGACAACCGCGCGGCCCCAGCGCCCGATAAAGAACGCCAGCCCTTCGCGTAAATCCGCATCGTCCTCAACTACGAGGATCTCGTGAACAATTCTCTTAGGCAATTTCTGCTCCTTACCGTTGCGCCGTCAGTTCCCGTCGGCTTGCTGGGATTTCCGTACAAAACGCATTGTCGTCATCAATCACCAGTACAGATAATTCTCGAAGTGCCGCGCGCACAACAGGTCATGCCGCATGCTCCTCCGCGTCGAGCAGCACATAAAACGTGCTGCCCTCGCCTGTGCGGCTTTCCACTCCGATGACACCGCCGTGCGACTCGACGATACCTTTGGCTATCGCCAGGCCGAGTCCGGCGCCGGGGCCCATTCGCGGATTTGCTTTCCAAAACCGCTCGAAGACTCGCTCGAGATGCTGTTCTTCAATACCTGGTCCGTCGTCCGTCACAGCAATCCGTACCTTGCCGTCCGCGTAACCGCCAGTTAGCACGACGTGGCCGTTTGCCGGCGCGAACTTGATTGCGTTGCCAAGCAGGTTTGAAAGTACCTGCAGCATGCGGCTACGGTCGACGGCAACGGCTGGAATGCCGCCGGCGACTTCCGAAAGCAAGTTGACGGATCGCTCCACCGCGAGCGGCTCATACAGCTTGCGCGCCTCGTCGATGAGGTCCGCGACTTCCGTCACATCCCTGCGAATCGAAAGCCGCCCCGACTCCAGCCGCGTGATGTCGAACAGGTCCTGCAGCAACCGGTCTACGTGCGACGTCGCGAGCGATATACTTTCAATGCTCTTCTTCTGCTGCTCGGCGGGCGGTGCGCAGGCAAGGATATTGGCAGCCATGGATATCGACTGCAGCGGACTCCGGACGTCATGTGACACCACAGCCAACATCTCGTCGCGTGCGCAAAGTGCCGCTTGTGCCTGCGAGAAAAGACGCGCATTGTCCACAAAAATGGCTGCACGATTTGCGATCTCCCTGGCAAGCTGGAGGTCTTCCTCGTCATACCGCCGTCCGGAGTCACTCGTCGTCACCAGGGCAAGGGCGCCGAGGGTCGCCCCGCGCGCGCGCAGGGCGACGAGAATAGTCGAGCAAGGCTCCAGAGCCAGTACAACCTCTCGATGACGGGCGTTAGCCGTACCTTGCGCGATCATATCGGCCGTCACTTCCTTAACCAGGATATCCTCCCCCGTGCGTATCACGGCACCGGCGCCGGCCGTGTCGCTCAGGCGCGGCGGTCCGGCTTCTTCCAGAGCCTGGACCAGCCCCCACTTCTCCGGCAGTCGATGGGCAATACCCAGGCGACGGATGTCACCACCGTCGCATGAATAGGTGATGCTATAGTCGGCAATCGATGCGACCAGATGTTGTGCGAGCTGCCTGAACGCCTGGGCGGGATCCAGCGACGCAACCAGGGTATCGCTAACCTCGGTGAGAATCTGCAATCGCTCGCGTGCCCGTTCTGCCTGCGAGTACAGCTGTGCATTGTCCATGGCGAGTGCCGCCCAGCTCGCAACGTCCTCCGCGAAACGCAACGAGGCCTGGTCGAAAATTCTCTTGGATTCGGCAGAGACCAAGGTAAGGGCTCCGAGCACGCGTCCGCGCGCGCGCAGGGGAACGACCATGACGGAGTGCAGACCCAGAGACTCCAGGAGTTGCAGGTGCTCTTCACTCTCTGCACGGCTGGCGAGTAGCTCATGATCCACCCGGGCAATCAAAGCGGAGCGCTCGTGCTCGATGACTTCTGCCACGGGACCGTCCGGGGCAGGCGTGCGCCAGCGGCGGACCATCTCCCAAGCCTGTTCGATTTTGGCCTTTTCGCGGTGCGTCACCTCCACCGGCTCAATGAGCCCCTGCTCATTCACCGCAAAAACAACGCACCAGTCGGCGAGCCTGGGAACGGCGATCTGCGCCAGGCGACGCATGATCTCGTCCGCTTCAAGCGAGGTCGCCAGGATTCGGCCGGCGTCGGCGAGAAAGTCCTGCGCCTGTTCGTTGAGCTTCCTTGCGGTCACATCGCCGCAAATGCCAATCATCCGGGCAGGACGCTGTTCCCTGTCTTTGAGCAAACGTCCTCTTGAAGAGACGTATCGGATTTCACCATCTTCTCGCACTATCCGGTACTCGACTTCGTAGTACTCGCCGCCGTCCCCGACAGTCCGCTCGATGGCCTCACGAACCCGAGGTTGATCCTGCGGGTGCATGTCGCGCTGAAAATCCTCGAATGTGCCGCCGAAAGCGCCGCTCTTGAGGCCGTGGATTCTCTCGAGCTCCCGCGACCATGTCACTCTTCCGCGTTCAATATCCCATTCCCAGGTACCCATCTCGCCCGCCTCGAGCGCGAGGTGCAGCTTTCGATCCTGCTCCTCCCGGAGTGCAACCTCGTGTTCCGCAGTCAGCCGCGCCTGCTCGGCCATTCGGAGCCTGGTCTCGAGCTGCCCGGCGATGCGGTGGTGCTCGAGTGCGTAAGCAACATGACCTGCAACGGTCTCGGCAATTGTGACTTCATTCGTCGCGAAGTGGTGGGGGTCTGCGTAGTAGAGCATGAACTTGCCAAGCAACTTCGACCCGAAGCGTAGCGGAACGAAGGCCAGTGCCTGGATTTGCTCTTGCTCGAAAAGATGGCGAAACGGCGCAAGATCGGCGTCTACCCGTACGTCCGCGACGAGAATCGGCCGAGCATCAGGCTCGTCGGCCTGCCAGGGTGAATGGCCGTCCACAGCCCGGCGGTAAGATTCGGAAAGAC
>CAZLNH010000086.1:0-4316 GCA_964560775.1 uncultured Woeseiaceae bacterium | reverse complement strand
CTTGATGACTATCTGCCGTGTCGAGCTGTCCTCAAACTCGGCCAGCGTTGCGATCAGCCTGAGCCATTCCTCGCGATAGTCATACTTGTTGCGGAAGAAGTGCTTGCTTAAAAATACCTTCAGCCTCGCACGCAGCCGGTTCGAGAACAGAAGCGTGACAAGCACGAGACCTGCGCCGACGAAGAAAACGATCTGCAGCAGTGCGCCCCAGTTGCCGCCGTAGAGCAGGATCGCGTAGCCGCCGGCACTCATCAGCAGCAAATAGACGCCGACGGCGACCAGAGTCGTTGTGTAAAAGACGACGTGCCGCGAGACGAAGATGTCGAGGTCCCACTGTTCGTTGCGGCGCGCGGCAATCGCAATCAGCGGCACGAACAGGATGTTGACGAGGCCGCGCGCGTTCCAGATGGCATCGTCGATGCCGCCGAACAGCACACCCTGCGAATACAGGAACAGGTCGTAGGCAAACATGCCGCCAAGGCCCAGCGCCAGCGTCTTGATTTTCCAGCGGGATTCGGGCGCGGAATTGCGATAGAGCTGCTCGACCAGAACGAGGCCCGCGAGCGCCAGCACGAGCCCGCCCGGAATGAGTACAGCTCCGTAGTTCAGCGTCTCGACAAAATACTGCTGAGCAATCCAGATCCCGAAGCCGGCCAGGAGCATCGCGACCCAGACGAACTGGAAGATGAAACCAAGCTGCCGGTCGACACCGCGCTTGACGTCAAGCATGACAAGAAACGAGATCCACAGCCCGGCGTGCAGCACCTCAGTGCTGAAAATCATGATCGGCGGCAGGGATGCAAGACTGTTGTGCACCGCCAGCGAGACCGCCCATACAGCACTGACGACACACGCGGCGATCAGCAACCCGCCGATGCGCCCGCCGCGCCAGCTGACGATCGACAGCACGCTGACAACTGTATAAAGCAGGCCGACTGCGGCGTAGCCGAATGCACCCAAGTATGTCATGCAGCCCCCCTCAAGCGTGCAAACCTGCCGTCTTTGCAATGACGTGGCTTTAACGCGCCCCTTTCCCCCACAACACCACCTCGACCGTCTGAAGGATGATCATCAAGTCCAGCAGCAGGCTCTGGTTCTTGACGTAGTACAGGTCGTATTGCAGCTTCTCCAGCGCGTCTTCTTCATTGGCGCCGTAAGAATAGCGGAGTTGCGCCCAGCCGGTAACGCCCGGATTCACCGTGTGGCGTTCAGCGTAATACGGTATCGACGCGCGCAGGCTCTGCACAAACTCCGGGCGTTCCGGGCGCGGGCCGACGAGGCTCATCTGGCCGCGAAAGACATTGAGGATCTGCGGCAGTTCATCAAGCCTGACCTTGCGCAGCACCGCGCCGACTTTGGTGATGCGGTTATCGTCCTTCGTCGCCCACACCGCCTGACCGTCCGCTTCGGCATTGACACGCATGCTGCGGAACTTCAGTACATTGAACACGAGGTTGTTGCGGCCGACGCGCTTCTGCCGATACAGGATCGGGCTGCGCGGCCCTTCTTCGATCTTTATGGCGATCGCCACGATCAGCATGACCGGTAACGCGACGAGCATCAGCACGCTGCTGGCCAGGAAATCAACCAGCCGCTTGTTAAAGTAGCGGAGTTTCGAGACTCGAAAGCCCGGCGAGAATATCAACCAGCCCGGCCGCACCAGCTCTATCCAGATCTTGCCCGTTTCACGCTCGAGAAACTCCAGCAAGTCGATGACCTCGATGCCGCGCAGGCGGCAATCAAGCAACTGGCGAATCGGCAGATTGCCGCGACGGTCATCCATTGCGACGACAACTTCCTCGGCGCCGCGTTCATCGGCCAGTTCAACAAGTGTCTTGCCATTGAGTCGCACCGCATCGATACCGGCAATATCGGTATCGCCCTGCGCAACGACCTGGCCGACAACCTTGAAACCACGCCGGTCGGCACGCCGGCGCAGTTCAGCAATGCGTGCCGCACGATCGCCGGCACCGTAGACCAGTATCTTGCGCCGGAAGACGTTCGTGTCGACGTTGCGTACAAAGTAGAGCCGCACAAACAGCAACAACAGCAGCACGTAGCCCACTGCGAGGGCGCTGATTTCACGTGACAGCGCCAGTCCCGGCAACGCGTAGTAGATGACGGCGAGTGCGATTCCGCCCGCGGCAACTGCTACAAAGAGCCGCACGCTGGCTTCGCGGTACCAGAGGCGCTGGTGAAACTGGTACAGGCCCATCGCGACAAGGCTCGCCAGCATGACGAAGGTCACCAGCAGTGCGCGAATCCACAGCGGGCCAACAACCGATTCGGCGGCCGGGACGTCACCGTACTGCACGGCACCGGCGAAATAGACCGACGAATACAGCACCAGGGCCTCGATAATGCAGAGAATCAGCAGCGGTGTGCGAACGGAATTATTCAGTGCAAAAGATGGCATGAGTTTTTATTAATGGTTGTCCATGTAACGCACTGGCGCTCGCCATCCCGCTCGCCCTGTAGCGGGTGTGGCACGACACGCCGGCGCGTGATTTACTTTTATCGCCGGGCTAACTGTGCGAGGGCGTCACGTACTGTGCGAGATCGCCACGTCGCTGCGCTCCTCGCGACGACGGGGGGGCGTCCCCGTCATTGCGAGATCGCCACGTCGCTGCGCTCCTCGCGACGACGGGGGGCGTCCCCGTCATTGCGAGATCGCCACGTCGCTGCGCTCCTCGCGACGACGGGGGGGGCGTCCCCGTCATTGCGAGGCCGCCGGAGGCGGCCGTGGCAATCTCGTTCCGATTGGCAGAGTCGCGTTCTGTGCGAGGCCGCCACGTCGCTGCGCTCCTCGCGGCGACGGGGCTCAGTGTAACGGACCCGCGCCCCACCGTATTGTGATGCCCCTCTCACAAGTGGATGATAAATCAGCCAAACCCCGCTAAAGACGCTAGTATACGCGCCTATTGTTACCGGAAACACGGGATCCGCAATTGAAAACCGTTCACCTGATCGCGGCCGCGCGGCCCAATTTCATGAAAGTCGCGCCCCTCTATCATGCACTAAGCGCAACCGACTGGTGCAAACCGCAAATCATTCACACCGGCCAGCACTACGACGTCAACATGTCGGACGTGTTTTTCCGCGACCTGCGCTTGCCGGCGCCCGATTTTCACCTGAACGTCGGCAGCGGCAGCCATGCCGCGCAAACCGGCGGCGTCATGATTGCCTACGAGAAGGTTGCGTTGGAACACCGGCCCGACTGCATCGTTGTGGTCGGCGACGTCAATTCGACGGCGGCCTGCTCGATGGTCGGCGCGAAGCTGTGGATCCCTGTCGTGCATCTCGAAGCAGGCTTGCGCAGCGGCGACCGTTCGATGCCGGAGGAAATCAACCGCCTCGTGACCGATGCCATTGCCGACGTGCTGTGGACGCCATCCCAGGACGCCAACGACAATCTCGCCGCCGAGGGCGTGTCGGCTGACAAGATCGACCTGATAGGCAACATCATGATCGACTCGTTCGAGATGTTGCGGGAGACGATCGAAGCATCGGATGCGCGCGCGAAGCTCGGGCTGACGCCGGGAGAGTACGCGCTCGTGACATTGCATCGGCCATCCAACGTGGATCAGCTCGAGACACTTAAGCCGATCGTCGATGCGTTGCAATCCGTCGCCGATCGCATGCCGGTCGTGTTCGTCGCGCACCCGCGCACGATCAAGAGCCTGAAGCAGTTCGGCCTGCACGAGAAACTGTCGGCGGCAAAGAACGTGACCTTGCTGGAGCCCCTGCCCTACGTCGATTTCATGAACGTCGTGACCGGCGCCGGCGCCGTCATCACGGACTCCGGCGGGTTGCAGGAGGAAACGACATACCTCGGCATCCCTTGCCTTACATTGAGGGAGAACACCGAGCGGCCGGTGACAATGACGCTCGGCACGAACCGTTTAGTGCGCGCCGCGACGCTGCTGGACGGACTGAAGCGCGTGCTGGCCGGTGACTGGCCTAAAGGCGAGCGCCCGCCGCTGTGGGACGGTCGTGCTGCGGGCCGCGCGGTCGAGTCGCTGGCAAGGCGCATCGGCGGACTGAGCCGGTAACCAGCATGGGTGTGCCGGTTGGAATTCGCTGGCTCGCCACCGGGGTGGCGGAATGAGCGCACCGACACGACGTCGATGGATTATCACCGGCTTGACGGCATGAGCGTGCCAATAGGACTGCGCTGGCTCGTCACCGGGGCATTCGTCGCGCTGGTCGTGATCTTGTCGGTCACGCCCGGCCACGGCAAGAGCGACGATTCCGGCTTTGTCTGGCTAGTAGCTGTCACACCACCGACGGTGCAAAAGGTATTGCACCTCATTGCT
>CAZLNH010000085.1:0-4329 GCA_964560775.1 uncultured Woeseiaceae bacterium | reverse complement strand
CGGTGCAAAACAGCTCGAGATGAGGGGGTCGTCGGCATACCGGTCGTGCACCAGCTCGGTGCCCTTGCTCAGGCAGTGCGCCGCGTTATCGCTCCATGGCGTTGGAAACTCTATGACCGGCGTGCCGACGACGGCACGCACTTGTGCTTCCTGTGCGCACTCGGCAACGATCTCCGGAAAGAAATACTGGTCACTGAAGCAGGTCGTGCCGGAGAGCAGCATTTCGGCGATGGCGTGCCGAGTGCCGTCGCGTACCAGCTCGGCGCTGACCCAGCGCTGCTCGGCCGGCCAGATGCGTGTTTTCAACCATTGCGCAAGCGGCAAGTCGTCGCCGTAGCCCCGGAACAGTGTCATCGCCGCATGCGTATGGGCATTGATCAGCCCCGGTATCAGCACATGCTGCGGCCGCTCGACGATAGCGCCGGCGGAGTACTTCGCACTCGCCTCCGTCGCAGGCAGCAGGTCCGTTATGCGGCCATCCTGTATGACCACGGCGTAGTTCTCGAGAATCCGGTCGTCAGGCTCGACGGGCAGGCACCAGTGGGCAAGTACGAGCGTGTCACAGCGTTCCATTGGTATCAGCCAGTGTTTCGGTGGGCAGGATCGGGAAGGTTTGGAGTAATTCGAATGGGGGCTAGTATAACGATCCGGAACCAT
This sequence comes from uncultured Woeseiaceae bacterium, assembly GCA_964560775.1. Classification (GTDB taxonomy): domain Bacteria; phylum Pseudomonadota; class Gammaproteobacteria; order Steroidobacterales; family Woeseiaceae; genus Woeseia. The sequence goes on along the minus strand of CAZLNH010000085.1, from coordinate 3,672 downwards.
GTCGCCAGCGCCACCTGGAATGCCTCTGGCCGTGTGGTTCTGCGCTTCGCTGTGCTACTATTGCCGCTCCGGAAACAGTCCTGCAGGGGCGTGTTTCCGGGCCCTTAAAATCTCGATCGAATCCCTATCTAGAAGGTCGCGATCCCGCTCCTCGGACCGGGGTCGGTCCGAACGTGTGAGCACGAATGTCTGAAGTCGCGAAGGAAATCCTGACGGTCAGTCTCGAAGACGAGATGCAGCAGTCCTACCTCGATTACGCGATGAGCGTGATCGTCGGGCGGGCACTCCCGGACGTGCGTGACGGGCTGAAACCGGTCCATCGCCGCGTGTTGCACGCTATGCGCGAGCTCGGCAACGACTTCAACAAGCCCTACAAGAAATCGGCTCGTGTCGTCGGTGATGTCATCGGTAAATACCATCCGCATGGTGATTCAGCGGTCTATGACACGATAGTCCGGATGGCGCAGCGCTTCTCGATGCGCTACATGCTGGTGGACGGCCAGGGTAACTTCGGCTCTGTTGACGGTGATGCGCCGGCCGCAATGCGTTACACCGAAGTGCGTATGTCCAAAATTGCGCACGAAATCCTGGCCGATATCGAGAAGGAAACCGTCGATTTCGTCGAGAACTACGACGGTTCGGAATCCGAGCCGTCGGTCATGCCAACCCGCTTTCCCAATTTGCTGGTCAACGGTTCGTCCGGCATTGCGGTCGGCATGGCGACCAACATACCTCCGCACAACCTCACTGAGGTGATCAGCGCCTGCCTCGCGCTGATTGAAGACCCCTCTATAGATGTGCCGGGCCTGATGCAGCACATCCCGGGACCGGACTTCCCGACGGCCGGAATCATCAACGGTGCGCAGGGTATTTATTCCGCGTACAGCACCGGCCGCGGCCGGGTGCACGTGCGCGCACGCACGAATATCGAAGAGATCGACAAGCGCGGCCGCGAAGCGATTATCGTGACGGAGCTGCCGTACCAGGTGAACAAGGCAAGGCTGATCGAAAAGATCGCCGAGCTGGTTCGCGACAAACGTATTGAAGGTATCACTGAACTGCGCGATGAGTCCGACAAGGACGGCATGCGCGTGGTCATCGAGCTGCGCCGCGGGGAAGTCAGCGACGTGGTGCTGAACAACCTCTACAAGCAAACGCCGCTGCAAAGCGTGTTCGGCATCAATATGGTTGCCCTTCACGAGGATCAGCCGAAGCTCCTGAACCTGAAGCAGGTGCTCGAGGCATTCCTCGCGCACCGCCGGGAAGTGGTTACGCGCCGCAGTATTTTTGAATTGCGCAAGGCGCGCGACCGTGCGCATGTACTCGAAGGACAGGCGGTTGCGCTGGCTAATATTGACGAGGTGATCGCCCTGGTCAAGGCATCGCCTTCGCCGGCCGAAGCCCGCGATGCCCTGGTCGCCGGCCGCTGGTCGCCCGGGTCGGTCAGCGCGATGATCGAGCGTGCAGTCGCAACCGATACACGCCCCGATCACCTCGGGGACGGCTACGGCATCATCGACGGTGAGTATCGATTATCTCCGGTACAGGCACAGGCCATCCTGGATTTGCGCCTGCACCGGCTCACCGGACTCGAACAGGACAAAATCCTCAACGAGTACAAGGAAATTCTGGACCGCATTAATGCGCTGACGCTGGTGCTGTCGGATCCGGACGAACTGCTCAGGGTGATTCGCGAGGAACTCGCGGAGATTCGTGACAATTACGGTGACGAGCGCCGCACCGAGATCGTGCAGGATCACAGCGACCTGGTGGCCGAGGACCTGATCCCGGAAGCCGAGGTTGTCGTCACGCTGTCGCACGGCGGTTACGCCAAGGCCCAGCCCATCGACGACTACCAGGCACAGCGCCGTGGCGGTCGCGGACGTTCAGCAGCAAAGGTCAAGGACGAAGACTTCATCGACAAGCTGTTTGTCGCGAATACCCATGACACGCTGCTGTGTTTCTCGAGCTTTGGCAAGTTGTACTGGCTCAAGGTCTACCAGGTGCCGCTGGCCAGCCGCGGTGCACGCGGCAAGCCGATCGTCAACCTGTTGCCCCTTAGCCAGGGTGAACGCATCAGCGCCGTACTGCCCATTCGCGAGTTCACCGAAGACAGTTTCGTCTTCATGGCGACCAGTGGCGGTACGGTCAAGAAGACTCCGCTTAATCTGTTTTCCCGGCCGCGCGCCAGCGGCATCATCGCGATTGATTTGCGGGAGGACCGTCTCGTTGACGTGGCGATTACGGACGGCAACCAGGAAGTGCTCCTGGTGGCGAGCAACGGCAAAGCCATCCGCTTCCATGAGTCGGTTGTCCGGCCGATGGGCCGTGGTGCTGCCGGAGTGCGCGGCATCCGGCTGACGGCGGGCCATGAACTGATCGCGCTGTCGATAATTGGCGATGGCATGATTCTGTCGGCCACCGAGAACGGTTACGGCAAGCGCACTGCCGTTCAGGACTTCCCGACCCAGGGCCGCGGCGGGCAGGGCGTTATTGCCATCCAGACGACGGATCGCAACGGCCGCACGGTTGGCGCGCTGCAGGTGGATGAGGATGACGAAATCATGTTGATCAGCTCAAGCGGCACGCTGGTGCGCACGCCGGTTGCCGATATCTCGATCATAGGCCGCAATACCCAGGGTGTGCGGCTGATCCGCATGGAAGCGGGGCAACGGCTGGTCGGGCTGGCGCGCATCGAAGCCATGGCCGACGCGGATGAAGGGGACGAGTGACCTGTTCGCACACTGATTGACTTCACTTCGGACCCACGTATCGCTCCAGTCACAGGATAGCCAAATAATGTCTCGCGTCTACAACTTCAGCGCCGGCCCCGCGGCGTTGCCCGATACCGTACTCGCACGTATTCGCGACGACATTCCTGACTGGCAGGGCAACGGTATGTCGGTCATGGAAATCAGTCATCGCAGCAAGGCGTTCATGGCCGTCGCTGAAAAGGCCGAGGCAGATCTCCGGACACTCCTGGACATATCCGGCGACTACAGCGTTCTGTTTCTGCAAGGCGGCGCGACGCTGCAGTTTGCAATGACTGTCCTGAACCTGTCAGCGCCAGGCGACACGGCTGACTATGTCCAGACCGGCAGTTGGTCTAAAAAAGCAATCCAGGAGGCAGCACGCTTCTGCCGTGTCAATGTTGCGGCAAGCAGCGAGGACAGCGGCCATTGCCATATTCCGCCGCAGACGGAGTGGCAAACTACGAGTGATGCCGCATTCCTGCACTACACCCCGAATGAAACCATTGGCGGCGTCGAATTTCATTTCGTGCCGGATACCGGTGATGTGCCGCTGGTTGCGGACATGTCGAGCACAATTCTTTCCAGGCCGATTGACGTCAGCCGTTTTGGTGTTATCTACGCCGGTGCACAGAAAAATATTGGTCCGGCCGGCATTACCGTCGTCATCGTACGCAAAGACCTGATTGGACGGGCTCGCAGCGATATCCCGACGTTGCTGACGTACCAGGCATTCGCCGAGTCCGGCTCAATGACCAACACACCGCCGACATTCGCCTGGTACGTTGCGGGCCTCGTATTCGAGGACCTGTTGGCGAATGGGGGCCTCTCGGCGATCGGCGGCATTAATGAACGCAAGGCGAAGAAGCTGTATGCGGCAATCGATGCGTCTGACTTCTACTCGAACCCGGTAAAGGTTGAT
>CAZLNH010000084.1:0-5361 GCA_964560775.1 uncultured Woeseiaceae bacterium | reverse complement strand
AGATTGTCGAAGGCGCCGGCCCATTCGGCCTTTTCCATCGGGCGCTTGCCGGTGTCGATGTCCTGCCGCATCAGCATGCGCCGCGCGCCGATCGCCTTGAGATACGCCTCGCTGTCCGGTTTGCCGGTCACCGCGACCGCTTCGTAGCCGCGCCCATCGAGCATGTCGAGGGCCAGGCTGCCGACGCCGCCGGTTGCGCCGGTGACGACGACCGGGCCGTTCTCGGGACGCTGGCCATTCTGCTCCATGCGATGTATCGCGAGTGCCGCCGTGTAGCCCGCGGTACCAATCTGCATCGCTTCCCTGGGCGTCATGCCGCCAGGCAGCGGCACGACAGCATCAGCGGGCACGCGGGCGTATTCCGCGTAACCGCCGTCGCGCGTTTCGCTCAGGCCGCAACCATTGACGACCACCGCCGTGCCGGGCTCGATACCCTCGTCATCCGACTCTAAGACCGTTCCCGCCAGGTCGATGCCGCCAACCAGCGGATAGCGGCGCAGGATCCTGCCCTTGCCGGTTGCGGCAAGCGCGTCCTTGAAATTGATCGTCGAGTGGCTGACCTTGATGACGACGTCGCCTTCGGACAGGTCGTCGAGGCCGAGCGTACAGAAGCCGGCCTTGATCGTGCCGTCCTGCTCGTCGATGCGGTACGCGCGGAAGTTGTCCATCAGGTTTCTCCAGGTGTCAGTGCGGTGACGTCGGGCTGCCGTGGTCGAGCCAGTGCTCGAGGCCCATCGTGTTCAGGTCCACGTCCATATCGAGCAGTTCATGCAGGCGCGCATCATTGGCCTCCACGCCGTGCGTGCGTGCGCACTCCGCAAGGTAGTCAAACAGCGCCGCACGCAGTACGGTGCCGCGATCGTCGCTTTCGGCATGCTTCGTTGCGATGCGAACATGTTCATCGATGCCACGGTGCATGTCGTCCGCCAGTCGCGCAAGGCCGGTCACGCGGCTGTAATGCGTCAGATAGAGCTGCCGCGGCGCGAGTGCAATGATCCGGTCGACGGCGCGGTGTGCCTCGTCCGGGTCGAAGTGCACGGGCGTTGTCGTCGGGTAAATGAATTCACCGGCGGCCGTGTCGAGTTCACGGTACGAAACGCCGAAGCTGTCGCCGGTGAATACGCTTTGCGACGCCGGGTCATGCAGGCAATAGTGATGCCGCGCATGGCCCTCGGTAAAAATCACGCGCAGCGTGCGCCCGGACAACTGAATTGACTGTCCGTCCTCGACAACCACCACGCGCTCGGCAGGGATCGCCTGTATGTCACCATACAGGTCTTGGAATGCCTGCTCGCCGTATACGGCCTGCGAACCCTTGATGAGTTTTTCCGGGTCGATCATGTGGCGCGCGCCGCGCGGATGCACATACGCGCGCGCGTTCGGCAATGCCTGCATCAGTTTGCCGGCGCCGCCGGCGTGATCCAGGTGCACATGTGTCAGCAGCACGCATTCAACGTCCGCGACGTCCAGGTCTTTTTGTTGAAGTGCATCGAGCAGGAATGGAACACTGTGGTTGGAGCCGGTGTCGACGAACGCAGCGCGCCCGTTTTCGACGATCAGGTGACTCGCATCGAGTTGCGGCCGCACGTAATCGGTATCGATCGCCGTGATACCGGCGTCGAAGTCTATCGTTCGGGCCACAGTACGTGCGTGAGATTCACCGCTCATGGTTGGGAACGGCCGCCCGCGCAAGCGTTACTCGTAGTCCGGTGTTGTCAGCCCTTCGCGCCGGCTGTAAAAACTCGCGATACGCTCCATGTCCTCATCGGAAAGATTGCCGGCGAAGGCATTCATGACATTGCCGGGGCGATTTCCGTTCCGGTACTGCCGGAGTGCATGGACGAGGTATTCCTCGTGCTGGCCCGACAATGTCGGCGGCGTCGGCGTCACGCCTTCACTGCCGGCGCCGTGACAGGCGAGGCAGGTCGCCGCGGCGTCGATGGCGGCGATATCGTCGCTGGTAACCGTATCTTTCGCGGCCTCGCCCCGGCTGAACCATGCCGCCAGCTCGTCGATTTCCTGGTTCGACAGGGCGCTGATCTGCGCCTGCATCGTCAAGTGCTCGCGCGTGCCCGCCCGGTAGGCCTTCAGCGCCGCTGCCAGGTAATCACGCTTCTGCCCGCCGATTTTCGGCACGCGAAAGGACGGATAGGCGTTGCGATAGCCTTCGATGCCGTGGCAGCCGAGGCATGAATAGACGATCACAGGCATATCAACACGGTTGTCACCGGCTCCCTGTTGGACCGGTTGCTGGGCAATCGCTGCCAGCGCGGCTGCAAACAGTGTGACGGCAGCGATTAATACAAAGGCAAAAGGTCTTGGCACGTTGGTTTTCCGGGACTTGCGAGGGCCCTGGGCTTCCGCCCGGGCCGTGACGGGGCTGCTATGTTAGTGACACTCGGTCCGTATTTCCATACGAAGGGCGGAAATCGCCGCTGCGCGATGCGTCCGGCCCGATCAGTCGGGCTCCCAGTCGAAGACCTCGTCGAGTCCGACCCCGAATACGGCGGCGATGCGGAACGCGACCTCGAGTGACGGCGAGTATTTGTCGCCCTCGATCGCATTGATGGTCTGCCGCGTGACGCCGACCTCGTCGGCGAGTGCCTGTTGCGACATCTGGTCCGCGCCGAAGCGCAGCGTCTTGATGTGGTTGGTAATCATCAGACGCCGCGGCGGTAGTACACGAGCTTGCTGACCAGGTGGCTGGATTCGGCCAGCATGAGCAGCGTCACGATGGCGACGATTGCAACGCTCAGGTTCAGCGCGGGGTCCGCGCCGATCAACTGCCAGATGGCGACATGGAAGCCCAGGGCGATCAGCCCGCCCCCGAGCACGTAGTAGCCGTTGCGTCCTGCCTTCGCCTCGATCAGGGCATCGCGCTCGTCGCGGCGGTCCCGGCGCGCACAGATTGACAGCGTTATGTGATAGGCGAGTTCGATTACAAGCACAGCGAGAAAGATGCTGAAGATCCACGGCGCGAGCCGCTCGGGCGACGGTGGGCTCCCCGCGATGAAGGCCGGAATGGCGGTGCCGAGAAACCAGCACGCCCCGGCGAACAAAGCGATGAGGGAACCCCAGATGTTTTTTTCCTGATAGGACAGGTTGGTCATGAATCACTCCCAATGGATGATGGGAGGATAGTAAAAGATACTTTACATGTTGTCAAAAATTATTTACAACTTCAATTCGCCGGGCCTGAAACTCCGTGCTGGCGACGTAAACCCTTTCAAGCAAGGCCTTGAATCGCGGTTCATCCCGAAGCCCGTCCAGGAACCAGTCGTGTTCGGCGAGGAATGGGTAGTTGAGCATTCCCAGTTCCACCTCGCGTTCTAGCCATTCCAGTGCCCGCTTGTTATCGCCAGCCAGGGCATAACAGTGTGCAAGTTCACGTGCGAACATCTCGCTGTTGCGGGCGGCGGCCACTAAGGCCGGCGTGATTGCGCGCAGCGCCTGCTCTGGCTCGCCGCGCAGCGCATAAGCCATCGCACGCGCATAAGAGGTGAAAGGCGACTCCGGCAACCGGTTGGCGGCTTCGTCGAATGCGGCCACAGCCGCATCGATTCGACGGTCGTAGGCCAGCGCCCAGGCGTGAAAAACAGCAGCGAACGGGCTGTCCGGGTCCATCTCCAGTTGCCGACGATACGGCGCAATCGCGTCGGCGTAACGGCCTTCCATAATGGGCACGAAGCCCTGTATTCCCTGGGTCAGTGGCGTCAGCGGGTCCATTTCCAGGGCGCGATGCAGCAATTCAGCCGCCTGATCGTTTCGCCCGGCGTGAGCATAGATATATCCGAGCAGCACGAATGTATCCGGCTCGTCCGGGCCGAGAACCAGTGAACGTTCGCCCGCACGCATTGCCGCTTGCAGATTGCCCCGATTAAAGGCCACCCAGGACACGAGCCAGTGGCCGCGGGCCGAATCCGGATTGATGGCGAACACTTGCCTGGCGACTTCCTCGACCTGGCCCACGTCGCTCTCCGGATCGGAGCCGGTCTCGATATACATCGCGAGGATGTGCCCGAGCGTGCTGAACAGCAGTTCATTGTCGCCCACCACTTCCAGCGCCGTTTCAATATAGCGTTTCGCCCGTGCGAGCCCCTCGCTCGAGAATCGCCACGCCTCGTAACGCGCCCTCAGGTAGGATTCGTATGCGCGAGTATCGTCGATCGGCCGGCTGGCCAGGGCCTCGGCCTCGGCCGGTGACAGCTGCACACGCAGGGCTCCCGCGATCGCCTCTGCTACCTTTTCCTGGATCTCGAAGACCTCTTCCATCGTGCCTTCGTACTTGCCAGCCCATAGCTGGTTATCGCTATGCGCATCGACCAGTTGTGCGTTGATGCGGAGCGTTGCTCCGGCTTTGCGTACGCTACCCTCGAGCACATAGCGCACCCCGACTTCACGCGCGATCTCGCGAACGTTCCTGGTGCTGCCTTTGAGCCTCATTGAAGAGGTTCGCGAAATGACGCGCAATGACCGCAATCGGGACAGGTCCGCGATCACCTCTTCGGTCAGGCCATCGCTGAAGTACTCGTTGTCCGGGTCCGCGCTCAAGTTTACAAAGGGGAGCACGACAATGGCTGGCTGCATGCCCGCCTCCCCATCTGCCAAATCACCTCGGCGGATCACTGCAAGTTCCGCCAGCAGGGCTGCGGCATCGGAGCAGCGTCGGTCCCGGGCTTTCGTCAGGCAGCGGTGCACCACGTTCGCGAACGCAGGCGGGATACCGGGCCGAAGCGATTCTACGGGCGCCGGCTCGTCGTTGCGAATGGCCTCGATTACGGCGTCCCGTACATTGCGTGAGAACGGCTGTATGCCGGTGAGCATTTCGTAAATAACTACGCCAGTCGACCAGAGGTCGGTTCGCTGATCCACGGCTTCACCGCGGGTTTGCTCGGGGCTCATATAAGCCACGGTTCCGATCCGGGTGCCCGCGCCGGTCAGGCCCGTATCGATGCTTTGGGCCACCCCGAAATCCAGGATCTTGACCTGGCCTCGGTCAGTCACCATAACGTTGGCCGGCTTGATATCGCGATGGACGATGCTGGCCTCGTGCGCCATCGCCAGGCCATCGATCAACTGCACGGCATAGTCGAGCGCTTCGCTGACCGGCAAGGAACCCCGGGCGATCCTGTCTTTCAGCGTCTCGCCCTGGTAGTAGGCCATGGCGATGAACAGCTGCTCGTTTCCCGGGAGGTCGCCACCGGTCGCCGTGGTGCCAATTTCGTGGACGACGGCCACATTGGGGTGATCGAGCGCCGAAGCAGCCCGGGCTTCGCTGGTCAGGCGCGCGCGAGCCCCGGCGCTCGCCGTCAAGTGACCGGGCAGAAACTTCAGCGCCACCAGTCTGTTTAGTGACTCATC
>CAZLNH010000083.1:0-20271 GCA_964560775.1 uncultured Woeseiaceae bacterium | reverse complement strand
TGTACCGGTACTACTGCAGGCAGTAATCGATGGCCTGCAGATCCGGGCAGATGGAAATTACATCGACGCCACGTTTGGTCGCGGCGGGCACAGCGTCGAAATACTGAAGCGGCTGGGAAGCGCGGGCAGGTTGCTCGCCATTGACCGCGATCCCGACGCGGTGCGGTCGGCCGATGAGCGGCTGACCGGTGATCCGCGATTTGCCATGGAGAGGAGCGAAATTGCGCAACTTGAAGATATCGCAGCAAGGCACGGTCTTTCCGGACAGGTGGACGGCCTGTTATTCGATCTGGGCGTCTCCTCGCCGCAGCTGGATGAAGCAGAGCGCGGATTCAGTTTCCGGAACGACGGGCCGCTGGACATGCGAATGGACCCGACCACAGGAGCGAGCGCAGCCGAATGGCTCGCGCAAGTTGACGAGAAGGTATTGAAAAAAGTGCTTTACGAATTCGGTGAAGAGCGTTTTGCGCCGCGCATTGCGAGAGCGGTCGTTGCCGCGCGCAAAACGGGGCCGATCACGCGCACCGGGCAGCTTGCCGAGATCGTTCGTGCGTGCGTACCGGCAACTGCCAGGCGCTTGCACCCTGCCACAAAAACGTTCCAGGCAATACGCATCGCTGTCAACGATGAGCTGCAGCAACTCGACGCGGCACTTGAGGCAGCGCCCGGCGTGCTGCGCCCGGGCGGGCGCATGTGCGTCATCAGCTTTCACTCGCTGGAGGACCGGCGTGTCAAGCGCTTCATGCGGACGGCATCACGCGAAGCTGAGGCGTACCGAGGCATGCCATCGGTGCCCGCCGAGTACCGGCCGCGCCTGAAGCTCATCGGCAAGGCGGTCAGTGCGACACCCGCGGAAATCCGGCAGAACGCGCGCTCGCGCAGTGCGCATCTCAGAATCGCGGAGCGTCTCTGATGCAACTGGGTGCTCCCCGCCAACCGCTGCTGCTGACCCTGGTCTTTGCCATCGTTTGCGTGGTGTCCGCGCTCGCGTTGATTTATACGAAACACGAAGCCCGCAAGCTGTTTGTCGAGCTTGAGGAGCTGACCGCCGAGAGAGACAAGCTGAACATTGAATGGGGCCAGCTGCAGATTGAGCAAAGCACATGGGCGACGCATGCCCGCATCGAGCAGGTCGCTGCCGATGATCTGTCCCTGGTAAGACCGGACGCCACGGAAATATACGTAATTGAGCGCCAATGAGCCGCGGAGCCGAAACCAAGCAGCAATCTGCGCGACGCTTCGCGGGCAGGACCGCGATCGTGGGCGTTTTCTTCGTGCTGGCTGCCACTTCACTGGTTGCGCGTGCCGTGCACCTGCAGGTATTCAACAAGGAATTTCTTAACCACGAGGCCGACACGCGACATCTGCGCACCGAGAAGATTTCCGCGCACCGAGGCACTATTACCGACCGGAACGGTGAGCCGCTTGCCATCAGCACGCCGGTCGACAGCATCTGGGCCAATCCAAGTGAACTGGCGACCGCCGTAGACCGCGTGCCGGAACTGGCCGCTGCCCTCGACATAGATTCGCAACTGCTGATGCGGCGCCTGACACGCAGCATGAACAAGGAGTTCGTTTATCTGCAGCGTCACTTGAGCCCGGATCAGGCACATCGTGTATTGGCGTTGAAGCTGCCCGGCGTTAACGCCATACGCGAATACCGGCGCTACTATCCGGCCGGTGAAGTGGCCGGGCACCTGGTCGGGTTCACCAGCATCGACGATGACGGCCAGGAAGGACTCGAACTCGAGTTCAATCACTGGCTGAGCGGCAAGTCCGGTGCCAAGCGGGTATTGAAAGACCGGCTTGGCCGGTCGGTCGAGAACGTCGAGAGCATCCGGCCGCCGGATCCCGGGAAGGACCTGCGGTCGAGCATAGACCTGCGCCTGCAATACCTCGCCTACCGCAGTTTAAAGTCGGCGATCCATGAGTTTGAGGCGGATTCCGGCTCCATCGTGGTACTTGATGTGCAGAGCGGTGAAGTGCTGGCGATGGTGAACCAGCCAACCTACAACCCGAATGACCGGTCGCAGTATTCGGCAGAGCGCTACCGGAACCGCGCAATCACCGATATTTTCGAACCGGGCTCCAGTATCAAGCCGCTGATCATGAGTGCCGCGCTCGAGAGCGGCCAGTACCGTCCGAGCAGCGTGATCGACACGTCACCCGGCTACGTTGTCGTCGGTGCAAAGAAAATCGAAGACCGGCGCAATCTGGGCCGCGTCAGCATGACGACAGTCATGTCCCGCTCGAGCAACGTCGGCGTGACGAAAATTGCGATGTCGCTGGAGCCGGATCAGTTGTGGAGCACGATGACGCGCTTCGGCCTTGGCACTTTGACGACCAGCGGATTTCCCGGCGAATCGGCAGGTTTGCTGACGCACTACAATCACTGGCAGCAAATAAGCCAGGCGACGCTGGCCTACGGCTACGGTGTGTCCGTGACACCGCTGCAGCTTGCGCAAGCGTATGCCGTCATCGGCAGCGGTGGCATATCGCGCGAGGTGTCACTGGTAGCGCTCGACCGGGCACCCGAGGGCGAGCGCGTCATCAGCGAGGAAACCGCGACGGCCGTCCTGGCAATGATGGAAGAGGTCATTCGACCGGGCGGTACCGGCGTCAAGGCACAGGTTGCCGGATACCGCGTTGCCGGCAAGACCGGGACCGCATGGAAGTTTGCTGCCGGGGGTTATTCGGAGGACAAGTACCTGTCGATTTTCGCCGGCATCGCACCTGCCAGTGATCCACGACTCGCAGCGGTAATCATCATCGATGAGCCGAAAGGCGAGCTTTACTACGCTTCCGATGTCGCCGCGCCGGTGTTCGCAGACGTCATGTCGGAATCGTTGCGGCTGCTGGCCGTACCTCCGGATGCCCTCCCCGAGCGAACGACTGACGGGACGTTGCAGGCGATGAGTCGATGAGCATGCCTGCCGAACACCTGACACTCGCGCCCAACCTCTCACAGCTGCTGCAAGGTATGGCATCGGCGCCGCCTATTGCAGTTGCCGGCATTGCAAGCGACAGTCGCCGGCTACATGCCGGCGACGTTTTCCTTGCAAGTCGCGGCACGCGTTCGCATGGCCTTGATTATGTGAGCGAGGCACTCGCACGCAAGGTGGCTGCGATTGTCTGGGAACCGTCTGAAGGGCGCAGCTTTGAACCGCTCGACGGGGTCACTGCCGTTCCCGTTGAAGATCTTTCGCGCAGACTCGGGACCATTGCCAATCGCTGGTTCGATCTGCCGTCGGCAAGCTTGCGGGTCGCCGGTGTCACCGGCACCAACGGCAAGACAACCGTTGCGTATCTTCTCGCGCAGTGCCTGCAAAAACTGGGACAGCCTGCCGCCTATCTCGGCACGCTCGGTGCCGGCATTGAAGAAATTGATGCCGCCAGCGGCCTGACGACGCCGGACTGCGTTGAGGTGCATCGCCAGCTTGCCGAATTCCGGGATTGCGGCGCCACGCATGTCGCAATGGAAGTGTCGTCGCATGGTTTGAGCCAGCACCGTGTCGATGGCGTACGTTTCGATGCCGCCCTGTTTACGAATCTCAGCCGCGATCACATCGATTATCACGGCAGCATGAAGGAATACGGGGATACGAAGGCACGCTTGTTCCTCGAACACGAACCGGCGCACCGGGTGATCAGCCTCGACAGTGAGTTTGGCGTTGTGCTGGCGGCACGTTGCGGTGAATCGGCAGTCGTCACGGCCAGCGACGATACGCACGACGCAGGGTCGCACCGGTTCGTATTTGCGAGCCGGACCCGGGCGTTGACGACCGGTGCGCTGGTCGACATTCGCAGTTCGTGGGGCACAGGGCGCTGCCGCCTGCCGCTGGTTGGCACCTTCAATGTTGCCAATGCAGTGAACGTCATCGCGTTGCTCCTGTGCTACGACATCGAATTCCCTGATGTACTTGAGCTGATGGAGGGTGTCACTGCGCCGCCTGGACGCATGCAGCGGGTGCCAGCCGGTTCCAATACGCCATCGCCACAAGTGTTCGTTGACTATGCGCATACGCCGGCGGCACTGCAGGCGGCACTCGAGTCCTTGCGCCCGCATTGCAAAGGCACACTGTGGTGTGTCTTCGGGTGTGGTGGCGACCGGGACAGCGGCAAACGGCCGGAGATGGGCGACGTGGCGTCGTCGTTGGCCGATCACGTCATTATCACGAGCGACAATCCGCGCTCCGAATCGCCGTCGGCGATCATCGACGACATTCGTGCCGGAGCCGCGCAGGACACCGCCGTCATTGAAGATCGTGCCGCGGCCATCGCGTGGGCGATCGGGCATGCCGGCGTCGACGATATTGTTCTCGTTGCCGGCAAGGGTCATGAGAGCTACCAGATTATTGGCAACGAGCGCCTGGTATTTTCCGATTACCTCGTCGCCAGGTCACATCTGGATGCGCGCGGACAACGGCGGGCACCGCAATGATCGAGGAATCAATGTCACGCGCGGCCGCCGCCATGCAAGGAAAGCTTTCCGGAGACGATGCGACATTTCGTGGCGTCAGCACGGATAGCCGTGCCGTGCAGCCAGGCCAGCTGTTCTTCGCGTTGAAGGGTCCCAATTTCGACGGCGCCCGCTTTGCACGGCAGGCGGCGGAAAAAGGCGCGGCCGGTATTGTTGCGCAGTCGGTCACGAAGGTCCGGTTGCCGGGCATCGCTGTTGACAATACACGCCTGGCGCTCGGCCGGCTCGGCGCGAGCTGGCGGTGCCGCATGCCCGCAACGGTGATTGCGCTGACGGGCAGTAATGGCAAAACGACGCTGAAGGAAATGGTCGCGGCGGGATTGTCGCAGGTTGCCGCTACGCTCGCGACACGCGGCAACCTCAATAACGATATCGGCATGCCCCTGATGCTGCTGAGCCTCGCGCGCGAGCACCGGTATGCGGTACTGGAAATGGGTGCTAATCACGCCGGGGAAATCGCATGGCTTACGTCGCTCGCAATGCCTGCGATCGTGGCAATTACCAACGCCGGGCCATCGCACCTCGAGGGATTTGGCTCCATCGAGGGCGTCGCCAGGGCCAAGGGCGAAATATTGCAGGGAGCGGAGCGGCCGAAGACCGCTGTTCTCAATGCGGACGACCGGTACTTTGAATTGTGGCGCTCGATGGCAAGCGACCTCGATATTGTCACCTTTGGCCGCGCCAAAGACGCCACGGTACGTATAGCCGGAGTGAAGGCGGAAGCCGGCGGCTCAACTTTCAGGCTTCATATAGCCGGTGAAGCGCTTGCGGTTCGATTGCCACTACCTGGATCGCACAATGTGACGAACGCGGCTGCCGCCGCGGCGATACTGCTGGCCGCGGGCTTGTTGCCTGAGCAGATACGGTCCGGCCTGGAAGCCGTGCGGCCGATCGGCGGACGTTTGCGATCACTGCCGGGATTGCGGGGCTCGCGCTTGTTTGACGACAGCTACAACGCCAATCCCGCAAGCGTCGCCGCTGCAGCTGAATTCATTGCCGCGCAGGACGGAGAGAGCTGGTTGGTGCTTGGCGATATGGGTGAACTAGGCAGTGATGCCGCTGCACTGCATCGTGACGTCGGCATTGCTGCAAAAGACGCAGGTGTCGACCGGTTGCTGGCGACGGGACCGCTGACAAAGCACACGATCGCGGGATTCGGCAGCGCTGCAGAATGGTTTCCGACAGCCGATGACCTGGTCGTCGCGGCTACGGCCGATCTTCGTCCGGATGTCAACGTGCTGGTCAAGGGTTCGCGCTTCATGTGCATGGAACGCGTCGTCGCGGCGTTGGCGGCCGAACCGGCGGGCCAGGGAGGGCATTGATCGTGCTTTTGTACCTGACCAAGTACCTGGCGCAGTTTGAAACAGGCTTCAACGTATTCAACTACCTGACGATGCGCGCAATCCTGGGAGCGCTGACAGCCTTGTTGATTTCTTTTGTAGTCGGTCCGCGCATGATCAAGCGGCTGAGTATCAACCAGGTTGGCCAGCCGATTCGTACCGACGGGCCCGTTACGCACTTGCCGAAAGCGGGTACGCCGACGATGGGCGGTACATTGATCCTGACCGCGATCGTCGTCAGTACCATTTTGTGGGCCGATCTAGAAAATCCGTATGTGTGGATCGTTCTGTTTGTCACGTTGTCCTTCGGCATCATTGGCTATGTCGATGATTACCGCAAATTGATATTGCAGAATCCGGACGGGCTGTCCGCGCGCCAGAAACTGTTGTGGCAGTCGGTTGCGGCGGCTGGCGCGGCAGTTGTGCTCTATTGGCTTGCCACTGACGCGGTTTCGACATCGCTGTTGATACCGTATTTCAAGGACCTGGCGATTCCACTGGGGATCGCCCAGATCGCCGTCACCTTCCTGTTTATTGTAGGTTTCAGCAATGCCGTGAATCTTACGGACGGGCTCGACGGCCTGGCCATCATGCCGACGGTCCTGGTCGGCGGTGCGCTTGGAATTTTTGCCTACGTAACCGGCAATGTGAACTTTTCCGGTTACCTCGATATACCGTACGTCGCCGGCAGCGGCGAGATCCTGGTGTTTTGCGCGGCCATGTCAGGTGCGGGACTCGGTTTCCTGTGGTTCAACACCTATCCCGCGCAGGTATTCATGGGCGACATCGGGGCGCTCGCACTGGGTGCGGCACTGGCCGTGGTGGCGGTCATAGTGCGCCAGGAAATCGTGCTTGCAATCATGGGCGGCGTGTTCGTCGTCGAGACGGTCTCGGTCATTATCCAGGTGGCTGCATTCAAGATGACCGGCAGACGCGTTTTTCGCATGGCGCCGCTTCATCATCACTTCGAACTGAAAGGCTGGGCAGAGCCAAAGGTGATTGTGCGTTTCTGGATCATCACCGTCATTCTGGTCCTGATCGGCCTTGCGAGCCTGAAAATACGATGAACGCGCCCGGTAATCATCCAGCTGGCCAGCCGCACGTGCCCGAAGGGCGCAAGGGGCGCGATATTGTCTATGGCGTCGGCAAGACCGGCTTGTCTGTTGCACGTTTCCTGAAGCGCATTGACACCAAAGCGATCTACGTCGACAGCCGCAGGCAGCCGCCCGGACTCGATGACCTCAAGTCCCTGCTTCCGGATGTTGAAACGATACTGGGCATACCGGAGCGCAACGTGCTCGACGACGTGCAACGCATCATAGTGTCGCCGGGGATCAGTGACCGCGATTCGCTGCTGGTCGATGCACGTGCAGCCGGCATCGACGTCGTCTCCGATATTGAATTATTTGTCGACAACGCAGCCGCACCGTTTGTTGCGGTAACCGGGTCGAATGGCAAGAGCACCGTGACGACATTGCTTGCGCTGATGTGTGCGGCGAGTGGCAAGACCGCGCTGGCGGGCGCCAATCTTGGCGAACCGGCGCTGGACCTGCTCACCCTTGATGTGCCTGACGTCTACCTGCTTGAATTGTCCAGTTTCCAGTTGCAACGCACCCGCAACTTGCCGGCACGAGTCGCGGTTTTACTCAATATATCGCCCGACCACCTCGACTGGCACATAGACGAGGCGGAGTACCGCGCAGCCAAGTACCGCATCTTTCGCGAGGCGGAAGCCGCCGTCTGGAATCGCGACGATCCCCATGCTGCAAGTTTCCTGCGGGACGACCAACGGCAGATCTCGTTCGGGCTGGATGCACCGGCCGCCGGACAGTACGGGCTGATCAGTGACAGTGGTACGCAATACCTCGCGCGCGGCACGGAGCGGCTTGTCGACGGTTCGACACTGGCGCTGGTTGGCATGCACAACCGGGCGAACGCCCTGGCGGCGATGGCGGCCGGTGAGTTGCTCGGGCTCGATACCAGCGCAATGCTCGGTGTGCTGCAGTCGTTTTCCGGCCTGCCACACAGGATGCAATTCGTGGCCCGGCACGGCGGTTGCGACTACATCAACGATTCGAAGGCAACCAATGTCGGTGCGGCCATAGCGTCCGTCAATTCGGTGTCGACACCGGTTGTGCTGATCGTCGGCGGCCAGGGGAAGGGCGGTGACTTTCACCTGCTCGCGGATGCCGTGCACCGCCGGCTACGGGCTGCTGTCCTGATCGGCGAGGACGCTGATGCCATCGAAGATGCGTTCGCCGGGCGTGTGCCTGTGATTCGCGCGGGGACTTTACAGTCGGCTGTTGACGAGGCCGCGAGTGCCGCTGAACCGGGAGACACGATTCTTCTGGCACCTGCTTGTGCAAGCTTCGACCAGTTCGACAACTACCTGCAACGCGGCGATGCGTTTTGCGCGGCAGTGGAGGCGCTGACAATATGAGCCTGCAAAGCGCCACGATGCCATTCCCGGTGCGCCTGCGCACACAGCTCACGCTGGACCCGGTATTGCTGACTTGTGCCGTCGCTTTACTGCTCGGCGGCCTGGTCATTATGGCATCGGCATCGGTGTCGGTTTCGGACGATACGGCAGGCAACGCGTTCTACTACGTCGAGCGGCAGGCGATCGCTGCCGTGATCGGTGGTTTCGCGGCTTTTGCCTGCCTGTATGTGCCGATGCATGTCTGGCAAAACCTGAGCCCGCTGTTGCTGTTGCTTGCGCTCGTGCTGCTGACTCTCGTGCTGGTCCCCGGCGTCGGCTATACGGTTAACGGCAGCACCCGGTGGCTGCGTGTCGGCATCATGAATCTGCAGGTGTCCGAACCGGCAAGGCTTTGCCTGATCCTGTACATGGCCAGTTACCTCGTGCGCAAGAACAAGGCACTGCGCGAACAATTCTCCGGATTTCTTCGCCCAATGCTGTTGTTGAGCATTGCTTGTGCCTTGCTGCTGGCCGAACCCGATTTCGGCGCGGCAATCGTCCTGCTGGCAACGGCGCTGGCGATGCTGTTTGTGGCCGGTGCGCGGTTCCGCGACTTTTTCCTGTTCTTCAGCGCCGCGGTGCTGGTGATGGCCGTGCTGGCAGTGACATCGCAATACCGGCTGGAACGGCTGACCGGGTTTCTCGATCCCTGGTCCGACCCCTATAACTCGGGCTTTCAGTTGACGCAGTCACTGATTGCCATCGGTCGCGGTGAATGGCTGGGTGTCGGCCTTGGCAGCAGCGTCCAGAAGCTTTTTTACCTGCCGGAGGCACACACCGATTTCGTCTTTGCGGTATTCGCCGAGGAATTCGGATTGCTGGGTTCCCTGCTGTTGATCGGGCTCTTTTCCGCATTGCTTTGGCGGATTGCCCGGCTGGCGATTCGCGCTGCACAGTCAGAACGATTTTACGAGGCGTACCTGGCTGTTGGCCTCGGCACGTGGCTCGGGCTGCAGGCGTTCATAAACATTGGCGTCAACATGGGTTTGTTGCCGACGAAAGGGCTGACATTGCCGTTGATCAGCTACGGGCGAAGCAGCCTGATCATCACAATGATAAGCATTGCACTGCTGTTGCGCATACATCATGAGCTGGCGACAGATGCTGTCCCTGGCAATCTCCGCAGACCGAAACGGAGGCGCAAGTGAGCGCGCGTCCGATCCTGGTCATGGCCGGTGGAACCGGCGGCCATGTGTACCCGGCACTCGCCGTCGCCGGCGCGCTGCTTGCGCAATCGCAAAGCGTCGTCTGGCTTGGCACGCATCGCGGCATCGAGGCACGGGTTGTCCCGGCAGCGGGCATCGCGATGGAGTGGGTCACCGTGCAGGGACTGCGGCGGAAAGGCCCCGGCGCCATGTTGCTTGCACCATTCAGCCTGTTGCGTGCGCTCATTCAGTCCCTTTCCGTCATGGTTCGCCTCCGCCCTGCGGCGGTGCTGGGCATGGGCGGCTTTGTCAGTGGACCGGGCGGGGTTGCTGCCTGGTTGACGCGCCGGCCGCTCGTCATACACGAACAGAATGCTGTTGCAGGTTTAACAAATCGACTTCTGGCGCGCCTTGCCCGGGTTGTGCTGCAAGCCTTCCCGGGCAGTTTTTCAAGCCAGAGCGACGCTGTCACCGTGGGTAATCCGGTGCGGCCGGAGATCGCTGCAATCGCTCTACCGGCAGAGCGGCTGGCTGGCCGCGACGGCGCGCCGCGCCTGCTCGTGCTGGGCGGCAGCCAGGGTGCGCTGTCGCTGAATCAAACGGTGCCAGAGGCGCTGGCTCGAATTCCGGCGGCCATCCGGCCGCTGGTGCGCCACCAGACCGGCAGCCGCACAGCTATCGAAGCGGCCGCCGCCTATCGCGATGCCGGTATCGAGGCGGAGTTGCCGGAATTTATCGACAACATGGCGGACGCGTATGCGTGGGCGGATATCGTCATCTGCCGCGCCGGCGCATTGACGGTAGCCGAACTGGCAGCCGCCGGGCTGCCTGCGATATTCATCCCGTACCCGGCCGCGGTTGACGATCACCAGAGCGCGAATGCGCGGCCGATGGTCGATGCCGGTGCGGCCGCGATGATTCAGGAAAGCGACCTCGACGCCAGCGTACTGGCTGAGCTTCTCACAAGCTGGCTGGGCGATCGGGATGCATTGCGCGCACGGGCCGGAAAAGCCAGGGAACTGGCTCGCCCCGACGCGCTGGACCGAATCGCCGGATACTGTCTTGAACTCGCCGGGGTGCGGACATGATTGCGCGCATGCGACGTATCAACCGTGTGCATTTCATCGGCATCGGCGGCTCCGGCATGTCCGGCATTGCGGAAGTCATGCTGAACCTGGACTACCAGGTGCAGGGGTCGGACTTGAAGCACAATGCGGCGACCCGGCGCCTCGAGAAACTCGGTGCGCGCGTATTCATTGGTCACGATGCCAGTCACGTCGCGACCGCCGATGCCATTGTCGTATCGAGTGCCGTGGATGCAAGCAACCCCGAAGTTGCCGCAGCGCGAGATCAGCGGCTACCGGTAGTGCAGCGCGCTGAAATGCTCGCGGAGCTGATGCGCTTTCGCTATTCCATCGCCGTTGCCGGTACACACGGCAAGACGACCACAACAAGCCTGATCGCAAGCGTGCTGGCCGAAGGCGGGCTGGATCCGACGTTCGTCATCGGCGGGCGCTTAAAGAGCACCGACAGCAACGCGAAACTCGGCCAGGGCGAGTATCTTGTCGCCGAAGCGGACGAGAGCGACGCATCGTTCGTCCACCTGAAGCCGATGCTTGCCGTCGTCACCAATATCGATGCGGATCACATGTCCACCTACGATGGTGATCTCGACAAGCTGCGCCACGGCTTCATCGAGTTTTTGCACAACCTGCCGTTCTACGGGCTGGCGGTCGTATGCATCGACGACCAGGGCGTTCGGGACATTTTGCCGGAAGTCGGGCGATCCGCTGTCAGCTACGGCATCGACGACGGGGCCGACGTACGGGCCGAAAACATTCGTTTTGGCGAGGGCTATACCGAGTTTGATGTAGCACGGGTTGATTTCGACGAACCATTGAGCATCCGGCTGCAACTACCGGGCCTGCACAATGTCCGCAACGCGCTCGCGGCGATCGCAGTCGCCGCCGAGCTGCAGATTGCCGACGACGCCGTGGTCAGCGCATTGCACGGCTTCGAGGGTATCGACCGGCGCTTCCAGAGTCATGGCGAGATATCGACGCCTCGCGGCCGTGTGCTCCTGATCGACGATTACGGCCATCATCCGACGGAAATTGCTGCAACCGTCGCGGCGGCACGCGCCGGCTGGCCCAGGCGGCGCATCGTGCTTGTCTTCCAGCCGCATCGCTACAGCCGCACGCGTGACCTGCTCGACGACTTTGCCAGTGTTCTTAGCGACGTCGATGTGCTGCTGCTGCTTGAAGTCTACGCGGCCGGTGAAGAACCGATTGCCGGTGCGGACGGTCGTGCAATGGCTCGTGCGATTCGTAGCCGGGGCGGAGTTGAACCGGTGTTTGTCGAGTCGTTTAATGAGGTCGTTGCGGTACTTGGCGGGCTCCTGCAGGACAACGACCTGTTGCTGACCATGGGCGCGGGCGATATCGGTTCATTCCCGCCACGCCTTGTGGAACACCTCGCCGGTGCGGCGGCCATGAAGGTGCATTCATGATGGCGGCGCGGCGCACACCGGTGAAGGGCGAGCTGCGGCAGGATGAACCGATGAGCCGGCATACGTCCCTGCGCGTCGGCGGCCCCGCCGATCAGTTCTACAAGCCTGCCGACGTGGCCGATCTCGCACGCTTCCTCCACACCGTGGATGCGACAATGCCGATTTTCTGGTTCGGTCTCGGCAGTAACCTACTTGTCCGCGATGGCGGCTTGCCGGGTGTCGTCATTGCCACGTCCGGAATTTTCAGGGAACTGGAAAACGCCGGTAACCACTCCGTTCAGGCAGGTGCGAGCGTTGCCTGCACCCAGCTCGCGCGGCAATGCATACGATGGGGATACGGTCCGTCGGAGTTCTTTGCCGGCATACCTGGCACCGTGGGCGGCGCACTGGCGATGAATGCCGGCGCGCACGGCGGTGAAACCTGGGATCGGGTGCGGGCCGTGCAGACGATCGACCGTCACGGCGAACAGCGTGAGCGCTACCCGTCCGATTACACGATCGGTTATCGCAGTGTTACAGGTCCCGCGGAAGAGTGGTTTATCGGCGCAACGTTCGAGTTCGATCCCGACGCGGACCCGAGCATGGAAACCCTGAAATCCCTCCAGGTACGCCGCAGGGACACGCAACCACTCGGCTTGCCGAGTTGCGGGTCTGTATTTCGCAATCCACCCGGCGATCACGCCGCCCGGCTGATCGAAGCGGCCGGACTCAAAGGTCACCGGATCGGCGGAGCAATCGTGTCGGAGAAGCATGCCAACTTTATCATCAATACCGGCGATGCAACGGCAGCCGATATCGAAACCCTGATCCGGCATATACACGACACGGTCAAGGCAAATCACGGTGTGGAACTGGTACATGAAGTGCGCATTGTCGGAAGGGAGGCAGCATGATCCCGAGCGAACAGCGCATTGAAGTTCGCGATGCCGGATTGTTTGGCCGTGTGGCTGTCATGCTGGGCGGTTTCTCAAGCGAGCGGCAGGTATCGCTGGACTCCGGCGACGCCGTGCTGGCAGCGTTGCAGTCACTCGGCGTCGATGCGGAGGCCTGGGATCCGGCGGAACGCAATATTCGCGGCCTGGCCGACGCGGACATCGATCGCGTATGGATTGCATTGCATGGCCCGGGCGGGGAAGACGGTGCCTTGCAAGGCATGCTGCAATGGCTGGACTTGCCTTACACCGGCAGCGGCGTCATGGCATCCGCCATTGCCATGGACAAGATTCGCAGCAAACACCTGTTTCATTCCGCCGGTATCGCAACACCGGACTATCGCGTCGTCCGCACGCAGGAAGACGCCTTCGGCGCGGCCGAAGCATTCGGCTTTCCGCTGGTGTTAAAGCCGAATGCGGAGGGATCGAGTGTGGGTATAGCAAAGGTGTTTGACAGTGACGGATTGCGCGAGGCAACGGAACTTGCGCTTACTGCCAGCGGACTTGCGCTTGCCGAGCGCTGCATCGTCGGTGATGAAATAACGGTTGCCGTGCTTCAGGGTGAGGCGCTGCCGAGTATCCGGATTGAAACGCCGCGTGTCTTCTACGACTACCGCGCCAAGTACGAGTCCGACAGCACCCGCTACATCTGTCCAGGAAGCAGGGATGCAGCCGACGAGGACCGGTATGCGCAGCTGGCACTGGAAGCATTTCATGAGGTGGGATGCAGTGGCTGGGGGCGCGTTGACTTCATGACGGGCAAAGATGGCGTCGCGCAGGTACTGGAGATCAATACCGTGCCGGGCATGACCAGCCACAGCCTTGTGCCTATGGCAGCGAAGAAAGCCGGTATCGACTTTGCCCATCTCTGCTGGCGCATCCTTGAAACCAGCATGCAATCGGCGTCCTGCAATCATCACAGCGAGGCTGCCGCAAATGACGCGTAAACAGGCGAAGCGGCGCAAGCCGCAGGAGACGCGCCGGATCCGAATGCCTCGCATTCCGTTTGCGCGTATCGGTGCCCTGGCAATGGTCATGGCCGCGATATTCATTGGCTACCGGTTCAGCATGGAGTTGCTGGATCGCCCGATCCAGTCGCTGACGGTCGAAGGGCCGTTCCAGCGTGTCAGCGCCTTGCAGATTGAGGAAGCAATCAGTGGTGATCTGAGCGAGGGCTTTCTTTCTGTTGACCTGGACAAGTTGCAGAAACAAATCGCGTCATTGCCATGGATAGATCATGCAAATGTCGCGCGTCGCTGGCCCGGACGGCTGGAAATCAGTGTAACCGAACAGGTGCCGGCCGCTTGCTGGGGCGAGCGTGGATTGCTGAATACGCGCGGTGAGCTGTTCGTCACTGATGCGCGCCACATTCCGGCCGAACTGCCGCGCCTGAACGGACCGGAAGGTCGCGCCGCCGATGTTGCACGCCGCTACCTGAAGATTCGCGAACAGCTCATTCCGCGCGGCCTCGATGTACGCCACCTCAATCTCGATGCACGCGGCGCGTGGGACCTGACTCTGCAGAATGGCATCGCCATTCGCCTGGGCCGCCGGGACGTGGATACGCGCATCGACCTGTTCCTTGATGTCGTCGCAAACGTCATCACCAGCCGTGCTGCGGAAATCCGGTTCGTCGACATGCGTTACAGCAACGGTTTCACGATTGGCTGGAACGGGGATGGCCCGGTACAGGACGACGCGGCGATTGAAGGCGGACCGGAAATGCTGGCGAGGAGTGCCGAATGACGGGGAACAGTGAAGCCGGACGGATGGCCATGGCAGGGTGTATCGAGTGAGCAAGCGATCCGAGAAAAACCTGATTGTCGGCCTTGATATTGGCACTTCGAAAGTGGTTGCCATTGTCGGTGAGGTCAATGAGGACGGCAGGATCGAGGTGGTTGGCATTGGCTCGCATCCCTCGCGCGGCCTGAAAAAGGGTGTGGTCGTCAATATTGAATCTACCGTTCACTCGATTCAGCGTGCTGTCGAGGAAGCGGAGCTGATGGCCGGCTGCGATATTCATTCCGTCTACACCGGTATTGCCGGCAGCCACGTTCGCAGCCTGAACTCGCACGGCATCGTTGCAATACGGGACAAGGAAGTCAGCGCGGGCGATGTCGACCGCGTTATCGACGCGGCACGCGCCGTAGCCATTCCCGCGGACCAGAAGATTCTTCATATCCTGCCGCAGGAATTCATCATCGACAACCAGGAAGGTATCCGCGAGCCGATTGGCATGTCCGGCGTGCGACTGGAGGCCAAGGTTCACATGGTGACCGGCGCCGAAAGCGCTGCGCAGAACATCGTCAAGTGCGTACAGCGATGCGGGCTGGAGGTCGACGACGTCGTACTCGAGCAGCTCGCGTCGAGTTACTCCGTACTTACGGAAGACGAAAAGGAACTCGGTGCGTGCATCGTTGATATCGGCGGGGGCACGACCGACATCGCAGTTTTTCTCGGCGGCGCAATCCAGCACACGGCAGTTATTCCGATCGCCGGCGACCAGGTGACAAACGACATTGCGGTGTCGATGCGCACGCCGACGCAGTACGCCGAAGAGATCAAGATCAAGTACGCCTGTGCCTTGTCGCAGCTCGCCAACTCGGACGAGACAATTGAAGTGCCGAGCGTCGGTGACCGGCCGCCGCGGCGACTGGCGCGCCAGACACTCGCCGAAATCGTCGAGCCGCGTTTCGAGGAGTTGTTCGGCCTGATTCGCGACGAGCTGCGGCGCAGTGGTTTCGAGGAACTGATCGCCGCGGGCATCGTGATTACCGGCGGCAGCGCCAAGATGGAAGGTGCCGTCGAGCTCGCGGAGGAGGTATTCCACATGCCGGTGCGACTGGGTTCACCGCAGTATGTCGAAGGCCTGCTCGATGTCGTGCGCAATCCGATACACGCCACCGGTGTCGGCTTGCTGCTTTACGGCTACGAAAACCTGGCGCGTCGCGGCAAGCGCAGTACGCCGGCAGGCGGCGGAATGGTTGACGTCTGGGAGCGCATGAAATCGTGGTTCCAGGGACAGTTTTAGGACCCGGCCTTCACGTGAAAGCCGGTGAAATCAGTTGATTGCAGAAGAGCAACACAACATGCAGGAAGCCCGATCAAAAGTGAGTCTTTTTAATACCAGGAAATCCTTAGCGGAGGATGTTTTATGTTTGAGTTAATGGACGCGCACAGCCAGAGCGCTGTGATCAAGGTGATCGGCGTTGGCGGTGGCGGCGGCAACGCCGTTGCACACATGGTCAATGCCGGTATCGAGGGAGTCGATTTCATCTGTGCGAATACGGATGCCCAGGCGCTCAACAGCGCCCGCGTGCGTACCGCATTGCAGATCGGCTGCAATATTACCAAGGGGCTGGGTGCGGGCGCGGACCCGGATGTCGGCCGCCAGGCTGCAATGGAGGACCGCGATCGCATTCATGAGGTAATTGAAGGCGCCGATATGCTGTTCATCACGGCCGGGATGGGCGGCGGTACCGGCACTGGCGCGGCGCCGGTGGTTGCCCAGGTCGCCAAGGAACTTGGCATCCTGACCGTCGCGGTCGTCACCAAACCGTTTATTCTCGAAGGCAGCAAGCGGATGCAGATTGCCGAACACGGTATTGCCGAACTCGGTAAATACGTGGATTCGCTGATTACCATTCCGAACGAAAAGCTGCTGACGGTGCTGGGTGGTGAAACGACGCTGCTCGATGCGTTTCGTTCCGCGAACCAGGTCCTGCAAGGGGCCGTGCAGGGCATTGCCGAGCTGATTACCCGGCCGGGGTTGATCAACGTCGACTTTGCTGACGTCCGCACGGTCATGGCCGAGATGGGCATGGCGATGATGGGGTCCGGTTCGTCATCCGGCGAAGGACGTGCACGCGAGGCGGCGGAAATGGCCGTGTCGAGTCCGCTCCTCGAAGATATAAACCTTGCCGGCGCCAATGGCATTCTCGTCAACGTTACGGCTGGCATGGATCTGTCGATCGGTGAATTCCAGGAAGTCGGCAACACGATCAAGGAATTTGCGTCAGATGATGCGACCGTGGTTGTCGGGACCGTCATCGATCCGGATATGAGCGATCGTATCCGCGTGACCGTGGTTGCAACCGGGCTCGGCCAGCATGCGGCCCGGTCGACTACACCCATGCGGGTAGTACGACGGTCCACGGAATCGCGCGAGCCGAATTACCAGACGCTCGACAAGCCGACGGTGCAGCGCAAGCGTGCTGTTGGCGATGGCCTCGAGAACGGCGGATTGCAGGAAGAGTTGCTGGACATTCCGGCGTTCCTGGGCCGTCAGGCCGACTGACGACTGGGCTGTCAAGGGAACGTGCTGGTTGTGCTCACTCGGCCGCGCGTTCCGCCTCCGCTGCGACCGGTCAGGATTCGTCCTGGCCGGTCGTTTTCAGAGTGACCGTCGGGCTTGGAGCACTGTGCGCCCGGCGCTTGTCTAAAGTTGGTCGTATGGTAACCTTGCGCGTTAATTTGATTGAAACAATGGCTGCAAGCCATTGAAAACCCGGTGGTGATTCTGCAACAGGGCCACCCTGGTAATACCGCCGGACGTATTCGCCGGCATTCGATACCGGTCATTTGCAATGGACTTTGCAATGACTATCCGGGGTTTGGGTGCCTGACGACAGGCCAGGCAAAGGCAGGCTCCGGCCGGGATGTACACGAGTATTTGTGGCTATGTTGCGACAACGAACATTGAAAACAGCGATCCGTGCGACCGGCGTCGGTTTGCACAGCGGCGACAAGGTCTACATGACCCTGCGGCCGGCCGCTGCAAACTCAGGCATCACTTTTCGGCGCGTCGATCTCGATGAACCTGTCGATATCCCGGCGCGAGCGGAGCTCGTCAACGAGACGATGCTGGGCACGACGCTCAGCAAGGACGGCGTCAAGGTAGCGACAGTCGAACACCTGATGTCGGCACTGGCCGGCCTAGGTATCGACAATCTCACGGTTGACCTCTCGGCACCTGAAGTGCCGATCATGGATGGCAGCGCCGGACCCTTCGTCTTCCTGCTGCAGTCAGCGGGCATCGAGGAACAAAATGCGGCCAAGCGTTTCTTCCGCGTCAAGCGCAAGGTGCGCGTCGAGGAGGGTGACAAATGGGCGCAGTTCACCCCGTTTAACGGCTTCAAGGTCAATTTCTCGATTGCATTCAATCACCCGGTACTGAACAAGCTCAGCCAGTCGGCATCAATCGACTTTTCATCGACGTCGTTTCTGAAGGAAGTCAGCCGCGCGCGAACGTTCTGCTTTCTGCGCGATGTCGAGGCATTGCGGGAACGCAACCTGACGCTCGGTGGCAGCATGGACAATGCAATCGTGCTGGACGATTACCGGATACTGAACGAAGACGGCCTGCGCTATGCCAACGAGTTTGTCATCCACAAGATCCTTGATGCCATCGGTGACATCTACCTTCTCGGGCACAGCCTGATCGGCGAATTTTCGGCGCACAAGTCCGGCCACGATCTCAACAACAAACTACTCAGGGCCGTACTGGCTGACGCCACCTGCTACGACGAAGTTACTTTTGACGACCCCGGCAAAGCCCCCATTTCGTACGCGACACCTGCCTACGCCTGACCGGTCATCACCGTCGTTGCGAGCCCGAAGGGCGTGGCAATCTCGTTCCGATTGGCAGAGTCATAGATATTACAAGGTCGCCACGTCGCTGCGCTCCTCGCGATGACGACGATAGTGCGTCACCCGTCCCCGGGCAACTGGCGCGCAACCGTCACCCGGCAGGATGTCGCCGGCACCCCCGCGGCGTTAGCGGCCTCGAGCAGCGCCTGGCTGTCGAACCGCAGGCGCGATGCCCACGCGGACGAGCTGCAGATCAGGACCAGTTCCCCGTCGTCGCGCACATTCGCGGCCAGCAGGTGGGGCGCCGCCTCGATATCGAGCTGCCCGCGCAGTGTCACGGTCAGGCCTTCCAGTTTTTTAGCATTCTGGATAATTTCTGCCAGGTTGCTGTCGCAGCCCGGCTTCAGGAGGTTTTCGAGTCGGATTATTGGCATTGAACTGTGACGAAGTAGGCGTTTTGGCCCCGGTGGCGGTGAACTGTGTCGACATTCTGTGCGCCTGAACTTGTAAAGAAAAGCGTCATTATGCATATTGACCTGCACGACATAGGCATAACCGCCGAAAGACGGGGACGCAAAACCACCGATCTAAGGGACCTGCGGTCCTACGATAGCGGGGCTACCGAAGTGACCTTTGAATGCAGGCCAACAATAACAAGTGGGCGCCAGCCATGGCAGCGTGCCTGTAGTTTAACGGGTCTTAAATCATTAGGTTACCCGACTCACGCGACGCCAGCGGAGTGCGCTAAATGAACGTGGTTATTTTTGGCAAGGGCTTTGGCAAGCCCCGTCAGTTGAACGTGTCCGGCAGTGTCGCGGTGGCTGCCGCCTTCGCCGTGGCAGGTTGTCTTTGTTGTGCTGCCTTCGCGGGCGGTTACTGGTATTCCGCGCAGAACGGCGCCGGCTTCACCACCGAAGAGGTCGAGGTGCTAACGGCCGAGGTGGAAGCGCAGCGCGAAGCGATAAATGTTACGCGGCAGCAAACCGAAGACACCCTGGACGCACTCGCGATCCGCGTCGGACAGATGAACGCAAGAGTGATCCGGCTGGATGCACTCGGCAGGCTCCTGACCGAAATGGCGAACCTGACCGACGGCGAGTTCGACTTCGATTCCGAACCGGCCCTCGGCGGCCCCGAAGAACCTTCCCTTGCTTCGACGATAGCCGTACCGGAAGTCCTCGAGGCAATGCAGAGCCTCGACCAGCAGCTGAACAACCGCGAAGCTCAACTGGGCGCGCTCGAGAGCGTCCTGATCAACCAGCAACTGGTGGCGCGTGTGTCGCCGCAGGGACGGCCCGTCGCCTCCGGCTGGATGTCCTCGTACTTCGGCAAGCGCACAGATCCGTTTACAGGGAAGCCGGCGAACCACAATGTCGTCGACTTCGCAGGCAAGGCCGGCGCAGAAGTGCTCGCGGTCGCTGACGGCGTCGTCACCTGGTCTTCCAAGCGTCACGGCTATGGCGAACTCATCGAGATCAACCACGGCAACGGCTATGCCACGCGCTATGCGCACAATTCCGAGAACCTCGTTGCCGTCGGCGACGAGGTAAGCAAAGGCCAGACCGTCGCGCTGATGGGCGACACCGGCCGCGCCACCGGACCGAACCTGCACTTCGAAGTCCTGCACCAGGGCAAGCAGGTCAACCCGGTCAACTTCATCCGCCAGGGCGCCGAGTAAGTCATCCCGCAAAAGGGGACAGATCTATTTTTTCTTGCGTTGGTTGCAGTCGATAACTTCATCAGGAAAAAATAGATCTGTCCCCTTTTCGCCCTTTTCGCCTGCCCCGCGGGCGACAA
>CAZLNH010000082.1:0-3377 GCA_964560775.1 uncultured Woeseiaceae bacterium | reverse complement strand
CCGGGCAGCACGTCGTAGCCCAGCATGCCGAGACCCGTGAGTACGATGACGAAAACGACAGCCTGGATCACGCAATGCGCCATCGCCTTGGAGACAAATACATCCATCAATAGCACCTGACGATAGGACAGCAGCCCTTGTGCCGCATTCACGCCGTCGACGATCTGCAGACAGATGGCCTTGAACAGCAGGAAGGGCAGGAAGCCATAGACCAGGAATACCGGCAACTCGACACCCGGCATGGCCATGTTCCGCAAGAAGCCGAAAATCAGGATCGGCAGCATCAGGTGAGCGATTGGCTCGACCAGCACCCACAGAAAGCCGCCACGGCTTTTGCCGAAGCGTGACGAAAGTTCTCGCAGGAGCAGCGCGTAGATGACGTCGCGCTGAATCTGCAAACGAGAGCGTGGAATGATTTCGGGCATACAAATTCCGGAAGGTGACACGACGTCAGCCAAACAGGCCCTTCTTGCGAAGCATCTTGTGCAGGGCCTGAAGCTCCGGCAGCAAGTGCGGAATGACCGCCGCCGCTGCCGGGCTGTCTGCGTTATGGGAGAACCACCGACTTGCCAGCGAGATCGACTCGGGCAACGTCAGCGCAGCGAACTCCTCTTTGAGTGAATTCATCCGGTGCTGCACGTCGATCCACGTCTCGGCCTCTGCGATCTCAGCCTCGGTAAGCTCGCGCTTCAGCTCGGGCGACAGCTCCGGTTCCCTGAGCGACATGCGGCCAACAACTACCGCCTTTGGCTTCTTGGTGGCCGGGTCGTATGAGGTACGGACCAGCTGGACGACGTTCCTGCGAATACGGAAATGCACGTGTGAAGACTCCGAACTTTTCGGGCAGTATACTGCCCGAAAGAACTAATTCAAGTGCTTATTTTCTAATATGTTAAGGCCATCACAGGCGGGCATTTACGTCCTACTGACGACCAATCTCGGTTGTGCCGCCTCTCCACCGCAGCGCCTCGCACTAAGCCCTGGAGCCCAGCCTGGCCGGCGGGATCGAGGGCGGCTGGACTGCACCTGGATTCCAGATAGCCCGCCTGTAGTATGGTGTGGCGCCATCCCAGAAGCTGGGATTGCCTGGTTGCTCGGAGGGAGAGCCACGGTTTCGGGTAAATGAGGCAGATAGAGTGATCGGCGTCACGACGGGGGAGCCGAGGCCCGGTATCATGCGCCGTCTGTGGCAGCTGCCCATGGGCCTGCTGCGAGTTCTTATTATAATCCACACACAGATCCAGACTGGGTACCAAAAATGCGATTGACAATCTTCGGCTCCGGCTACGTGGGTCTCGTCACTGGCGCCTGCATGGCCGAGATGGGCAATCACGTGGTCTGCGTCGACATCGACGAGGACAAGATCGGGCGGCTGAATGCCGGCGAAGTACCCATTTATGAGCCGGGCCTGGACGATTTCATCGAACGCAATCGCGAGGCCGGCCGCATCGAATTCACGAACGATGTGGCAAAGGGTGTGGCGCACGGCCTGTTCCAGTTCATCGCCGTCGGCACGCCGCCCGATGAGGACGGCTCTGCAGATCTGCGGCATGTCGTTGCAGTAGCCAATTCCATCGGCGAGCACATGAACGATTACCGGATCATCGTCGACAAGTCGACGGTGCCGGTCGGCACGGCGGACAAGGTCAAGGCGACCATCCTGCAGGCGCTCGCCAGGCGCGGTGTCGCGCAGGAGTTCGACGTGGTCTCGAACCCGGAATTCCTGAAAGAGGGCGCTGCGATCAACGACTTCATGAAGCCGGATCGCATTATTGTCGGCACCGACAACCCGCGCACCGCGGAACTGCTGCGGGCGCTCTACGAGCCGTTCAACCGCAATCACGATCGCGTCATCGCCATGGACATTCGTTCGGCAGAGCTCACGAAGTACGCGGCGAATGCCATGCTCGCGACCAAGATCAGTTTCATGAACGAGCTTGCGAACATTGCCGAGCTGGTCGGCGCGGATATCGAGAAAGTGCGCATCGGCATCGGTTCCGATCCGCGCATCGGCTATCACTTTATTTACCCGGGCGCCGGTTATGGCGGTTCCTGTTTTCCGAAGGACGTGCGGGCGCTCGGCAAATCCGCGGCGATCGAAGGTTACGGTGCAGAGCTGCTGGAGGCGGTCGAGAATGTCAATTCGCGGCAGAAGAAACGCCTGTTCGACAAGATCTCGGCGCATTACCAGGGCAAGCTGAAAGGCCGGACCATCGCCCTGTGGGGCCTCTCGTTCAAGCCGAAAACGGATGACATGCGTGAGGCCTCGAGCCGCGTACTCATGGAAATGCTATGGGAGGCGGGCGCGAGCGTCCGTGCCTACGATCCGGAGGCCATGGAGGAGACCCGGCGCCTGTACCCGAAGCAGGACGGCCTGGTTCTGTGCAAATCGGCCAATGAGGCGCTCGCCGGGGCCGATGCGCTGGCCATCGCGACCGAGTGGCAGGAATTCCGAAGCCCCGATTTTCAGTATATAAAACAGACACTTAAGGACCCTGTGATCTTCGACGGGCGCAACCTCTACGACCCGTTGCTGCTCGCATCTTTTGGGCTGCGCTATTTTGCGATCGGCCGCGGCGGTATTCCGGGCGTGGAGCCGAAGGCCGATGCCAATTTCGGCCGGCGCCGCACGGACGGGCTGCACGCCAAGGTGTCGTGATGGCGGGTGAGGCGTGATCCCATGGCGCGCCTGTAACCGGCACCAAGTGCAATTTCTACGAATCCTACCGCGGCCGCGCTATCGGGCATGCGAGCGACAACAACAATTTAGTATTCATTGTCGGCTCGATCCTGGTGGACAGCGACGAAGCGACCGGCGACGTCGATATGTGAGTCTTTTCGCCGGCTTTTCCTGGACGGGCGATCGCGAGGAGAATGGTCGCAGCGAACGCATATAGAAGTGTCGGATACTGCGTGCCGCAAAGGAGGACTCGGAATCTCCGACATCAAGCCCGACTGCGCATACGAGTACTCGATCTACCGTACCGGCTATCGCCACCTGGATGACGCCGCGAGCGGCACCACTTCAGGCAATATAGAGGCGTTCCTTCGTTGGAGTACGTGGTGATTTCTGTGGCGGAACCGCGACATAATGACGCGCCGCGACGGGCCGGACTCGCATTCGTTGCTGCAAGGCCCTGATTGCCGGCGTTTCCTGCTGGATTACCCCTGTGGGCCTGTACACATCGGACACGGTGTGACACAGTTCCAATCAACGACAGATCGCAATTATCGCGCTTAATTCGCGCGACGGACTTATGTCAAGGTGGACCAAGATCCATCGTGTTCAATCTCCCGGGAAATGGCAAATGATTTCATCACTCCGCGCCGACAATGATGTCGGTTTGAATATTCGGGCAGCGGGCATCCTGCTATTG
>CAZLNH010000081.1:0-2883 GCA_964560775.1 uncultured Woeseiaceae bacterium | reverse complement strand
GGACAAGCCGATCACCAAGAAGCCGCTGGAAGTGCGCCAGGGCAAGGGCAAGGGCAACGTTGAATACTGGGTATGCCAGATTCAGCCCGGACGTGTCCTGTATGAGATGGAAGGTGTGAGCGAGGAAATTGCGCGCGAGGCGTTTCGCCTGGCCGCAGCCAAGCTGCCGTTTCCGACGATTTTCGTGCAGCGGCAGGTGATGTGATGAAAGCGAGCGATTTACGATCAAAGTCGGAAGCTGAACTCGGCGAGGAACTGATCGCGCTCCGTCGCGAGCAGTTCAATCTTCGCATGCAGCAGGCCACCGGCCAGTTGTCGCGAAACCACGAACATGGACGCGTGCGCAAGGAAATTGCGCGCGTGAAGACAGTATTGCGTGAACTTGCACAGCAAGGTGAACAGAAATGACAGAGACAGCAAAGCCGGCTGAGAGCAAGATCAAGCGCACGGTCAATGGCCGTGTTGTCAGCAACAAGATGGACAAGACAGTTTCGGTCGCAATCGAGCGTTATATCAAGCACCCGACCTACGGCAAGTACATTCGCCG
Source organism: uncultured Woeseiaceae bacterium (assembly GCA_964560775.1). Classification (GTDB taxonomy): domain Bacteria; phylum Pseudomonadota; class Gammaproteobacteria; order Steroidobacterales; family Woeseiaceae; genus Woeseia. The sequence goes on along the minus strand of CAZLNH010000081.1, from coordinate 2,336 downwards.
CACGACGAAAGTGCTGGCGCATGACGAGAAGAACGAGTGCGGAGCCGGCGACCGCGTAACGATCAGCGAATGCCGTCCGGTGTCGAGGCGCAAGGCATGGCAGGTCGTGAATATTATTGAACGTGCAGCTGAACGCTAGGCGGCGAGTTCTCGAGCTCTTTGGAAAAATGAATTCAAGAATATTGATTGACGGAATGCAGCCATGATTCAGATGCAGACAGTCCTGGACGCCGCCGACAATTCCGGTGCGCGACGCATCCAGTGCATAAAGGTGCTGGGCGGCTCGAAGCGTCGCTATGCCCGCGTAGGCGATGTCATAAAGGTAAGCGTCAAGGACGCGATTCCGCGTGGCAAGGTCAAGAAGGGCGAGGTGTACAACGCCGTTGTGGTACGTACGCGCAAGGGTGTGCGGCGCAATGACGGATCGCTGATTCGTTTTGACGGCAATGCGGCGGTGCTTCTGAACAGCAGGCTGGAACCGATAGGCACACGTATCTTCGGGCCGGTGACTCGTGAACTGCGTACCAACCAGTTTATGAAGATCATATCGCTCGCGCCGGAAGTGCTTTAGGCCAAGGGTCAGGAACAGATGAACAAGATCAGGAAAGGCGACGAAGTTATCGTCATTGCAGGCAAGGACAAGGGCCGTCGCGGCACGGTGCTCCGGGTATTTCCGGATGCCCGCGTTGAGGTGGAAGGCATCAACATTGCCAGGAAGCACCGCAAGGCGAACCCGAATATGGGCGTCGAAGGCGGTATCGTGGACCAGACCATGCCGATCGATATTTCCAACGTCATGGTTTTTAACCCGAAGACGAAGAAAGGCGACCGCGTCGGCGTTCGGGTCAATAACGATGGTGAGAGAGTCCGGTTCTTCAAGTCGAACGACGAAGTGGTAGACGTTTAACAAAGGACAGTTTTCAGCAGGTGCGTGATTTCGAAAGCGTCGCCTGTGACAAGTGAGTTCAGACATGGCCAGATTGCAGGAACAATACGTCAAGGAATTGCATGCGCAGATCCAGCAGAAGCTGGGTCTCGAGAATGTAATGGAGGTGCCGCGCATCACGAAGATTACGCTGAACATGGGCGTAGGCGAGGCGGTGGCCGACAAGAAAGTGCTCGACAACGCCATGAAAGACATGGAAGTGGTTGCCGGCCAGAGGCCCGTGCGCACACTGGCGCGCAAGTCCGTAGCTGGCTTCAAGATCAGGGACGGCTACCCGATTGGCTGCAAGGTGACCTTGCGCCGGCAGCGTATGTACGAGTTCCTGGACAGGCTGGTGAATATCGCGATCCCCCGGATTCGTGACTTTCGCGGCCTGAATCCGAAGTCTTTCGATGCACAGGGAAATTATAGTCTCGGCGTTTCCGAGCAGATAATTTTCCCCGAGGTTAACTACGACCAGGTGGATGCGATTCGCGGCATGGATATTACGATTTCCACGACCGCCCGTAATCCGAAGGAAGGCCGCGCGCTTCTGGAAGCGTTCAACTTTCCGTTCAAGAAATAGACTTTTTCAGATTTCGTAAACGAAGAGTAATTTTAGCAATGGCAAAGACATCGATGATCGAGCGCGAGCGCAAGCGGGCGAAACTGGTCGAACAGTACGCCAAAAAGCGCGCGGCGCTGAAAGCGATTATTCGCAATCTCGATACGGGCGACGAAGAGCGTGCTGCAGCGCAGGCAAAGCTGAACGCGCTGCCGCGTGATTCGAGCGCGTCGCGCAAGCGTAATCGTTGCGCCATTACAGGGCGTCCGCATGGCGTCTATCGCAAGTTCGGCCTGGGCCGAAACAAGCTGCGAGAGGCTGCAATGAAAGGCGAGATTCCCGGATTGACGAAGGCCAGCTGGTAGGCGGAGAACGAAGATGAGTATGACTGATCCCATTGCCGACATGCTGACGCGAATCCGCAACGGCCAGAATGCGCGTAAGCCGAGTGTCGCCATGCCGGCTTCGACAGCGAAGATGGCGGTTGCGAAAGTGCTCAAGGACGAGGGCTATATCGTTGACTATTCGGTCGAAGGCGAAGGCGCCACGAAGATGTTAACGATCGAACTGAAATATTTCGAAGGTGCGCCAGTAATTGAAACGATCAAGCGCATCAGCAAGCCCGGCCTGCGAATCTACCGTGGCACGGAAGAATTACCGAAGGTTCTGGGCGGCCTGGGCGTCGCGATCGTGTCAACGTCGGCAGGGGTCGTCAGCGACCGCGAGGCGCGTGAAAAGGGTATCGGCGGTGAGGTTCTTTGCGTCGTTTCCTGATGCAGGGAATGATCACTGACAGTAACGAGTTACGACTATGTCAAGAATTGCAAAATATCCCGTCGAGCTGCC
>CAZLNH010000080.1:0-6792 GCA_964560775.1 uncultured Woeseiaceae bacterium | reverse complement strand
CTGTGTCGCCTTCCAGTACTGAATCGGCAAGCTCGGTAAATGCCCACGTAGCGCCTGCAATCAGCACAAAAGCGATCAGCACGTACGGTTCGTTCCGGCCTATCCACGCGAGAGCTCGCTGGATCCTGGTGCCACTTTGCTCGCCGACCTGTTGCCGATCGGCAGACCATTGTGACCACTGTTGCTTCACACGTTGCTGAATGCCTTGTCCCTTTCCGGAAATCAGAGCTGCTCCCTGATCATGCGAGCGCAGCGCCCGTCTTGCCCGGTCGCCTGTTGGAGTAGCTGCCGGAGCACCTCAGTTTCCGGCGCCGACGGCTCCGGACACCGCCTGATACTGCCGATCTTCGACACGCTCACTCTGTCTCCCGCTGCAATCTGGGTAAAAAAGATCCGAAAATGGTCGGATGTCGTTAGTTATGAAGCAGATTTCGTGCCATCCATTCGCTGCGAATAGTGCGGAAGGCCCGTCGACTACCGGGTATCACGGGGTTTCCCCGGGGCTATTGTGCAAATTCTACAGCCGGGGCGTAACTATTGCCGAGGACTGCAGCTCGGGCCGGTAGCGACTCTCGGACGTGCGGCACATGTTCATCCTTAATATCGCTCATAGCTAGACTCAAGGCGTTAGCTGTCGAATATCCCAATTCCCCCGGCCCCACATTCTGTCGGTTGGCATCACAGCCAGCCGCGCCACTTGAAGTAAACGAATGGCAGGATAGCAGACAGTATCATTAGCCCAATGGCGAACGGATAGCCTAGCAGCCATCCGAGTTCTGGCATGTGGTCGAAGTTCATGCCATAAACAGACGCGATCAGCGTCGGCGGCAGAAAAATAACTGCCGCGACAGAGAAGATCTTGATGATTGCGTTCTGCTCGATGTTTATCATCCCCAAAGTGGCATCGAGGAGGAAGGTGATTTTCTGCGACAGGAAGCCCGAATGATCTTCGAGAGAGCGGACATCCCGCGATAGTGTCTTCACCCGCTCGCGCATTTCCTTGCCGCTCCTGCGCTGGACTGTACCTTGACCAAGGAAACCCACAAGACGCTCCAGCGTTACCAGGCTATCGCGGATATTCGAGGTCAGATCGCCCTTGTGACCGATTGCCTCCAGCGTCTGCTGGAAATCATGGCTGCTGGAAGGCTTGCCGTTCCTTCTGCGAAATATGCTTCGTGAGATCTGATCAATATCCCGCCCCGCCCGTTCCAGAATATCGGCGAGACGATCGACGATGGCCTCCAGCAGGGCCACGAGTACACCTTCTCCCGTCTCGATGCCCATCGGCGACTTTTCCGCACGGACAGGAAAAATCCGGAATGCCTGCGGCTCGTGATAGCGCACCGTGATCAGGAGGTTACCGAGGAGTGCGAAGGTTACGGGGTGCATATCGGGATCGTCGCCATCGGCATTCGCCGGGAGGAGCGCGGTCATGAAGGACGCACCGTCTTCATTGTAGAGGCGCGACGATATCTCGATCTCCTCCATCTCTTCCTTGGTGGGCAGGTCTATGCCAAGGCGCGCTTCCAGTGCCGTTTCTTCATCTCTGGTTGGATCGAGAAGATCGATCCAGACCATCGCCTCCGAAATGTCCGGTGTGCCATCGACCGCGCGCAGACGGCCATTTTCGTTCAAGAACCCTCGTATCACCGGCGCCTCCGCCTACTTGGCCTTTGTCCTCACTACGACGGACGTTTAAATGAAGTTTAAGTGCTCTCAGCTTCCGCCGTCCACGCGGATTATAGAAACTCTCGATACAACCAAAAATACTGGCTTTGGTGTGCGACGACGCTTACGTGAAGAAAGAAATAAATGCGCTCTTTGACAGATTGCTATGCATTAAATCGATGGTGGGTTCCCCATGGGTGATTGACTGCGCGCGTATCGAATCACTTTTGCGAAGAGGCCATCGGCTTCCGGGATACAACTTCAGACTCATCGGCCGTGATGCCGATCACGCCGACTTCAACATGCTCCGGCAATCGCATCATGCCCTCTTCAATCGCGCGTCGCAGACCGATGCCGTTTTCGAGTGCCGTGTAGATACGCGCGGCGAGCATGTGTCTCAGGATATGCTCGCCGATGCCTGTGCAGGCGATCGCGCCGGCCGGACCAGCATAGAACCCGCACCCGATCAGGGGAGAGTCTCCCACGCGCCCCATAAGCGCCGGCATACAGCCACCGGTCGAAATCGCGACCGCAAAGCGGCCGGAACTATCCCTTGCGACTGCGCCCACGGTATTCTGCGCCCACTGGTCGATGGCATCGTTCCAGCTGCCCGGGAAGTTCCAGAACTGCTTGATCGCAGCCAAGCCATCGTCGTCCTGGGTGTCGTCAGCCGAACCGGAGGTGCACTCCGGCGCATTCTGGATTGCAGCGCGCTGCTCGCGAAATTCTGCCAACGCGGTTGCAGTTGGTTCGAAAGGTTCATGCAGGCCAAGCCTCTTCGCAAACTCGAGCGCTCCGATGCCGACCAGCAGGTGATGCGGAGTGTCGGCCAGGCGCCGCGCGACCTTGACGGGGTGTGGTACCTCAACGAGATTCGCGACCGCACCAAGATTACCGGCGCTGTCCATGACCGCCGCGTCACAAGACATCGTTTTGCCATCCATCCCCAGCGACGCCCCTAGCCCCGCGTTGAAACGGCCGTCTGCCTCGAGTGTGCCGACCGCGGAAACCACCGCGGCAAGCGCGTCCCCTCCGCGGTCCAGCGTCTCATGCCCCGAGCTCGCGGCTGCGAGACAACCATCGCTTTGCGTCACATCGCTTGATGTTCCACCATGAGTTACCAATACGGGCTTCATTTCGATTTCCTTTTAACGCGACGATCTATACGCTGCGTAGCTGTCACTCCGCCACCGGTTGTGGGTCCTGCACTCCCGACCTGTCCCTTCGTCGACGGAAAGCCCCGGAATCGCCGGCCTCGATTGGCGACAAATCGTCGCTCCCGAGCGCCTCCCTCAGCTCAGATACATAGCTGGCGCACCCAATGATGATGAGATCACCGGGCTCGGCCATGTCGATCGCACTGCGAATTGCCTCGCGAATGTCGAGGACCGTGTGAACCCGCTGCCGCCCGCTGATTGACGGCGCGCCCGATTGGCGGGCGGCGCGCACGCCTCCGGCGATCAGCCCGGCGGTTTCCCCGGGCTGTTTTTGACGGAGGTCGTCCATCTCATAGATCACCAGACCATCGAACCCCGCGCCGCACACCTGGCCGATGGCATTCAGGTCGCTGGCACGCCGGTCGCAGGGCGCCGCGACGACGCCGATCAGGCGACCCTGCGTCAGTTGCCGGCCGGTTTCGATGATGGCTTCGTATGCCGCCGCGTTGTGCGCATAATCAACCATCACCGTGATGCCGCGTGTACGGAAGAGGTTGAGGCGCAGGGGGGTCTGCCTTTCGCTCGTGCTGAAGCTCGCGAGCCCCGCGACAATGCGTTCTCTCGGCACCTCCAGTGCCAACAAAGCCGCGAATGCCGCCATAGCGTTGGCGACATTGTGTCGCGCGCATCCGTTTAGCGTGCTCGGCAGCTGAGCCGCGGCAATCAACGGTAAATTGTGCTCGCCGTCTGCCCACGTCAACATGCCATCTTCCGCGTAGACTGCGCGCCCCCCGCGTGCGAGGTGGTCCACCATCGAAGGATGGGCAGCGTCGAACCCGAAAAAGATGACCTCAGTGCCCCGTGGCGCCCTGCTCGCCAGCTGTACGCACAGGGCGTCGTCGGCGTTTAGCACCACGGCCTTGCGAGCGGTCGCCGCGAGGAGGCCTTTGACCCTCGCCAGGTCCTCCATGGTTTCAAGGCCATCCTGTCCCAGGTGATCATTGTGAATGTTCAGGACAATGCCGACATCGCATCTGTCGAAACCGAGCCCGCGCTTGAGTATGCCGCCACGTGCAGTCTCCAGCACCGCGAATTCCACTTCCGGCGATGTGAGCACGGTGCGCGCGGACCAGTACCCGGTACAGTCGCCGACTTTGATGCGCCGGCCGGCTACGGAAATGCCTACAGTCGTAGCGACGCCGGTCACATAACCGATTCGCTGCAGAACGTGCGCGATCGACAACGTCGTCGTCGTCTTGCCGTTGCTGCCCGTTACCGCAACGATCGGCACACGCCCGTCGTCATCGTCCGCGAACAGTGAGTCGACGATCGCGCAACCGGCATGGTGACGTTCCCCGCCATTCACCTTCTCGTGCATGCGGATGCCGGGCGCCGCATTTACCTCGATGATCGCGCCACCCTGAGCCAGCAGCGGCAGTGCGATGTCAGGGCAGACCACGTCAATGCCGGCCACATCAAGGCCGACCTTCTGTGCTGCCCGCACGCAGGCTAGCGCCGTGTCGGGATGAATTTCCCTGGTCACGTCTTGCGCAGTGCCGCCGGTTGAGAGGTTGGCGTTGCACCGCACCCGTACTACCTGCTTGGCGAGGGGCACAGAGTCAGCGTCAAGTCCTTGTCGCACCAACTCCTCCGCTGCCGCCTCGTCGAGACGGATCCTGGTCAGCGCGTTCTCGTGACCGTCTCCACGGCGCGGGTCGGCATTGATCGCGTCTACCAGTTCGCGGACACTTGACTGCCCGTCGCCGATAACCTCCGGCGGTACACGGCGAGCTGCCGCAACCACCTCATGGCCGATCACCAGCACGCGGTAGTCATCTCCTTCGATGTGCTGCTCGACAATCACGCGACGCCCATACTGCTGTGCGCGCCCGAACGCGGCTTCAACGGCCTTTGCACCCGACACCGCGGTTGTCACGCCCTTGCCCTGGTTGCCGCAAAGCGGCTTGATCGCAACACGCCCGTTTGCGCGCTGCGCGGCCTCATATGCAGCTTCAAGCGTCGACACGGTCTGACCTTTTGGAACGGGAAGACCCGCCTCCTGCAGCAGGCGCTTGGTCAAGCCCTTGTCGCTCGCAATGGCGACAGCGATATGGTTGGTATTGCTTGTGGTCGTCGCCTGAATGCGTTTCTGCTTGACGCCCCAACCGAGCTGGAACAGATTTGCATCTTCGGTTAGCCGCAATGCCGGAATGCCTCGCTGCCCGGCGGCTTCGACAATGGCGCTTGTGCTGGGGCCGAGCGCGGCGGCCTGTGCAAGTTGCCGCAGCTGTGCCACGCCAGCGTCGACCGTGGCCGGCTTCCCGGCAGCGAGCGCCGTCAAGTATTCGATCGCGAGGTTCAAGGCGGCCTCGGCGACGCGCTCAGTCACGTAGGCGAAGAGCACGCGGTAGTGGCGAGGCCTGCCCACCACCATGCGCGCCTTGCCGAAGCCGACCGGCAAACCGGCAAGGCACTGCAATTCGATCGCCAGGTGCTCAACGATATGGGCCATGTAGGTGCCCCCCCACAAGCGCTCGACAAAACCGCCGACGTAACCCGGTGAGCAGCGGTGTTCATGAAAAGTAGGCACGGCGGCGAGCAGGGCCTCGATGAACCCTGGGATCGCATTGGAAGGGACTTCGTCCAGCGTCTCGAGATCGACCACGGCGAGGTACACAGGTCGGGCTGAGTAGATATTCGGCCCCCTGAGTACCCGGCGCTCGACCACCTTCATGCCTGCGCACCGACGGCCTGGCGTTCCGGAGGTTCGCGATACTGCCCGCACCACGAGGTCACTGCGGCAACGGCTTCGCTCAACCCCGGAGAAAGCAATGTATCGGCTGCACCATTTCCTTCAACTCCCGCGTGGGAATCAACGTCGTAGCGTACGCCCGCTGGTAACAAATGGAGACGCACGTCGGCGAGCTCGAACGTTGCCCGGTTTTCTATTTCGGTGAAGTTCGACAGCATTTCGCGGCCATCGATAAGCGTTACGGCACCATCACCGACAACCTCCAGGCCATGACCCGGTTTAACAATCAATGCGGTGTTTTCGTCAATCCCGGCGCCAAGCAGGTACGGGTTTTGCGCGACCGCAGACAACAGCCTGCTGAGCCGCTGCCGTTCTGAAAAATGTTGGTCAATGATGACCCGGCGCACCAATCCGAGCCCGGCGCCCATGCTAACGGACCCTTTGTGCGGCAGCAGGTCTTTTGTCCCGTCGAAAAGCATGTGCTCCGACATGGCAGAGGCCCCGGCGCTGGTGCCGCCGATACAGGCTCCGCGCTCACGCAACGCGCGGTGCATTGCGCGGTCGATGCGAGTGCCGCCAATCAGCGCCAACAGACGCTTCTGGTCGCCACCGGTCATGAAAATGCCATCCGCTTCGAAAACCTCGGCGGCTGTCGCTTCGTCGCAGGCATCTTCGCGCGTTCCAATGTTCGACGTCATTACATGGCGTACACCCAGCGTCGTGAAGGCCTTTTCGTACATCCCCCACACTTCATCGTGCGAATTGCTGGCGACGGTGAGCACGAAGATACGCGCATCCGGGCCTCCGGCCAAAGCAGCAAAGCGTTCAAGGATGACCATGTTGCTATTGCGGTTCTCGCGGCCGCCGATGATCACGAGGTGACCGTTATGCGGGCCGTCCCCGGCATCATTGGCATTTTGATTCATCAGTCCTCCGTTCATTGGGCGCACGACTTCACGGTGACACCTCACGCGCAATTCGTTCAGCCGCGGCCGGATTACTGAGCCGAACGCCCTCGACAAGGTCGTCAAAGGTTCCCGCACAGGTAAAGACGAGCATGTCGCCCGGGAGCGCCGCAGTCAGGCCCAGCGATAGCGCATGGCGAATTCGCGGTTCGCCATGCAGCGGCTTGCCCGGGGCCGCACTGCGCGCGCCCCGGAGAATCTCCTCGGTGGTAGTGCCGGCACTGCGGCCGCGCGGATGTTGCTCGTAAAC
>CAZLNH010000079.1:0-12745 GCA_964560775.1 uncultured Woeseiaceae bacterium | reverse complement strand
GCAGCGGCGTGGCGACCTCGTAACGGATACCGCGGTGCCGGGTTTTTGAGATCGCCACGCCGCTGCGCGGCTCGCGACGACGGGCGGGCGCACGGCGCGGTAACCCGTCGACTCACTCCGGCCGTTTGAGCGCCGGATAGTCGATGCCCAGCTGCTCCAGATAGCTGTCGTATCGCGCCGGATCGTAATAATACTTTCGCAGTTCGTCGCGATACTGGTCCATGACATCGGCATTCTTTTCGATGGCGGGCGGGTCATCGGGACCAATGAACGGCTCGTAAGTTTCGCCCGCCAGTTGCTCTTCTTCAAAGTAGCGCCATGCGTCGGCGATCAACTCCGGCCGCTGCAGCAGGTCTATCATTGTTGCGGCAACGACTTTCGCACCCGCCGTCGCACCCTTGTGCGCAATCGGCGTCGCCATCGCCATCGCGCTGGACCAGTGATGGAACTGCAGGCCATCGACATTGCTTGGAAAACGCAGCGTCACGGTAGGCACGTTCCACGAGACATCACCGATGTCATCGGAGCCACCTGATACCGGGTCCTCCTCCGGCTCCTCGATGCCGGCGAGTTCGGTGGCGAGTCCCTCGATTTCATCAGCCTCCATCAGTTCCTGCAGGGCGCGCGCGTAGCGCTGGTCATCGTCGGTCCACGTCGGCAGGCCCACTGCCCGGATATTTTCGTCCATTGCCAGTGCAATCGGCTTGTTGAAGTGGCGCGGGTATGCGGCGCCGACAAAGCGCCTCGACAACGTCGTGTCCGTCATCATCGCCGCCCCTTCGGCAATGCGCTGCAGTGTATTGAAGTTCTCGCGAATCTTGTCCGCGGTGATTTCGCGCACGAAGTACCAGACAGTCGCACGCGACGGCACGACGTTCGGCTGGTCGCCACCGTCGACGATGACGTAGTGCGAGCGTTGCAGCGGATGCAGGTGCTCGCGGCGGAAGTTCCAGCCAATATTGGTCAGCTCAACGGCGTCAAGCGCGCTGCGTCCTTTCCACGGGTCGCCGGCGCCGTGGGCCGCGACACCTTCAAAACTGTACTCGACGGATACAAGACCCGTGCCGCGCGGCGCGCCCCAGCCGACCGTCATGTTGTCGGAGACGTGCGTGAAGATCACCGCATCGACGTCGTCAAAGCGGCCGTCCCGGGCAAACCATGCCTTGGTCGCGACCAGTTCCTCCGCGACACCAGGCCAGATAACGATGGTTCCCGGCAGGTTTTCCCGCTCCATTATTTCCTTGACGGCAAGTGCGGCAGCAATAATGACGGCCTGGCCCGAATTGTGGCCTTCACCGTGCCCGGGCGCGCCGTCAATCATCGGCTGGCGCCAGGCGATGCCGGGCAGTTGCGACGACTTTGGAATACCGTCGACGTCCGAACCCAGCGCAATCACAGGTTTGCCGCTGCCCCACGTCGCCCACCACGCGGTGGGAATGCCGGAGACGCCGCGCTCAATGTCAAAGCCGTGCTCATCGAGGATTCCCGTCAGGTACCGTTCCGTCTCGACCTCCTGGAAGCCGAGTTCGGCAAACGAGAACAGGCTGTCGACGATTTCCTGCACGAGTTTCCGCTGGTCGTCGACCATCGCCGCAGCTTCGGCCTGCAGCCCGCCAAGGACAGGCACTGCATCGTCTTTGCTGTTGTCGTCGCTAACGGCGGTGCCCGCGTTGCCCGCGGTCGCGTCGGTCGTATCGTCAGCTGACGAATAGTTGTTTCGATCCGGCGCATACGCAGCGGCACACAGTACTGCGGCAACTAACAGGCTTACGTGTTTCATTCTTCCCCCTTGTCACTGCGCAGCATGTACTGCGCTGGTGTCGATAGCACGGCCCTCAAGCCGCATCATGATACCGCACCCGGCCGCGACAGCCGCCGTTGCATATGATACGACCGCCACTTGTGCTTTGCCCCGGGGCCCGCCAGACGGCACAATCCGGCTGATGCCGGCCAGAGATACGACGATGACAGTTCGCTTCACCTGTACGCTCCTGATGCTTTCCTTATGCGTTGCCGCAAGCGGTAATCCGCATATCCTGCCCATGCGGGAACGCGCCACCGTCATCGACCGGGTGCTCGAGTCACGTATTCGCACCGTACTGCCTGCGTTGATGGAGCGCACCGGCATCGACATGTGGATCATTATTTCGCGCGAATACAATGAAGACCCGGTGCTGCGAACGTTCCTGCCGTCGACGTGGCAATCGGCGCGACGCCGCACGATCCTGCTGATCCACGATCCGGGTGACGGCGAGCCGCTGGAAACACTCGCCGTTGCGCGCTATGCCGTTGGTGACACGTTCGCGGCCGCCTGGGACAAGGAATTGCACGGCGATCAATGGAAGCGCCTTGCCGAACTGATCGACGAACGCGACCCACAGGCAATCGGCCTCAATTTCTCGGAGACATTCGCGCTGGCTGACGGCCTGACGCTGACGGAACATCGATTGTTCGTGGATGCATTGCCGGAGCATCTGCGCGGACGCATCGTTTCGGCGGAAGACCTGGCGGTTGGCTGGCTCGAAACACGCAGTGCCGATGAGATGACGCTGTACCCGCAGATCGTCCGTATCGCGCACGACATACTGGCCGAAGGACTGTCCGACCGCGTCATCCAGCCGGGCGTGACGACAACCAATGACGTCGCCTGGTGGTACCGCGACCGGATTCGTGAACTGAAGCTGACCACTTGGTTTCATCCGTCGGTGTCGGTGCAACGGGCGGCTCAGCCTGAAATCGACATGAAGGCGTCAATTGCCGGGCGGCACAATGACGATGTCATACAGCCCGGTGATTTGCTGCACGTGGACTTCGGCATCACCTACCTGCGCCTCAACACCGACACGCAGCAACACGCTTACGTGCTCAGGCCGGGCGAATCTGATGCGCCGGCGGAACTCAAGGCGGCCCTGGCGCGCGGCAACCGGCTGCAGGATATCCTGACGGGCAATTTTGTCGCCGGCCGGAGCGGCAACGACATACTCGCGCGTTCGCTTGCCGAGGCGAAGCGGGAAGGCATCACCGCATCTATTTACACCCACCCGATCGGTTACCACGGTCATGCAGCCGGTCCGACGATCGGCATGTGGGACCAGCAGGAAGGCGTGCCGGGTGGCGGTGACTATCCGCTGTATGCCGATACAGCGCATTCGATCGAGTTATACGCCGAAACCCGCATCGACGCCTGGGACAAGGCGGTACGGATCAAGCTGGAGGAGGACGCGTTTTTCGATGGCGAGTCAACGTGGTACATCGATGGCCGGCAGAAATCGCTGCTCCTGATTCCGCGGCAACCGGCCGTGCAGTGACAAAGTAGCGACCGCTGTCATCGCGAGGACGGGACGGCACCGTGTCGTTGCGAGCCCGCAGGGCGTGGCAATCTCGTTCCGGATGGCAGAGGCGCCGGCGTCACGAGATCGCCACGTCGCTTCGCTCCTCGCGACGACGGATTTTACAGATCGATTATTTACGCCGAAATCGTGCTTTTTCTGCGGCAATGAGCCGCAAATTTGTCCGTCCGGCACGGGATCCCCGTGCGGTCAAACGACGGCCCAGGGATCGTCCATCCTGCGGAAGAAATCCGCATGCTGGCTCAGGATGCGCTGTGTCGCATCCGGGTCCGGCGCCAGTGACCATTCGTTACGCTCGAACGTGCCGCCCAGCAGCACACCGTCTGTCCGTGGGAACATGTAAAAGCCGTTACTGATCATCAGGTAATTGATATCGGCTTGCGGCTTCAGGACGACAAGCTGCCCCTTGATCGGGATCAGTTCGTCATCGCCGAAGAGCTCGCGTGTGCCGAGACCGGTGCAGTTGATGATGACCGGTGCATCGAGAGTGGCGACTTCAGCGGCATCGATGAACTCCCGTATCACGAAGGTGCCACCGGCCGCCCGAAAGTCGCGCATCATCGCCGGCAGGTAGACCGGTGGTTCGATGAACATCGTGTCAAAATGCAGGGCGTGCGCCGCCGGGAACGGATGCTGACTCTTGTCCATGTCATACAACTCCGGAAATACGTCGGCGTACCGCAGCCGTATGTCACCGGCGTCGATTGGACGCTCCGACAGCAGGTAATTGCTGATCCAGCGCACGCCGTAGCGCGCACCGACGAGCCGCTGGAACTCGTTATAAGCGTGATGAAGTGCAACGTCGACGTCGTGGTAGAACGCCGGCCCGACCGCGTCGCTGTCATAGAACGAGGCGGGCGACCATTGCGCGCCGGCGATGTTCGACGTCGTCTCCGGCGGCAGGTCGCGTGCATGGATTGTGACGTCCCAGCCGTATCGCTGCAGCAGGCGTGCGCTTGCAAGACCGACGGCGCCGCTGCCCAGCACCGCACAGCGGCGATGTCCGGACTGCTGCGCAATTTCGGCCGCCATGTGCGCCGTGCCCCAGGACAACGTGATGCCGCCGCCGCCATGACCGTAGTTATGGATCAGCAGCTTGTCGTCGAGGCGGTCCGCACGCACGACAAAGCCGGACGGCCGGAACGGGCGCAGGCCCGTCACCGTCCGGATCACCCGATCGGGGGACACGAGCACGCGCCGCAACGGCAGGCCCGATGGTGTGTAATTGCGCGTCGAACCGCGCGGACCTGATACGCAGGCCGCCAGTGGCAAGGCGGCGAGTGACTGCAATACGGCGCGGCGTGATGTCATACGATCCTTCGGCATACGATGTCGTGAATGTTCGATGGGACGCGGGCACTGAAATGCATTACGATCCCGGCCGCTATGAAACGGTTTTTTATCCAGTATTGCAAACGCCGGATGTGCGTATCGTCACCCTCGTCATTGCGAGGCGTTCCATTGCTCCGGTCATCGCGAGGCGTTCCATCGTTCCGGTCATCGCGAGGCGTTCCATTGCTCCGGTCATCGCGAGGCGTTCCATTGCTCCGGTCATCGCGAGGAGCGAAGCGACGTGGCGATCTCGTAACGCGGGCTCCTCTGCCAACCGGAACCAGATTGCCACGCCCTACGGGCTCGCAATGACGGTCGTGGCCGCGACGTGACATCCGCGCACCAGGAATTTTCGGCCCGGCACATCATCGTTATGGCCGCACCGAACGGCGCGCGACGCGGACACGACGATCACGCGGCGTTACCCGTCACGCCCCGCGAAATAGCCGATTGCGCGGCGGACCTGCTGGATGCCGGTGTGTCGGTGTTGCATCTGCATGTTCGCGATCGCGAGGGGCAGCATACGCTCGACGCAGAGTGCTATCGCACCGCGATGCGCCATATCCGGCGTCGCGTCGGTGACGACCTTATCCTGCAGGTTACAACGGAGGCGGTTGGACGCTACCAACCTGGCGAGCAGATGGCCATGGTTCGCGACGTCAAGCCGGAAGCCGTGTCAATTGCCCTGCGTGAATTGTGCCCGGATGAAGCGTCGGAAAAGGTGGCGTCCGGTTTCTTCCACTGGGCCGTGCAGGAGCGCATCTGGTGCCAGGTCATCGTCTACTCGCCGGACGAACTGGTCCGCTTCGACAAACTGCGCCGGAACGGACTGTTCGGCGAGGAGCATCCATTCTGCCTGCTGGTGCTTGGACGTTACGCAGACGGGCAGCTTGGTGATCCGGAGGAGTTGCGCCGGATGTTAAGTGCGGTCAACTGCAGCAGTTTCCCGTGGGCAACCTGCTGCTTCGGAGCGCGCGAGTACGAAGCAATGTCCGTCGCGCTTGAGCAGGACGGGCACGCCCGGATCGGTTTCGAGAATAACCTGCTGCTGGCCGACGGCCGTCCGGCGCGCGACAATGCGGAACTGGTGTCGCAGTTTGTAACGGCGGTAAAGGCATCACCGCGGACACCGGCCAGTGCTGACGACATACGCGGCGAACTGCTGGGCAGAGTCCCTTGACAACGTCCCTTGATCGGAATCTTTAACGACACATGAGTAATCCTGGCAAACGGCAAAAGGTCGCAGGCGTACTAGGCGGCATGGGACCGGCCGCAACGGTCGATTTCATGAACAAGGTCATTGCCTGCACGCCGGCGCGGCGCGACCAGGACCACATCCGGATGCTGGTGGAGCACAATCCGAAGGTACCGAGCCGGCAAAACGTTTCAGCGGCCGATGACGCGCTGATTCGCAACGATCTGGCCGACATGGCGCGGCGGCTGGAAGCGGCGGGAGCGGATTTTCTCGTCATGGTGTGCAACACCGCGCACGGCTGGCTCGACGAGGCGTACGGCGCGGTATCGATTCCGTTCTTTAGTATCGTCGACGTTACGGTCGAGTCGCTGCGCAAGCAGTATCCGGAGGCGCGCAGCGCGGCGATTTTGGCGACACCCGCCTGTACCCGCGGCGGCTTGTACCAGGCGGCGCTGGCTGATGCCGGAATTGCGCCCGTCGTACCGGACGACGAAACACTCGCATCGCTGATGGCATTGATTGACAGGGTCAAGGCCGGTGACCAGGGCACGGTGGTGTCCGAGGCGATGGCCGCCGTTGCCGCGGCCCTGGTCGCAGACGGAGCAGATGCCGTTATTGCCGGGTGTACCGAAATACCATTGGTCCTGCATCCGGATCAGCTGTCGGTACCGCTGATCTCATCCACGGACGAACTGGCCAGGCGCACCGTCGCCCTTGCACTCGGCAAGGTCCCGCTGCAGTCTGGTGGTTCGGAAAATCTCGAGGACTGATTGTGCTGCTATCCCGTTTCCCCCGCGTGACGCTCGCGCACTTGCCGACGCCGCTGGAGCATTTGCCGCGCCTTACGCACTTCCTGGGCGGTCCCGACATCTACGTCAAGCGTGACGATTGCACCGGACTCGGGACCGGCGGCAACAAGACGCGCAAACTCGAGTTCCTGATGGCACATGCGCTGCAGCAAAAGGCAACGGCTGTCATCACGCAAGGCGCCGTGCAGTCGAACCGTGCGAGGCAGACCGCTGCCGCCGCGTGCAAGCTCGGCCTGAAATGCGAACTGGTCTTCGAGCAACGAGTTGGTGATGCAACGGATGCATACCGCAACTCCGGAAATGTTCTGCTCGACCGCATCTACGGCGCCCGCATCCGTGAAGTTCCGAAGGGCAGCGATATGACGGCGGCGCTTGACGATGTCGCGGCGGAGCTCCGCGCGCAGGGCGAGACGCCGTACATCATTCCCGGCGGTGGCTCGAACCCGATCGGCGCACTCGGCTATGTCGATTGCGCCATGGAACTGGTGTCCCAGGCAAATCGCGACCGGATTCCCGTTGACTGCATCGTGCACGCGACCGGCAGTGCCGGCACGCAGGCCGGCCTGGTCACCGGATTGAAGGCGATGCACAGCAACATTCCAGTGCTGGGCATTGGCGTCAATGCGCCGCGCGACGTACAGGAACTGCGTGTCTACAAACTCGCCTGTGAGACGGCGGAGTACATCGGGGCACCGGATGTCGTGCTACGCGACGACGTTGTAGCGAACTGCGACTACGTCGGCGAGGGCTACGGTATCCCGACCGATGAAATGAATGCGGCAGTACTGTTGCTGGCGCGGCTCGAGGGAATTCTTTTTGATCCGGTATACAGCGGCAAGGGACTTGCCGGCATGATGGACCTGGCTCGCCGCGGCCAGCTCAATAACGCACGCCATGTCGTCTTCATCCATACCGGCGGTTCGGCCGGGCTGTTTGGTTACAGCGAACAGCTGCATACTGAAACGGTCCTCGACGGTATCTGAGCGCGCTCAAGGTTTCACCTGCAACCGGAAAAATCGCGAACCGTTCTGGCAGAATACGGTCACAGCAGATTGCTGAGCGCGTGACTCCTGCATCACGCCACCAAGAATCAGATTTGGGGGGAGCAAGATTGAACTGTCGGGCAAATCGCATAACTGTGCGAGAGTATTTTACGGGCGGCTTACTGGCGCTGTTGTTGATTCCGGGTTTATTGACCGCGCAGGAACTTACCGCATTGGGCGAGCGGCCACGCATGGAAGCCGTTGTGCTCGATCGTTTGCCGGTGCTCGACGGCGACGTTCTCAACGACCCGGCCTGGCAGGGCATGCAGCCGGCGACCGGCTTCCGCCAGATCCAGCCGGCCGAGGGCCGGCCCGCGAGTCAGAAGACGGAGGTCTACCTCGCCTACAGTGATCGTGCACTGTACATCGGTGTTGTCGCGTGGGACGACGCTCCCGGGGGAATCATTGTCTCGGACAGCCGTCGGGACTCATCCCTCAGCGACACCGACAGCTTCCAGGTTGTTATCGACGGTCTGCGTGACCGGCAGAACGGCTTCGTCTTCGGCACCAATCCGGCCGGCCTCCAGTACGACGGCCAGGTCACGCGGGAAGGCACCAGTGACTTCAGTTCGAGTGGTGGTGGCTTCAACCTGAACTGGGATGCCAGCTGGAACGTGCGCGCGGCAATCTCCGATATTGGCTGGAGTGCCGAGTTCGAAATTCCGTTCCGTACATTGCGGTACGGAAGCGGTGACGACCAGACATGGGGTATCAATTTCCAGCGCAACATCCGGCGCAACAACGAAGTCGCCTTCTGGGCGCCCTTGTCCCGCCAGCGCAACCTGTATCGCGTGTCGGAAGCGGGCTCGGTCTCCAACCTGTCGCCGCCGCCGCAGCGCAATTTGAAAATCACACCCTATTTGCTGGCCAAGGCCGCGCGTGGCGGCACGCTTGCCGGCACTGAGACCGACCAGGAGTTCGGCTTCGACATCAAGTACTCGATCACGCCGAGCCTGACGCTCGATGCCACCTATAACACGGATTTTGCACAGGTCGAGGCGGACGAGCAGCAAGTCAATCTTGATCGATTCAGCCTGTTCTTCCCGGAAAAGCGGCCGTTCTTTCTCGAAAATGCCGGCCAGTTCTCGGTCGGCAACCCGGAACAGGTTGAACTGTTCTTCAGCCGTCGCATCGGTGTAGGCCCTGGCGGCATACCGATACCGATTGACGGCGGAGTCCGGCTGTCCGGCAAGGTTGGCGGCAGCACCAATGTCGGATTCCTGCACATGGCGGCCGACGGCGTTGATGGCGTCGCGCCCGCGAACAACTTCACCGTGGCCCGCCTGAGCCAGGAGCTGCCGAGCCGTTCGTCGGTGGGTCTCCTCGTGGTCAATCGTGATGGTGACGGAAGCCTGACCGGTGACAGTTCGACGGATGAGAACCAGACCTATGCGGTCGACGGCCGCTGGGGCCTTGGCGAAAACGTCATGCTCGAGGCCTGGGCGGCGAAGACAGAAACGCCCGGCCTGACCAACCGCGATGATGCATTTGCCGTCACGGCCGACTACAGTTCGGCACGTTGGACGTCGCGCCTGAATTACACGGAAGTCGGCGCAGACTTCAATCCGGAAGTAGGCTTTCTGTCACGCACCGAGTACCGGCGTGGTGAAGCATTGGTAATGCGCCGCATCCGGCCAGATGACCTGTGGGGCCTGCTCGAGATCCGGCCACATGTTTCATGGAACGGATACTGGGATTTCGACGGCTTCCAGGAAACCGGTTTCGTCCACGTCGACTCCCACTGGGAATGGCCCAGCGGTCTCGAATTGCATACCGGCATGAACTTCACAAAGTCTGGCGTCAAGGAGCCGTTCGAGATTGTGGATGGCGTGACGGTGCAGCCCGGCACGTACGATCATGAGGAAGTGCAACTGGTCTTTTTCACCAACCAGAGCCGGCCGTTGTCTTTCGATACACGAGTCGTGACCGGTGGGCGATTCGGCGGCGACCGGCTCACGCTCGAGCCAATCGTACGCTATCGCATTGGCGAGCGTTTCCGGTCGGAATTGTCGGTGAGCTACAACGACTTCGACCTGCCCGTGCCGAACGGCGAATTCTCCGTCAATCTGACACGACTTCGCATGTCGTATTCGTTCACGCCAAAGATTCTGTTGCAGGCACTGGTGCAGCACAACGACAGCACCGACGTCATGGCGGCAAACCTGCGATTCTCGTGGCTTCAATCGGCGAACTCAGGCCTGTACGTCGTTTATAACGAAGTTGACGAGGGTGGTGTCGGGGCACCGCCGCGCGGCCGCGAGTTCATTATCAAGTACAGCCACATATTTGATATCTTCAACTGACGCATCGCACCGACCGTCATAAGGCACGGCCGCTGTAACGCAGCGCAGGCAGGCCGCGGGGCAGTCTCAAGGGGAGGTTCAAAATGAATTCGAAAGTCTTGCTGGTAACGGTGTTTGCCGCGCTGGTCGCGGCCGGTAGCGGATACGCGGAGGAGCGCCCGCGGGCGCGTGATGTCGGCCTCGTTGTTGGCACGTTCCCGACCGGACCGCTGAATGCAATTACCGATGTTGACGATGTGCTGGTTGGTCACGCGACGCGCATCGAGGGTGACGATATCCGGACCGGCGTCACGGCCATCATTCCGGCGCCTGGCAACCTGTATACGCACCCGGTGCCGGCCTGGATCCATGTCGGCAATGGCTACGGCAAGTTGATAGGCGAGACGCAGGTACGCGAGTTCGGTGAAATCGAGACGCCAATCCTGTTGACCTGCACGCTGTGCGTCTGGAGTGCCGCCAATGCGCTGAAGGAGTGGGTCTATACGCAGCCGGGCATGGGCGAGCACACCGTCAATCCGGTCGTTGGCGAAACCAACGATGCACAGGTCAACAACATGTGGGCCGACCCGATTCAGCGTGACGAGGTTTTTGAAGCGCTTGATGCGGCGAGCAGCGGGCCGGTCGCCGAAGGAAGCGTCGGCGCCGGCACCGGCACACAGGCGTTCGGCTGGAAGGGCGGCATTGGCACGAGTTCGCGTGTGCTGCCGGATTCACTCGGCGGGTACACCGTTGGCGTGCTGGTACAGACGAACTACGGTGGTACGCTGACGATCAACGGGGCGCCGGTCGGGCGCGAGCTTGAAAATTATTCCTTCAGGCGGGAACTGGAAGCCGTTGCCGCCGATGCACATCCGGACGACGGCTCGATCATGATGGTCGTCGCGACCGACGCACCTCTCAATGCACGCAGCCTGGACCGGCTGGGGATGCGCGCGATGATGGGCCTGGCCAGGACCGGATCATTTGCGAGCAACGGCTCCGGCGACTATGTCATCGCGTTTTCGACGCACCCGGACGTGCGCCGGCCGCGCAGCAGTGATGTACCGGTCGTAACGCCCTCGCTCGTCAATGAGTCGATGTCACCGTTGTTTGCCGCAACGGCCGAGGCAACGGAGGAAGCAATCTACAACGCTATTTTCAAGGCGACGACGGTGGAAAGCTCGCGCGGGAAGCTCGAGGCCATACCGGTAGACGACCTTGTGCGCATACTCGGGAAGCACGGCGTGCTGAACTGGGACAGGACGCTGTCGCCCGTGCACTGACGCCGGCCAGCATCAGGGCTGGCGGTGGATCGCGCCGCCTTTCATGACGAAATCGACGCGTTCCATCAAAGTGATGTCCTCAAGAGGGTTGCCGGGTACGGCGACGATATCGGCAACGCGGCCGGATACGAGCCGCCCGTGCGTGGCGCCGATGCCCAGGAAGTCAGCCGCGACGCTGGTCGCGGACTGGATCGCTTCCATCGGCGGCATGCCGCCTTCGACCATCAGTGCGAATTCCTGCGCGTTGTCGCCATGGCGCGAAACGCCGGTGTCGGTACCGAACACGATCGGCACACCGGCATTGTACGCAGAGGCGAACGTGTCCCGGATGATCGGGCCGATCGCTGCTGCTTTCGGGCGCACGAGCTCCGGGAAGAAGCCGTCGATCTTCGACTGCTCGGCGACCCAGTTGCCGGCGAGTATCGTCGGCACGTAGTAAGTGCCGTTCTGTTTCATCAGGCGCATGACCTCGTCGTCCATGTACGTGCCGTGCTCGATTGAGGCAACGCCGGCCAGGACAGCGCGTTTCATGCCTTCGGTGCCGTGCGCATGTGCTGCGACGCGCATGCCGTAATCGTGTGCCGTATCGACGATCGATTTCAGCTCCTCGTCGGTAAACTGCGGATTCTGGCCGCTCTTGGCGACACTCAGTACGCCACCGGTCGCCGTAATCTTGATCCAGTCGGCACCATCCTTGTAACGCTGGCGTACGGCCTTGCGCGCGTCCGCTGCACTGTTCACCACGCCTTGCTTCGGCCCCGGGTCACCCATGATGTGACTCGCCCATCCGTTGGTCGGGTCGCCGTGGCCGCCTGTCGAACTGAGCCCCTTGCCCGCGCTGACTATCGTCGGGCCCGGCACATCGCCGCGCGCAATGGCGTCGCGCAGGGCGATCGTCACATTGAATGAATCGCCCAGGTTACGCACGGTTGTAAATCCCGCATCGAGCGTACGCCGAGCGTATTTCGCCGCCATGTACGCGTAGTCGGCCTCATTGGTGATAAAACCGCGCAGCCGGCTGTCGGCGCTGTATTCGCCGGTCAGGTGCACGTGCATGTCCATCAGGCCGGGCATGACGGTGTGGTTGCGCAGGTCAATGACGGTGTCGCCATCTCCCGGATTTGCGTAGCCGCGTTCAACTGCGGCGATTGATTGGCCAGCGATGCGGATCGTCATCTCCGTCATCGGTTGCCGGGCTTCGCCATCAATCAGGCGGCCGGCGTGTATCAGCGTGTCCGCGTGCGCGGACACGACTGTTGTGGCGGCAAGTACTGCCGCGGCCAGGAGTTTTCTCATGAGCCAGGTTCCGTCCGGTGAGTCGTCGCGGTAAGCGAGTCATTCTACAGCCCGCCGTAGAACAGAAACAAACCGGCACCGGCACCGTGAACTGCGCAGCCAATGTGGCGCACCACCACCGGATTTGCTATACGAGAGCATCCAATGCCGTGCCA
>CAZLNH010000078.1:0-6255 GCA_964560775.1 uncultured Woeseiaceae bacterium | reverse complement strand
GACTGCATGAAGCTTGTGACCGCCATTGTTAAGCCATTTCGCCTGGACGACGTCCGCAACACCCTGAGCGAGGTCGGTATCCAGGGCATGACCGTCAGCGAGGTCAAGGGATTCGGCCGGCAGCGCGGCCACACTGAACTCTATCGCGGCGCCGAATACGTCGTGGACTTCCTGCCGAAAGCGAAGATCGAAGTCGCTGTTGCCGACGACCGCGTCGAGGAAGTCATCGAAGCCATCATCAACGCGGCAAAAACCGGCAAGGTGGGCGACGGCAAAATCTTTGTAACCAACCTCGAGCAAGTCTGGCGCATCCGCACCGGCGAAACCGGCGACAGCGCCCTCTAAGTCCCTCCAGATAAATCCGCGAACCGTGAGGAGCACCGGTAACCCCTGCCTCTAAACCCGGATTTCCGATATCAGTCCTGCCCCGGTACGCAGAAAAAGTTCAGCTTGTTGCCGTCCAGGTCGCGAAGATAACCCGCGTAGAAAGTCTCGCCACGCGGTCCCGGTGCGCCTTCGTCGGTCGCCCCCAACTCCCGGGCCTTTGCATAAAGCTTGTCGACATTCTCTGGCGAGCCAGCATGAAATGCCACCATGACCCCGTTACCGACAGTGGCCGGATTGCCATCCCACGGCTTCGCCACGCTGAATCCGGCGGCCTTGGGATCGATGGCCCATGCGATGAACTGGTCGGTTTCCATAAAGCGACCCGCGCCCAGCGGTTTTAGCAACTCATCATAAAACGCGGCAGCCCTTTCCATATCGTTGGTGCCGACAGTGACATAACCGATCATTTGATAGCTCCTTCCTGGTTCCGGTACACAATCGAGCCTACGCCGCAGACTAGCTCGCGGCACTGGCCTCCACAATACGCCAGTGATGCAGCTTTTTCGCGAACGGCATTGCCGCGTGGGCCGGACTTGTCGATGGCAGAATCACGGTAGCGGGTTGCGGGTCACGCAGTTCCGGCACAATAAGCTTCCGGTACAGCTGCGCGGCTTTCTGGCCATTGAAACAGACCAGGCGAACGTGCTGGTGGTCATCGAGGAATGCCGCAATACCGTTCGCTTCGGCCGCGGCGGTATCGATGGCCGAATCGAGGCTGCCGCGCCGTTGCGATGCGTGCAGCACATCCCAGAGGGCGACGCCGTATTGCTTAAGGCTTTCGACACGTTTGGCGTACGGGGCGGCCGCAGGAATGCCGAACAGCTGTTCGATGACCGGCCAGAACGCGTTGCGGGGATGTGCGTAATATTCGCCGGCATCGATCGAGCGCTGGCCGGGCAGGCTGCCGAGTATCAGGACGCACGCGCTGGCATCGGCGATCGGCGGGAAGCCGCGCGCCGTCAGGTCAGCTTCGCGGCCTGCCACGTCCGTCCCGGGCAGGCGGTGTCGTGCCCTCAACACCGATGTGCTGCAAAGTCTCGTCTTTCAGGAAATCAGGCTGGCGCAGCTCGACCTCGCAACGGTTGTTGCGACAAACGGGCTCACGCCTGAGCGGCTCCGACGGGCAGTCGTAGTAAACGCGGTGCTCGCAACTCGCCTCGTAATCACGGTATTCAACCCGCAGCGCGGTAATCCCGGACTTGGCGACCGACGTCAGGCACTGTATCGGATAGCCGTAGTCGAAGATCGTGCAATCCTCGTCTGCCTCACAGTAACGCGCCTCGTCAACCAGTGCCTGCATGTCGCGCTCCGCCTTCTGGCAGCGCAGCGCCGCCGCGCCGCCGAGTACCGCGGTATCCTCGCGGCCGCTCGCAAACGGCGACGGCATCTCGGCAGTTTCCGGCTGCTTGAGCCATTCGGTCTCGCCTTCGAGCAGCGTTGCCACATACCAGAGCACGAGGGCGATGATCACCGACAGCAGTGTCGTGGACAGGGGAAGCTTGTTCATCGACTGGCTTCGACAGCATCCCGTGGCAGCGGTTCGGCGCGCTCGAGCGCGGTATTGGCATTGACGACCTTGCAGAATTCCCCATCGAGGCTCGCGAGGTGCGCGCGATGCATGTCCTCCGCCGACAGGCGGGTGCCGTCGGGTGCCGTGCGTTCAAACGTGGCCGTACCGTCGGCCACCAACCACACATGGAAACCGAGATTGCCGGCCATGCGCACGGTCGTCGACACGCAATGATCTGTCGTCAGCCCGGCAACAACCAGCTCGCGAATCCCCTGCTTTTCCAAGTACTCCTTGAGCCCGGTGCCGATGAACGCGCTGTTCACGGTCTTTTCAAAGACCGGCTCGCCGGCAACCGGTTCGGCCACCGCCGCGAAGCGGAAGCCGGGCCGGTCCGCGCGTAACGGGCTGTCCGATTCCAGCGAACGATGCTGCACATGGACGATCGGCCGGTGAGCCGCGCGCCACCCGGCGAGCAACCTGGCTATCGTCTGTTCCGCGTCCGGGTTGTTCCGCTTGCCCCACGACACCTCTTTCAGACCTTGCTGCACATCGATCAGCAACAACGCGGCACCCTCGCCCGGTCCTGCATTGCCTTTGCCCGACGTACTCAAGCCTGCCACACCGTCCAGATGCCGATGACGATGAAGCCGATTCCCGCCGCATACGACAGATAGCGCGGATCGACAACGCTCGACAGCAGGCTGCCTGCAACGACGGCCATCCCGGATGCCGCCGTCAGCGCCAGCGACGCGCCGATAAACACAGTCCACAGGCTCGCCCCCTCGCGCGTCGAGAACAGCATCGTTGCGAGTTGCGTCTTGTCGCCGAGCTCGGCCAGGAATACGGTGCCGAACACCATCACCAGAAGTTTAAGGTCCACGCTTTTGTCAGGCCTCCATCGGTTGCCGCGCGATGCGGCGGTCAGTAAATGTCGTGTTACGGCGTGCGAAACTGGCTGCCGATGCCCTGCCAGCAATCAGTGTAGTCGAGTTGCAGCGCCTCGCTTTGCATCGCAAGCGTAGTCGGCTGCAGCACGTAGCGCGATTCGAACATGAACGCCATCGTGTCGGCGAGCTTCACCGGTTCAAGGCCGGCGCTGCTCGCCGCTGATACCGTTGCGGCGTCCGGCCCGTGCGACGACATGCAATTGTGCAGGCTGCCGCCGCCCGGCTCGAAGCCGCCGCCGGTCTTGGCATCGTAATCTCCGTATACGAGGCCCATGTATTCGGACATGACATTGCGGTGAAACCACGGTGGCCGGAACGTATCTTCGGCGACCAGCCAGCGCGGCGGAAACACGACGAAGTCGACGTTGGCGGTTCCGGGAGTATCCGACGCCGACGTCAGCACGGTAAAGATTGACGGATCCGGGTGGTCGTAACTGATCGAGCCTATTGTGTTGAACCGGCGAAGATCATATCGGTATGGCGCGAGACTCCCGTGCCAGGCGACGACGTCAAGCGGCGAGTGACCAATATCGCAGGCAAACAGCCGGCCGCCAAATTTGGCAAGCAGCCGGAATTCACCTTCGGTTTCTTCAAAGGCTGCAACCGGTGTTTCGAAGTCGCGGCTGTTCGCCAGCCCGTCGGTACCGATTGGCCCGAGTTCCGGCAACGCTAGACGCGCGCCGTAGTTCTCGCAGACATAGCCCCGCGCCTGTCCATCCGGAAGCTCAACGCGGAACTTGATGCCACGGGGCACGACAGCGATCGTGCCTGGCGCTGCGGCCACGGTGCCCATTTCAGTCAGCAGGCGCAGGCTGCCGAGTTGCGGCACGATCAGCATCTCGCCGTCGGCATTGTAGAAAAAGTCGTTTTCCATCGATCGATTCGCACAGTAGAGGTGTACGGCAATGCCACACTGCTGCGCTGCGTTGCCGTTCGTCGCGATCGTCTTCAGGCCGGTCACGAAATCGGCCGGTGCATCCGGAACGGGGAACGCACTCCAGCGCAGCGGAGTCGGCGTCGCAACCACCTCGGCGCACGGCGCCGTGCGTATCGC
The DNA here is from genome assembly GCA_964560775.1 of uncultured Woeseiaceae bacterium. Classification (GTDB taxonomy): domain Bacteria; phylum Pseudomonadota; class Gammaproteobacteria; order Steroidobacterales; family Woeseiaceae; genus Woeseia. The sequence continues at coordinate 2,357 of CAZLNH010000078.1, read as the reverse complement.
ACCCGGGCCGATCTCCCGGAAATCGCCGTGCACGACCGATGGCCGGATCCGGTACAACCAGCTGCGTGCATTCTGTGCACGCGGTGCAGTGAAAGCGGTCGCGCTGAACTTCTCGGCGTACAAGCCGTGGGACGTCTTCTGCGGCGAGTTCCGTCCGACGGGTAGCGCACCGGCGACCGCCTCCGTCGCAAAGTCATTGCCGAACCCCGTCAAATAATCATGCTGCGGCATGGCCGTTACCCGATTGCGCGCCTTACGCCTGAACGACGCGTTGCTCTATTGCACCGAAGATACTGTTGCCTTGCTCATCGAGCATCTCGATACGCACGATGTCGCCGAAAGCCATGAAGGGCGTGACCGGCTGGCCGGTCTCGATCGTCTCGAGCATGCGTTTTTCCGCGATGCACGACGACCCGCGCGAACGGTCATAGTTGGACACGGTGCCCGAACCGATGATCGTCCCTGCACCAAGCCGTCGCGTCTTGCTCAAGTGGGCTATCAATTGATGAAAACTGAACGTCATGTCGACGCCGCATTCCGGTTCGCCGAACCGCTTGCCGTTCAGGTGCGTCCGCAAGGGCCCGTGGATGACGCCGTCCCGGAACGCGTCGCCCAGTTCATCCGGCGTGACGGCCACCGGCGAGAACGCCGACGACGGTTTCGACTGGTAAAAGCCGAAGCCCTTCGCGAGTTCGCCGGGAATCAGGTTTCGCAGGCTGACATCGTTGACCAGCATCACCAGTTTGATGTGCCCGGCGGCTTCGGCCGCGGTGGTCGCCATCGGCACGTCATCGGTAATGATGGCGGTCTCGGCCTCCATGTCGATGCCGAAGTCCTCGCTGGTCGCCGGGATGTCATCGCGGGGGCCGAGAAAGGTGTCGGAGCCGCCCTGGTAGACGAGCGGGTCTTCCCAGAAGGTGTCGGGCAACTTCGCGCCGCGCGCTTTGCGCACGAGCTCCACGTGATTGACATAGGCGCTGCCGTCCGCCCAGTGATACGCACGCGGCAACGGCGATGCCGCGGTGGCCGGATCGAATGCCTGCTCGTCATCGACGCGGCCCGCTTCGAGTTTCGCCGCAACCGCCCCGAGTTCGCGGCCGACGCGATCCCAGTCATCGAGTGCCGCCTGCAATGTCGTGGCAATGCCCGGCACCGGCACTGCGCGCTTGAGATCGCGGCTGACGACGACCAGCGTGCCGTCCCGGCCGCCGGATTTGATGCTGGCGAGTTTCACGGTTTCGGGTCCTCTTTAGTGCGCGCGGCAAGGCCCGACGTAGGCGGGCCCCGGGTATCCGAACCTTAGCAGCCGCGCACCCGGCAGGCTATATGGCCCGGACAGGTCAGAGGGAACCCGCGGTCCGGGCTGCCGTTACACCAGCCGCTGGATGAATATCGCGAGTATCGCCGCCGGACAGACGAAACGCACATACCCCGGCCAGATTTTCCAGAACAGGCCATGGTCCGCGGCGCCGCTGCCTTTCCGGATCTCCGCGATGACGGTATTTCGATGCCATATCCAGCCCGCAAAGATGCAAATCATCAGGCCCAGCAGGGGCTGGCTATAGCGGGTGGCGACGGAGACGGCCAAGCCGAAGAGCGTATTGAAATTCAGGATCAGTACGACGCTGACCAGCGAAACAAGACCGCCGATCATCACCGTTGCCCATGTGCGACCCATGCCGTGGTTCTCCACCGCGTAGGCGACCGGAACCTCGAGCATCGAGATCGATGATGTCAGTGCCGCCACCGACATCAGGATGAAAAAGGCGAGCGCAACAAACAGTCCCGCCTGTCCCATGGAACTGAACAGATCCGGCAGCACGGTGAAGATCAGCGTGTCCTCGGCGATAAGGCTGCCAGCGGCGTCATAAATGACAACGCCGTTCGCTTGCGCAACATACATCGCCGGAATGATCAGCAGGCCGGCCAGCACGGCAATACCGATATCGACAAAGGTCACCGAACGGCCCAGCGCGACCAGGTCTTCGCGGTCGCTTACGTAAGAACCGTAGATCAACATCGTGCCAACACCGAGCGACAAGGAGAAAAATGCCTGCCCCATGGCGCTGAGTATCAGGGCCGGGTCCGTCACGCGGCTGAAATCGGGCACGAGATAGGCCTTGACGCCCTCACCGGCCCCGTCCAGCGTCAGGACGTAGCCGATCAGCAGCAGCAGGATGACAATCAATGCCGGCATCAGGCGCGTCGACCATTTCTCGATGCCGTTTCTGACACCGCCGCAGATGATCGCCACCGTCAGCGCCATGAAAATACCGGTGAACACCAGATTGCGCCCGAGCGTGAAATCCGTCAGCCAGAACGATGCTCCGGACATACCCGCCATATCGGCGACGGCC
>CAZLNH010000077.1:0-4069 GCA_964560775.1 uncultured Woeseiaceae bacterium | reverse complement strand
TCGGCGACGGCGCCGACGATTCCACACATGTAACAGGTCCTCCTGGTTGTTGTTATTCCCGGACGTATTGACGGCGCCCGGGCCAAGCGCCGCCATTGTCACACAGGCCGGGGCGCGACAGCGTGCATCAGTTCCCACAATCCCGTCGTCGCGAGGAGCGCAGCGACGTGGCGATCTCGCACGGACAGAGACTCTGCCAACCGGCACGAGATTGCCACGGCTGCTGCGCAGCCTCGCAACGACCGGCGTGCCGGCGGTCGCCTACGCACTCTTCCGGTATTCCCGTTTCTTCAGATGGATCAGCAGCAATGAAATCGCCGATGGCGTAATCCCTTCGAGCCGCGAGGCCTGTCCCAACGTGTGCGGGCGCACAGCTGCAAGTCGCTGGCGCGCTTCGTTGGACAGGCCGGTTACGGTGGCGTAGTCAATGTCGTCCGGCAGGACCAGGGACTGCTGTTTTTCATGGCGTCCGATCTCGCGCTGCTGGCGGTCGATGTAGCCGGCGTACTTCGCGCGCACGTCGAGCGCCAGCGCAACCTGCTCCGCCTGTTCGTCGGTAACATCGTCGCACCAGTCGCCTGCGCCAACCGCGGAAAGCCGGCAGACGTCATCGTAGTCGAGCTCGGGACGCTTCAGCAGCTCGAGCGCGCGCGACTCGCGCTGCAGTTCACCACCGACCAGGCTGCGATCGGCCTCCGTCATGGCGCCCGGCCGAACCAGGATCGCATTGAGCCTTTCCTGCTCGCGCGCGATGACATCGTGCTTGGCATTGAACACGCGCCAGCGCTCGTCGTCGACTAGCCCGAGATCACGACCAATCGGTGTCAGGCGTTCGTCGGCATTGTCCTCGCGCAGCAGCAGGCGATACTCGGCACGGCTCGTGAACATCCGATACGGCTCGCTGACGCCGCGCGTGATCAGGTCGTCAATCAGCACGCCGATGTAGGCTTCGTGCCGTGCCGGGTACCACCCGCGGTGGCCGCGCGACGCGCGCGACGCGTTGAGTCCGGCAATCAGTCCCTGTGCGCCGGCTTCCTCGTAACCGGTCGTGCCGTTGATCTGCCCGGCGAAATACAGGCCGCCGATGAAACGTGTTTCCAGCGTCGGTTTCAGGTCGCGCGGATCAAAATAGTCGTACTCGATCGCATATCCAGGTTGCGTGATGACGGCGTTCCCGAATCCCGGAATCGACCGGACGAAATCGTGCTGCGTACGCGCCGGCAGGCTCGTGGAAATTCCGTTCGGGTAAACAACGTGTGTATCGAGGCCCTCCGGCTCGACAAAGATCTGGTGCGACGACTTGTCGGCGAAGCGCACGATCTTGTCTTCAACCGACGGGCAATAGCGTGGCCCGACACCTTCAATGCTGCCGCTGTACATCGGCGACAGGTGCAAGGCGCCGCGAATGATGTCGTGCGTGGCTTCCGTCGTGCGCGTGATATGGCAATGAACCTGCCGCGGATGCTCCTTGCGGCGGCCGAGAAACGAAAACACCGGCCGCGGCTCGTCGCCGGGCTGCGATGTCATCGCGCTGTAGTCGAGAGAGCGGCCGTCGAGCCGCGGCGGCGTGCCGGTCTTCAAGCGCGCGACGCGAAACGGCAGTTCGCGCAGGCGGGCCGCCAACCGTAGCGACGGCGGATCGCCGGCACGTCCGCCGTACTCTTCACTGTCGCCGATCAGCATGCGGCCGCCGAGGAATGTACCGACCGTCAGGACGACGGCGCGCGCATGAAACCGCGTGCCATCCGCACAGGCAATGCCGGTGACGCGATCATTCGTGACCAGCAGATCCTCGACGTCGGCGGCGGCAAGCGTAAGGCCGGGCTGGCCCTCGAGCCGCGCGCGTATGGCTTGCCGGTACAGCGCACGATCGGCCTGGGCACGCGTCGCGCGGACCGCCGGCCCCTTGCTTGCATTCAGAGTGCGGAACTGGATGCCGGCGCTATCGATCGCGCGCGCCATCGCGCCACCGAGCGCGTCGATCTCGCGGGTCAGGTGTCCCTTGCCGATACCACCGATCGCCGGGTTGCAGCTCATCTGCCCGAGTGTCTCGAGCGCATGTGTGACGAGGAGCGTGCGCGCACCGCTCTGCGCGGCAGCGATAGCCGCTTCCGTGCCGGCGTGTCCGCCGCCAATTACGATGACATCAAACGTGTGCTGCGACATGGCAGTAAAAATCGTGTCCTGATTTAACGATGGGCGGATTCTACAGCCCTTTACTTGATCCGGACCAATCTGGAAGATAGGCGGCCATCTTGCCAACGGGTTACCTCCCTTGCATTTACGCCTGATTGCCGCCTGCGTGCTGTTACTGGCCGGGCCGGCCGCATATGGTGACGACGCCACATCGGTCGACCTCGATGACTGCCGCATCAGCGCGGGCCCGGGCTACCCGGGTATCAAGGCGCGCTGCGGCATCCTGTTGCGGCCGCTGGACCCGTCGGACCCGAACTCGCCGCACATCGACCTGCAGGTCGCGGTCGTGCCGGCTTTAAGCCTCGAGCCGTTGCCGGACGCGTTCGTGCCGATCGCCGGCGGCCCCGGGCAAGCCTCGAGCGAATTCTATGCCGCGTACCGGGGTGCCTTCGAGGAAATACGCCGGACGCGCGACATCGTATTGCTCGACCAGCGCGGCACCGGCGACTCGGCCACGCTCGAGTGCGACATAGACGACGACATCGTCGCGGCGGACCTGGACCGCGATGAAATTCTCGCCATGACCCACGACTGCCTCGACGCGTTACCGCATGATCCCCGCTTCTTTACGACCAGCGTCGCTGTCACGGACCTTGAAGCGCTGCGCGGGGAACTCGGTTATTCGCAGTTCAATCTTTACGGTATTTCCTACGGCACGCGGGTAGCACAGCATTACCTGAGGCGTTACCCGGATGCCACGCGCTCGGTCATCCTCGACGGCATCGTGCCACCGCAGCGAGCGCTGGGCCCGGATATCGCGCTCGAGGCACAACGCGCGCTCGATAACATTTTTGATCGCTGTGCTGACGACGACGCCTGCAATACGCGTTTCCCGGACCTGGCCGCCGAATTCGATGCGCTGTACGCGAGCCTGGGCGAATCGGCGGAGGAGGTCACACTGCCGCACCCGCGCACCGGCCTGCCGGAATCGGTCACGCTGGGCCAGGCCGAATTCGCCGGTGCCATCCGGCTGTTGAGCTACCACCCGTCGACGATCGCGATGTTGCCGCTCATGATCCACAAGGCGGCCAACGGCAACTTTGTGCCAATCACCGCGCAGTTCCTGATGTCGATGGATTCGATCGGCGATTCGCTCTCGATGGGCATGCACAATGCCGTCGTCTGCACGGAAGACATGCCGTATCTCGACCGCAATGGCGTGGACGAGGATGCGCTCGCATCGACGTACATCGGCACACTGATGGTCGAATCGCTGGAGACCATATGCTCGGTCTGGCCGGCCGGGGTCATCGATGACGGTTTCCACGTGCCGCTGGCGACAAGCACGCCGGTACTGCTTTTGTCGGGGGACGCCGATCCGATCACGCCGCCGTCGTACGCCGAGCAGGCCGCGGTTGATCTCGAGAACGCCGCGCACCTGGTCGGCCGTCACCAGGGCCACGGCATGGCGCCACGCGGCTGTGTGCCGGACATAATGGCGGACTTCGTCGCCGATGCAATGATCAGCTCGCTGGAGACCGATTGCCTCGACCGGTTGCACGCGATGCCATTCTTTCTTGAGTTTTCGGGCCCTGCGCCGTGATCTCAGTCTCGGGGCTTTACAAATCGTTCGGTGACGTCAAGGCCGTCGACGGCGTCAGCTTCGACGCGCCCGACGGACACATCACCGGCTTGCTCGGGCCCAACGGCGCCGGCAAGTCGACAACGTTGCGCATTCTTTACACCGTGCTGAAGCCCGATGCCGGCACGGCAATGATCGACGGCACCGATGTCATGGCCGACAGTCTCGAGGCGCGCCGCCGCATCGGCACGCTGCCGCACGGCTCCGGGCTTTATCCGCACCTGACGGCACGCGAGAACATTGCCTACTACGCGCGCCTGTACGGCATGCCGGCCGAGCGTATCGACGAGC
>CAZLNH010000076.1:0-14977 GCA_964560775.1 uncultured Woeseiaceae bacterium | reverse complement strand
AAATCCTGCGCCGCAAGAAGCCAGCTGTCCTGGTCCTGCTGAAATTCGATGCGTCCGTCAGTACCAACGGGTTGCGGAAAATCCGCATGCTCGAGATCGCGGACGCTGAAATCGGCAACGGCATTGGCGATTTGCCCGTCGCGCCACTGGAATGCAAGGCTCAAATCCGCGCTCCCGGCGTCTATGACCGGCAGGCCCGCGGGCTGCAGACCCGACCAGCCGGCAACGTCGAGGCCGCGTCCTTCCGCCGTCACCTGCCACTGGACGCCCGTCGCGCCCGGACCACCTCGCTGGCCGGCGGTAACCTGGACACGGCCGCCAAGCGCCTCCGGCAACTCGACGACTGCTTCAATATCGAGTACCGATGCCGTGCGATTCAGGCGAATGAAATCTACGCCCAGCACGAGGTCCGCGGCGCCGTCCGCTTGCCGGTAGCGCAGCGTCAGTTCCTGCCCCACGACCGAGATATCGCGCGCACCCGGCGGCATCGTGTAGCGCGCCGTCAGCGCATCGACTGGTACACCCTGTAGCATCCACGCACCAGCGGTGTTCTGCCGCACATCGATCTCTGCCTGGCGCAGCGAAACCCGGTCGACGATCAGCATGCGATCGACCAGCAGGCGCATCAGGCCGACGCCGACGATGACCTCCTCGGCAGCGAAGCGTCCGCCGTCGACATCCGGTACGGTCAGGCTCGCATCGTAAAAATAAAGCTCCGGACCATTGAGGCGCCAGCGCGCATCCATACTGCTGAACTCGACCTCCATGCCGATCGCAGCATTGGCCCACGCCTTGATCTCCTCCTGGTACTCCGGCAATCGCGGCAGCATCAAGCGGAACAGTCCCACGGCGATTGCCAGCAGAATGACCAGTGACGCCGCGACGTAGGCGATCGACTTCACCAGGCGTTGCAAAAACTTCTTCATGAACCCGGGCATGTCCTGTCGGTTTCGGGACGCATCAGATCAGGACCACGTCGAACTGGTCCTGCAAATATAACGCCTCCGGCTGCAGCCGCACCGGCTTGCCGGTCTGGCGCTCGATCTCCGCGAGACCGTTCGCCTCCTCGTCCAGCAGCAACTCGATGACGCTCTGGTGCGCCAGCACCAGTAACTCGTCAAACGTAAACTGGCGGTGCTGGCGAATGATCTCGCGAAAGATCTCGAAACAGACGGTCGCGGCGGTCTTCACAAAACCGCGCCCGTCGCAGCTTGGACAGTCTTCGCACAGAATATGCTGCAAGCTTTCCCGCGTGCGCTTGCGGGTCATTTCAACGAGGCCGAGCGGCGAAACGGGCGTCATCTGGTGCCGGGCATGGTCGCGGGCCATGGATTCCTCGAGAACCTGCAGCACGCGCTCGCGGTGCTCCGGAACCTCCATGTCGATGAAGTCGATAATAATGATGCCCCCAAGGTTCCGGAGGCGCAGTTGCCGCGCGATGGCGACGGCCGCTTCGAGGTTGGTGCGGAATATCGTTTCCTCGAGATTGCGATGGCCGACGTAACCGCCGGTATTGACATCGACTGTCGTCATCGCTTCGGTCTGGTCAAAAATGGCGTAGCCACCGGACTTCAACGGAATACTGCGATCCAGCGCCTTGCGGATTTCGTCCTCGGTGCCATGCAGGTCGAATATCGGCCGGCGGCGCGTGTAGAGTTCAAGCTTCGCCTCGATCTCCGGCAGGAACGTCGCCGCAAACTCGGTCATTTTCTCGAAGTCAGGCGCCGAGTCCACGAGTATTTTTTCGACATCGGCACTTACCAGGTCGCGCAGGATGCGTATTGGCAACGGCAGGTCCTCGTGGACCAGCGTCGGTGACTTGCTGTCCCGGCCCTGCTGTTGCACGACCTGCCACAACTTCTGCAGGAACTCGAGGTCGGCGCTCAGTGACTCGGCACTCGCGCCTTCCGCTGCCGTGCGCACGATGACGCCGCCGCATGTGCCCTCACCCAGCAGGGGCTCGACGATACCGCGCAATCGAAAGCGCTCCGCCTCGTCCTCGATTCGTGACGATACGCCGGCGCCGCTGCCCGCCGGCAGCAGCACCACGTACCGCGACGGCAGCGTAATGAAGGTTGTCAGGCGCGCGCCCTTGTTCCCGATCGGGTCCTTGACAACCTGAACAAGAACGTCGGCTCCCTCGCGCACCAGCGTGCGAATATCGGCCGGCGCCTGTTCGCTGCGCGCATCGTCCGGCATCGCTTTCTGCGCGATGTCCGATGCATGCAGGAACGCCGTCCGTTCGAGGCCGATGTCGATGAACGCGGCCTGCATGCCCGGCAGCACGCGAGACACGCGGCCCTTGTAAATGTTGCTGATCAGGCCGCGACGGGTATCACGTTCGATGAACACTTCCTGCAGGATACCGTTCTCGAGCACTGCGGCGCGGACCTCGCGCGGCGTGACATTGATAAGTACTTCTTCCTTTGCTGGTTCTTCGCGCATCGTCAGTCTCCGGACCGGTGACCACGCGCTAGCACATCAATACCAGCCTCGCGGAGGAGTTGCGCACACTCATAGACTGGTAGTCCGACAATGCCGCTGTAGCTGCCACTGATCTCGCGCGCGAAAACTCCGGCGAGACCCTGTATGGCGTAGCCACCGGCCTTGCCATGCGGTTCGCCGGTACGCCAGTAGGCATCGGCCTCGGCCGGGGTGATGGCGCGAAAGAGGACTCTGCTGACGCTGTACGCCGTCAGGCGTTGCTCACCGATTACCACTGCAATACCCGTCATCACGTCGTGGCGCCGGCCGGACAGGCAGGAAAGCATGTCGAGCGCCTCGTCGCGCGATGCCGGCTTGCCAAAGATACGCTCGTCCAGGACCACTTCCGTATCGGCACCCAGCACGGCCGTGGCTGGCCGGCGCGCGGCCGCGGCCGTGGCCTTGTCCAGCGCAAGACGGACCACGAGGTCGGCCGCCGCCTCGCCGGAATGCCGGCTTTCGTCGAGATTTTCACCGCCGTAGCTGAAGCGAAGACCCAGTCCGCGCAGGATATCGCGGCGGCGGGGCGACGCCGAAGCAAGGTGCAGGGGGACGTTTTGCATCGCTTACGCCATCCGCCGCGGCACCCGGAATGCGGCACTCCGCGGATCAGGCACGGTGATAAGGGTGTCCATCATTCAATGTGCTTGCGCGATACAACTGTTCGGCGCAAAGCACGCGCGCCAGGCCGTGCGGCAATGTAAGTCGCGACAGTGACCAGCGAACAGCCGCCTGCTCGAGGCAGGCATCGGCGATCCCGTCCGGGCCACCAATCACGAAACAGATGTCGCGGCCGTCAATCTGCCAGTCGGTAATGGCACTTGCGAGTTCGGTACTGCTGAACTGCGTGCCACGTTCATCAAGAATCACGGCGCGTTCAGCGGGGCGAATCTCGGCCTTGATGCGCTCGCACTCGTCATCCTTTGCCGCGGCCGGTCCGGCATTCCTGCGCCTGCTTGTCGCAATAGTCCGCAGCGAGAACTTCCAGTGACGCGGCAGCCGTCCTGCGTAATCCGCAAAGGCTGCGTCTACCCAGCCAGGCTGTCGGTCGCCGACCGCGATCAGGCGCAGGTGCATGCGTCAGCCGTCCCTCGCCACGGCACTGCTTGCCGGCAACGACCACAGCTTCTCCAGATTGTAAAACTCGCGAATGCGTGGTTGCATGACGTGCACCAGCGTGTCACCCAGGTCGACCAGTACCCACTCGCTGCCTTCCTCACCTTCAATTCCGGTCGGCCGGACACCGGCTTCGCGTGATGCCTCGACAACGGCGTCAGCGATCGCCTTTACGTGCCGGTTTGACGTGCCGCTCGCGACGATCATGTAGTCGGTAACGGTCGTCAGTTTGCGCACGTCCAGCCTGACGATGTCCCTGGCCTTCAGATCTTCGAGTGCGTTGACGATTACATTGTTGAATTCTTCACTGTCCATTCAATTGTCCGGCGATAAGTTGTTTAGGTGGTCGGTTCCGTTTTCCGTGGCAGGTGCCTTGTAGCAGTCAAGTTCAGCGATCACTGTGCGCACGGCATCCGGCATCAGGAAGCGGGGGTCGCGGCCCACGGCGACCATGTCACGGATATCCGTGGACGATATTTCGAGTTGCGTAACGTCGTGGATAAAGATGTGACCGGACTTCGCGTCGTGCAGGTCGCCGATGCGGTGCGTGCCGCGGTCAGCCAGCAAGTCGCCGAGCGGGCCAATATCGGGAGCGCGCCAGCCTGGCCTGTGCGCGACGACGATATGCGCCAGCTGCAGAATCTCGCGCCATTGGTACCACTTGGTCAGGCTCAGGAATGCATCCATGCCGATGATCAGCGCCAGCGAGCGCAGCGGTAACTCGGCGCGCAGGGCAGCCAGCGTATCGACCGAATAACTCGGTCCCTGCCGGTGCAGTTCCCGGTCGTCGACGACAAAACCATGCTGGCCCTCGGTTGCGGCACGAACCATTGCGAGGCGCTGCTCTGCCGTTGCAAAGGGTTCACCGCGATGCGGCGGTGTGCCGCACGGCATGAACCGGACTTCGCCGAAACGGAGTGCCTGCAGCATCTCGAACGCCGTGCGCAGGTGGCCGTAATGTATCGGGTCGAACGTACCTCCAAAAACTCCAATCGGGCTCAAAGTGCCCCTCCTGTCCAGTTCTGTCGCCTGGTTAACAGGCGCATCAGGCCGCGCGCGCCTGGCCGCCGGCCAGAGCCAGCACGATTTGTGTGGCCAGTTGCCACGGATCGGCCGCGAGCTGGCCTTTTGCTGCCGCGTCGGCGTGGCGCGCCGCCTGCAACAAGCGGTAGAAGTCCGCGCCGCGATGACGGCTGACACAGGCTCGCACGATTCCCTGCCGGGCACGCCAGACGCGGCACTTCTGCATCGCGGCACCCAGGTCGGTGCCCACTGCAATGCTGTCCGCCAGTCTTGCCAGTACGCGCAGTTCACGCGTCAGTGCCCACACGACGATCACCGCATCGACACCCTCCTCGCGCACACCGCCCAGTATCCGCAGCGCGCGCGGTGCATCGCCGCCGGCAGCAGCATCGACAAGCTTGTAGACATCGTACCGGCTGCTGTCGGCAACCGCGCGATGCACCTGGTCGGCGCTGACCGGACCCTCGCCCAACAGCAGCTTGAGTTTCTCGATCTCCTGCTGCGCGGCAAGCAGATTGCCTTCGACGCGGTCGGCGATGAGCCGTACTGCATCGCGGTCGGGCACAAGACCGTGCGATTTCATGCGCGCGGCGATAAAGCCAGGCAGCTCGCGCGGCGCCACGGGCCAGACCTGTACCAGGGCACCGCCGTTCTCGAGTGCCTGCACCCATTTTGCCGATGCATTGCTGCGATCGAGCCGCGGTGCACTGACGATGAACAAGAGGTCCGGGCCGGCTTGTGAAACCGTATCACAGATGGCTGCACCGCCGGCCTTGCCGGGTTTTCCGGTCGGCAAGCCCAGTTCGATAATTCGCTTATCCGAGAACAGCGACAGGTTGCCGCCCGCGGCGCTGAAATCCTGCCAGTCAAAGCCGGCCGTTGCGACATGCCGTTCGCGGCTGCCGAAGCCGCTCGCTCGCGCCGTCTTGCGAATCGCATCGAGGGCTTCCTGCAGCAGCAATGGTTCGTCGCCGGTCACAAGGTAACAGGGCAGCAGGGATTTCCGTAGCCGGTTTTCGAGCTGATTCGCCGGAATTTTCACTCAGAGGCGCGCGCAGAAGATTCGCAGGAATCATACCTTGCCGATTGCACAGCAACCAGCGCGGCGCCGCGCGCGGCCTGCAGGCTGGCTGCGCGGCCGCGATGGCTTGCCGGGACGCGCGGCATCAGGCGCCAAGCTGTTCGAGGCCGACCGACTCGCCTTCCAGCAGCACCGGAATGCCGTCGCTGACCGGGTACAGCAGCTTGCCGTCGTCCGTGACCAGCGCTTCGTCCAGCGGCGCCTTGACAACGCTGCCGTCGCCGTTGACCAGCGTACCTTCGCTGATCCGGGCATTGACCGACTTCAGCAGATCGGCGCGCGCCAGCGACAACCCGCGGTGGGTTACAGGGCAGCAGAGTATGCCCAGGAGCTTCTTGTCCATCCGATTCGTCCGTCGTTGCTTGTCATCGATAGTGTTATGTTATACCATTTTAAAACTGTCTGCCGGCCCGTGCCGGCGACGCCGCTCCCGATCGCTGCATTATGTCGCATTCATCTGCCCAGGCTACTCCGTTGCTCGACCGCACAGCGGTCGTATTGTCAGGCCTGTGCCTGTTGCACTGCCTTGCGCTGCCGTTCCTGATCCTCGGCACACCGTTTGTCGCGGCGCTGGCCGGCAGCCACTGGCATGCGCCGATGTTGCTGCTCGTCGTCCCGGTCAGTGCATTTGCCATTGTGATGGGATACCGAAGGCACGGCAACCGCGCGATCGTCGTCGCGGCGGCTGTCGGACTGCTGCTGCTGATTTTTGCCGGTACCGTCGCGCACGACACATTGGGCACCACGGTCGATCGCACGTTGACGGTGATAGCGTCCCTGCTGCTCGCCGCCGTTCACTGGCGGAACAGCCGCCTCGTGCGCCATGCCCGGAGCGACTGACCGACGCCCGCGTCAGCGGTTCACGCTCGCGATTACATCACGGTTGCCGAGCCGTTCGGCTGCGGCCAGCACCCGCGCCCGGTCGGCTGCTGCCGGCCTGAACGCGGCATCTTCACGCAGGCATCGTGCCATCACTTTCATCGCGTCGACGTCATAACCGCCATCCAGCAAATGCCCGATATGGATCTGTGCGTAATGGAATGCCGCGTCGCGCGACTCCCATCGCAGCATGGCATCGAGGAACCAGTGTTCCGCGGCCAGCGGGTCGTCATCCGCATCGGCAAATTTCCCGAGGTAGTCAAAACATCCGCTGCGATTGCCGCGACTGGCAAGCGCATACGCGTGATTCAATGCCTGCTGCCGGCGGCGCGTGCCAGCCGCCGCGATCGATGCCGGTGATGCAAAGACGGGTGGCGGCAAGTCGGTTTCGGCGCCGATGTCGACGGAAGTCGCCAGCACACCGCCGGTCAGTGTACTGACCGCCGCAAGAAAACAGAGCCACGCGCCGACCTGCAGCAGCGGCATAACGTTTACGTGCATGAGCCAGAACAGCATGCTGAGTCCGGCGGCAACAAGCAACGGCAACGGCAGGTACCGGATGCCGAGCCGACGCACCAGCCGGTACAAGGCCGCTGGATTGATGCTTTGCCATGGCGAGTTTGTCATCGCAAGCTGAGCAAGTGACAGCGGCATGAAAAGTGCGGCAAGGAGCACGGGAAGCACGACGGCGGCCGCCGGCAAATGCTGTGCAAGATAGAAATGCAATGACAGCAGCACTGCAACGGGCACGACGGGCGCCAGTCGCCACAAAGCGGTGCCCGGATAAAGCATCGCCGCTTCGAATACCGGGGACGGCTGCTGCATCGCGGTCGCTTCGAGCAACCGCAGCAGGTAGCGGATCAGTGCCGGTGCAAACAGGCCGGCCAACAGCAGCGCTCCCATCGCCCCGAGCATTGGCGCAACCCGTGCGAAGATGGCGATAAGAAGCAGCGCCAATGCCGCAAGCGCCCAGAACAGCAGCAGGACAAGCAGAATGGGCAAGCGCGTGACGGGCATGGCAAGCTGCCTGAGCACGGTGGTGGGCGTCATCGCGGCGGTGCCGTGCGCGGTGGTGCACCCGGGTCGTCGGGGACCGGGTCGTAACCGCTGCCGCCCCACGGATGGCAGCGGCTTATGCGCTTCACCACGAGCCAGCTGCCGCGGAATGCACCGTGTCGCTTGAGCGCCACGTCCGCGTACTCGGCGCAGGTCGGCTGGAACCGGCAGTTGGCGCCGATGAGCGGCGACAGCAGTGTCCGGTACAGCCACACCAGGCCGCGGAGCGGCAGGCCGAGCAACCGGCCGGCCCGCCCCGGCTTCATCCTGGTGCGGCCACGGCTGCGTGCTGGCGAATTGCGCTCAGCATCGCGGCGAGTCCGGTACTGCGCGTCGGGCTCAAGTGTTCTTCCAGACCCAGCGCACTGACAAAATTTGCCGGTGTATGCAGAATGTCGGCGGCCGGTTTGCCGCTGTAGATACGCAACAAAAGAGCAATGAGCCCCGAGACGATTGCCGCGTCACTGATCGCGCGAAACTTCAGCCGGTCACCATCATGTTCCGCGACGAACCAGACTTGCGATTGACAACCGCGGATTTTGTTGGCATCGGTTTTCTCGGTCTCGTCGAGATCGGGCAGGCGCCGGCCGAGATCGATCAGGTACTGGTAGCGGTCCATCCAGTTATCGAAGATGCCGAATTCCTCGATTACTTCGCGCTCTGCCTTCTCGACTTCATTCATAGGTAAGCTCAGCCCGTGCGGCGCCAGCGTGTGCCGGACGGGCCGTCCTCGATCGTAATGCCGGCGGCGGCCAGGCGATCGCGAATCGCATCCGCGGCGGCAAAATCGCGCGTGCCGCGCGCCTGCTCGCGGTCCTTCAACAGCGCCTCCACCTCATCACCGGACAACGCGCCATCCGCGCCTCCTGAAAACCACGCTTCGACATCTCCTTGCAGCACCCCAACCAGGTCACCGGATGCAAGCAGTTCCGCCGCCTGTCTGCGCCGCGTGCCGGGATCCGTTGCTTTGTTCAGATCGCGGGCTAGGTTAAACATTTCCGCCAGTGCCTTGGGCGTATTCAGGTCGTCGTCCAGCGCCGCGACAACGGCATCGGGCGGACCGGAAGATGCCCGTTCGGCCGCTGAAACGTCGATGCCACGCAGTGCGCCGTACAGCCGATCGAGCATCCGGCGCGCGGCGTTGAGTGTTTCGTCAGACCAGTCCAGCGGCTGGCGGTAATGCGCACTCAACAGCGCGAGGCGAATGACCTCGCCCGGAATCGCTTTCACCATGTCGTGCACAAGCAGCACATTGCCGAGCGACTTCGACATCTTCGTGCTGTTCATGCTCAGGAAGCCGTTGTGCAGCCAGTACCGTGCAAACGGCGCCCCCCCGTGCACGCAGGTACTCTGTGCGCGCTCATTCTCGTGGTGCGGAAACACGAGATCCTGGCCGCCGCCGTGTATATCTATGGTCTGGCCGAGGTGCTTCCCGGCCATCGCCGAGCATTCGATGTGCCATCCGGGACGGCCGCGGCCCCACGGTGAATCCCAGCCCGGCAGGTCCAGTGTCGACGGCTTCCACAATACAAAGTCGTGCGCGGCTTTCTTGTACGGCGCCACCTCGACACGGGCGCCCGCGATCATTTCGCGAAGATCTCGTTTCGACAGGTGGCCATAGCCATCGAAACTGGCCACATCAAACAGCACGTGGCCTTCGGCGGCATACGCATGGCCGGCATCGACCAGCGCCGCAATCATCGCAATCATGTCGTCGATGTGCTGCGTTGCCCGTGGCTCGATATCCGGCGGCAGCACGCCCAGCGCGCCCATGTCGTCGTTGTACGCCTTGATGAAGCGCTCGGTAATCTGTTGTATCGGCTTGCCGGTCTCGGTTGCGGCCGCATTGATCTTGTCGTCGACGTCCGTGATATTGCGGGCAAAGGTCAGCGCATAGCGGCGGCGCAGCAGCCTGGCCAGCAGGTCGAAGACCACCGCCGGCCGCGCGTTGCTGATATGCGCGTAGTTGTAGACAGTCGGCCCGCACAGGTACATCGTAACCTTGCCCTCGACGAGCGGCTCGAACGGTACTTTCCTGCCCTGCAATGTGTCGTAAAGCTGAAGCGTCATGGTGCCAGCCAGTCCTCGATCCGTTGTCGCGCCCCGCGGGCGGCCCGCCATGATACCAATATCGGCCGCCGGAATTGGCGCCGTGCCCGGCCCCGGGCCTGCGGCTCGCACCGTGCGCCTGATACCCTATAATCAGCGCCCGGCGTCCGGGCGATGCCGCCGCCGATGAACCACCAGGAGCCAGCATGACCTACCGCGCCATAGCCTTTCAGCCGCGACTAAGCATTGAACAGGTCGAGGAAGGCACGGACCTTGCGCCCCGCTTTGACGAGCGCGGCCTGATCACCGTCGTCACGACCGACGCCCGCACCGGTGAGCTGCTGATGCAGGGCTACATGAACGCGGAGGCCCTCAGCCGCACCATTCGCAGCGGCGAGGCGCATTACTACAGCCGCAGCCGCCAGGCACTGTGGCACAAGGGTGCAACGAGCGGCCTGACACAGAAAGTCGAGCAGTTGCTTGTCGACGACGATCAGGACTGCATCTGGCTGCGCGTTACGGTCCAGGGCGGCGCGAGCTGCCATGTCGGCTACCGGTCGTGCTTCTACCGGCAGGTACCGGTCGGCGACGCCGCTCAAGGCGAGACGATGACGCTGGAATTCACCGATACCGAAAAAGTCTTCGACCCGGAAGAAGTTTACGGCGACGCGCCGAACCCGACGATACTTTAGCGGCTCAGTAGCGCCCCTTGCCCCGCTGCTTCTTGCCGGTGCGCCGCTTGACGGCCGCCGGCTGCGGTTCCCGGAGTGCCACGGTGCGCGCCTGCAACAAATATTCGATCGTGCCGATCAGCCACAGGTAGTAGCCCATCAGCTCCATGAATTCCTCGATGGCGAGCTTGATGACGCGCCGGTAGTCGTCGCCCAGCAAAGCCATCCACAAAGGCTCGTGTCCGACGATGAGTACAAACGCGAAATGCACCAGCGCGCCGGCAAAGATCAGCGTCAGACCCGGCGAGGGCCACATCCTCAGCCACGCGAGGCGAAAGCGTTTACGGTGGCGCCACGAATAAACGATGATCAGCGCTGCGACAACGGCGGTCGCGACCTGCCAGAAGTTGTCTGCGACATAGCTGTCGAGAAAGTAATCGAGTTCGCGGATAAAAAACAGCAGTGCGATGCCGCCGAAGGTGATGGCGACGGGCCGCTGTACTACGCAGTTTTGTGCAATCCACGCGAACAGCAGTCCGCAGATGATCAGCACACCGAGTTGCAGCATTTCGACCGGCGAGTACTCACTGGTGCCCAGCGTATCCGTCGGGCCGGAGAATATCTCGAGCTGCAAACCGCCAGGCGATGCAATCTCGATGCGCGTTAGAACCCAGGTCACGAGCGCAACACCTAGGAAATACAGCGTGTAGCGAATCAGTACCATGCGGAGCCGCTCGCTCGACCGGGCTCACAACTATAGGCCATGTCGCAGCCACGATGCCACCATAGGCATCACCGCCGCCGCTGTCGTCGTCGCGAGGCGCGTAGCGCCGTGGCGACCTGCCGTCATCGCGAGGCGCGCTGCGCGCCTCGCGATGACGGTCCATTCGGCCGCGGCCGAATGGACCGTCAGTCCTGCCGCAAATGCCAGGTACTTGAATCCGCCGCTGTAATCAGGCCGCGCTCCAGTAACCAGTCGCGTGCATCGTCCGCATCGTGCTCAAACCAGCGTCGTGTCGAACCGAGTCGGAAGCTGTAGCCCCATGCATCCATGTCGCGCATCAGCCGCGCCTGGCCTGCACCCGGAAGATGGGCGGCGAGTATCAGCTGCAGGTAACAGACCGCGCATTCCTCAGCGTCATCCCCACCGGCATCGCGTTCGAGGGCCATCCGGCGCTGATGTGTCATGCAGACGATATGACTGAGCTCATGAAGCATGGAATGCAGCGGCGTATCCGCGCGCGCAAACAGGCGCATGCCTATGATGCCGGCCTCGGGTGCACCCCAGAAGCTGCCGGGAACCGGTTCGCCGGCGGCCACCGGTACCAGGGTCACGCCATAGCGTGATAGCAGAGCATCCAGACCGGACCGTTCGATGTCACCCGTGCACAGGATGGCCGCCGAAGCGGATGGTGACCGTGCAAGTACCGGGGACTGGACTGCCATGTATTACTACCGGCGCTGTTGCCGCCAGTCCCGCGGCCTACAGCGACGACAGCTGGATAAGGACGACCCGGACGAGGTCATCGACGATGGAGTCACGAAGCAACTCTTCCTCGCGCGCCTTGCCAAGGACCAGCAGCTCATCGTAGGTATAGTCACGAGTGACTGTCTGTTCCTGCGGCTGCAGCAGCAATTTTTCGCCGCTTTGTACCGAGTAACTGACTGTGTAGTAGACCTCGTACTCGCGCGGGACATTACGCGCCGACACGGACAGCACGCGCTGGTCGGTCTCGTCAAAAAGTATCGAGAAAACGGCGCTTGCACTGGTCGGTGAATCGACGACGTCGACACCGGCGGCGAGCAATTCGCGATACAGTTTGCGGTAGAACGGGCTGTGCCTGTCATAGGTGGCGATATACGTCGTCGCCATTTCCGGCGGTATAGTCGGTGCGCCGCGCAGATGGAATCCGCAGCCAGCCAAAGGCATCAGCAAGGCCGCCAGCAGCGATGTCCTAAACGACAACATTGACCAGCCGGCCCGGCACGACAATGGTCTTTCGTATCGGTTTATCGGCGACGAATCGCTGCACATTGTCGTCCGCAAGCGCAAGCTTCGAAATCGCGTCCTTGTCCGCGTCGACTGCCACCGCTATTCGCGCGCGCAATATCCCGTTGACCTGTACAACAATCTCGACCATGTCCTGTGCCAGCGCCGCGGGATCGACGACAGGCCAGCGCTCGTAGACGGGCGCGGTCTTGTGTCCGAGGCGCTCCCAGAGCTCATGGCTCAGGTGGGGCACGATAGGCGACAACAGCAGCACGATCGCTTCGAGTGCCTCCTGGACCACGGCGCGATCACTCGCGGACTCGGCCTCGAACTTGTAAATTGCGTTCATCAGCTCCATCGCCGCGGCCACCGCTGTGTTGAACTTGTAACGGCGTCCGATATCGTCGCTGACTTTCTCGATGGTCTGGTGCGTTTTGCGGCGCAGGTCCTTTTGTGCGCCATTGAGCGATGCGGCATCCACCCCGCCTGCAACTCCGCCGCCGCAGTGCGTATGGACCGCCTTGAAGAACCGGTTAAGGAAGCGGAATGCACCCTGCACGCCGTCGTCGGACCACTCCAGCGCCTGCTCCGGCGGCGCGGCGGCCATCATGAAAAGCCGTACGGTGTCTGCGCCGTAGCGTTCGATGAGCTGCTGCGGGTCGACGGTATTGCCATTGGCTTTCGACATCTTGGCGCCGTCCTTGTGTACCATTCCCTGAGTCAACAGGTTCGTGAACGGTTCATCGGCCGCCGACAGTCCCTCGTCCCGCATCAGCTTTTGGAAGAAGCGCGCGTACAGCAGATGGAGAATTGCATGCTCGACACCGCCAGTGTACTGGTCGACCGGCATCCAGTAGTGTTCGCGGCTATCAAGCATCGCATCGTCGCTGTCCGGACTCGCGTAGCGCGAGAAATACCAGGATGACTCGACGAACGTGTCGAACGTATCCGTCTCGCGACGCGCCGCCTTGCCGCACTGCGGGCAATCGGCCTCGTAGAACCCCGGCATGTCCTTCAGTGGCGAACCAACACCACTGAACTCGACATCCTCCGGCAGCACCACGGGCAATTGATCCTCCGGCACGGGTAACGCGCCGCAATCGTCACAATAGATGATGGGTATCGGTGCGCCCCAGTACCGCTGGCGCGAAACGCCCCAGTCACGCAGGCGATAGTGCACAGTGCGCTTGCCACGCCCTTCCTTTTCAAATCGAGTGGCAATCGCGTCGAAAGCATCGGCCGACGACATGCCATTGTAGTCGCCGGAATTGACGAGTATGCCGTGCGGCGTGTACGCGCCGTGTTGCACATCGATGGTGCTGCCATCGACGGGACGGATCACCTGCGTGACCGGCAAGCCGTGCGTCGTCGCGAATTCCCAGTCGCGTTCGTCGTGCCCGGGCACAGCCATGACCGCACCGGTGCCGTAACTCATCAACACGAAATTCGCGACCCATACCGGCACCTCGTCGCCCGTGATGGGGTGTATCGCCGACACGCCGAGCGGCATGCCTTTTTTCTCCATCGTCTCGAGCGCAGCTTCGGCTGCGTGTGTCTTGCGGCAGTCTTCGAGAAACCGGGCAATGCCGGCATCGGATTCGGCGGCTTCTGTTGCCAGCGGATGTTCGGCGGCAACGGCCATGTACGTCACGCCCATCAGCGTATGCGGACGCGTTGTGTAGACGCTGAGCGGCTCGGCGCCACCGGCAACATCGAACTTGAGCTCGACGCCTTCGGAGCGGCCAATCCAGTTGCGCTGCATGACCTTGACCGACTCCGGCCATCCGGGAAGTTTGTCGAGCCCGTCCAACAGTTCGTCCGCGTAGGCGGTAATGCGCATGAACCACTGCGGAATCTCGCGCCGCTCAACAAGAGCATCGGACCGCCAGCCGCGGCCGTCGATGACCTGCTCATTAGCCAGTACGGTCTGGTCGACCGGATCCCAGTTGACGACCGAGTTCTTGCGGTAAACAAGCCCTTTCTTGAAGAGCTTCGTGAACAACCACTGCTCCCAGCGGTAATACTCGGGACGGCACGTCGTAACTTCCCGGCGCCAGTCATAACCGTAACCGAGCCGCTTCATCTGCCCGCGCATGTAATCAATGTTCCGGTAGGTCCACTGCGCCGGCGGTATGCCGCGCTGAATGGCGGCATTTTCAGCAGGCATGCCGAACGCATCCCACCCCATCGGCTGCAGCACATGCCTGCCCTGCATGCGCTGGTAACGCGCAATGACATCACTGATCGTAAACACGCGCACATGACCCATATGCAGCTGCCCGCTCGGGTACGGGAACATGGTCAGGCAGTAAAACTTTTCCTTGCCCGGATCCTCACCGACCTCAAAGCAGCCCTGCTCTTCCCAGAATTCCCGGGCACGCCGCTCAATGTCGTCCGGCCGATACTTGTCCTTCACACTCATTCCAATCCCGAATCTGCCTGCCCACACGCTTACACAGGTGTTTCACGAAACCGCCAAGGATATATGGAATTGGAAGCGTGCGCAGCCTGGATACGTGTTCCGGCTCAGTGCCAGCCCGGCCGGATTATTCATGAACGTTTTCGTGTGGTGGTTTGGCGGAGGCGCACCCCGGGGAGGGCTTTTCAGGGGCGCTGTGAATACGTCCC
>CAZLNH010000075.1:0-5922 GCA_964560775.1 uncultured Woeseiaceae bacterium | reverse complement strand
GAATGGTGAATGCAGAGGATTTTTCCGTTGTCTGGTCCATGATTCTGCTCAGTAGGGTATTAGTGGCTAGTCCGCCGCGGCCTGCAGGAAAGCGCTGCTTTCGACCAGGTCATACAATCCGAATACCGGCCAGGTGTCCTGGCCGCGCTTGTACGCACCGCGTATGTACCGGTCGCAACGTACGACAGTCTCCGGCCAACGGTCGGAGTACTCATTGTCCATGAATCGCCGGAAACCGAGCACCTCGTCGACAACGAGACCGGCCGGCACGTCGCGATGATTGACTGAAATCACACGCGTCAGGCGGCGCAGGCCCGTGCGGCCGCTCCCGAGCAGCAGTTTCAGGTCAGTCAGCGGCAGCAAGTGACCTCGGAGGTTTGCAACGCCGAGCATCCAGCGTTTCGAACCGGGTACGCGTGTAATTTCATCGGGCAGCATCAAGACCTCGCGGACCTCGTTGCGGCTCGCAACGAACTGCTCATCGCCGATGCGAAAGCCAATACCGACCCATTCTTCCGGCAGGTCAGCCGCACCCTTGCCCGCCAGGGCGGTCCGGCTGCGGCGCTCCAGTTCCTTTAAAAGCTCGAACGGCTGTTCGACCAGGGCGGCAAGATCGGCGTCAACGCTCATTCAGCCGGCCATTACCGCGTTGATCTTGGCGACCAGCTGCTTTTCGGACACCGGCTTGACGAGGTATTCAACGGCACCCTGACGCATGCCCCAGATCTTGTCGGTCTCCTGGTCCTTGGTCGTAATCATGATGACAGGAATACTTGCTGTCGCCGGATCCTTCGTCAGCTTGCGCGTGGCCTGGAAGCCGTTCATGCCCGGCATGACAACGTCCATCAGGATGCAGTCCGGCCGTGCCGCGTGCGCCTGGCGAATGCCTTCTTCACCACTGTCCGCCACCAGCGTGCCAAAACCGTTCTTCTCGAGCATGTTCTGGAACAGGTGCAGTTCCGTCGGCGAGTCATCAATGATCAGTACTACAGTCATGATTTGGTCCCCTACACCTGGCTGACCTGGTTTGAAATGGCGCCCAGCAACTCGTCCCGGGTAAACGGCTTGGTCAGGTACTGCTCGGACCCGACAATGCGGCCCCGGGCGCGATCGAACAGGCCGTCCTTGCTGGACAGCATGACCACGGGAGTGTCCTTGAACACCTTGTTATGCTTGATCAGCGAGCAGGTCTGGTAACCGTCGAGCCGCGGCATCATGATGTCGACGAAAATCAGGTCAGGCTGGTGGTCGGCAATCTTCGACAATGCGTCGAAGCCGTCGATGGCCGTAAAGACCTGGCAGCCCTCCTTCGACAGCAGGGTTTCCGCCGTGCGCCGTATTGTCTTGCTGTCGTCCACAACCAGAATCTTCAGTCCGTTGAGACTTCGAGACGCAGTATTTGCCACCGGAATTCCTCGCCCATTCGCAGCCCGAGCCGGGCCAAGCGGACTTGTACCATATTGCCCAAGGTGCCGCCACGATGGGCACCGCAGCCGCCGATTTTTCTTTGCCAAACAGTCCCATCCGGCAACTTTGCGAGCATGCCGGCAGGTTTTTCGAAGGTTTCTGCCAGCAGGCTCCCCGGTGCCCCTATCCCATCCTGAAGCCGGTTTGGGCACGCGAGAAGTGCCTGTATAGTAACGGGCGCCGCCAGGTGCGAATGTTGAACCAGCCAGGGATTTGGAGCATGCCGGAGAAGAAACTGCGCCTCGGGATCGTCATGGACCCGATCGCGACGATTACACCGAAAAAAGACAGCTCATTCGCGATGCTGCTGGAGGCCGGGCGCCGCGGCATTGACGTGCACTACATGCTGCAGCGCGATATGAAGCTCGTCAACGGTGTGGCATATGGCACTGCCCGGCCCCTCCGGGTACGAGACGACAACAGCAACTGGTTTGAACTGGGTGAAGCCGCGGAACTGCCGCTCGGCGAACTCGATGTGATCCTGATGCGCAAGGATCCGCCGTTCGACATGGAGTACATCCACAGCACGTATATGCTGGAGCGCGCGGAAGCGGCGGGCGCACTGATCTTCAATCGTCCGCAAAGCCTGCGCGACATGAATGAAAAGGTCTACACGGCCTGGTTCGCTGATTGTGCGCCGCTGACGCTGGTCACCCGTGCCAAAGCGGACCTGAAGCAATTCCTGCGCGACAACGAGCATATCGTCGTCAAGCCACTCGATGGCATGGGCGGACGCTCGATTTTTGTAGTCAGGAAGGGTGACAACAACGCCAACGTGATCTTCGAAACACTGACGGACAACGAACAGCGCTTTGCGATGGCGCAACGTTATATCCCGGAAATCAGCGCGGGCGACAAGCGGATCCTCCTCATCGACGGCGAGCCGGTGCCATATGCGCTCGCGCGCGTGCCGGCGGCCGACGACAATCGCGGCAACCTGGTGCTCGGCGCAACCGGCGAGGGGCGCGAACTGACCGAGCGCGACCGCTATATCTGCGAACAGGTCGGTCCGGTGTTGAAAGAGCGCGGCGTCATTTTCGCCGGCCTCGACGTCATCGGCGACTACCTGACTGAAATCAACGTCACGAGCCCAACGGGAATCCGCGAACTGGACCGCCTGTTCGGCCTGAACATTGCAGGCCAGCTGTTCGATGCCATTGAACAGAGACTCGCCGCAAGACGAAATAATGCGGCGTGAACACCGCCCTGATGCAGCGCGCACTGAGTAGCACCGTTATCGTGGTACTGGTGCTGCTCGCCGCCTGCGCCCCCACTGACAAAAACCACAATGTGCAGCTACAGGCACTTGGCACGCTGGTAACGCTGCGCTACTACGATACCGACGAGGCCACTGCGGAAGCTGCCACCGACGCACTCGAGCGCCTGTACCGCGACTTTGGCCGCGACTGGTATCCGTGGTACGAACCCGCTGATCGCAGCGAGCTCGTGCGCATCAACCAAGCGCTGGCCAGGGGCGAGAGTGCCATGGCGAGCGAGGAACTGGCGTCGCTGCTGAAGCGCGCAACAGATCTCGAGGCACGCTCCGGCGGCCTGTTCAATGTTGCACTGGGCGCATTGACACAATTGTGGGGTTTTCACGAGCCACTACAGCATGACTGGCGGCCGCCGCCCGATGCCGCTATCGAGACTGTTCTGGCGAGTAGTCCGGGGGCAGGCCAACTGCAGTGGGCCGGCTTGCGGCTGACCAGCAGCAACCGCGCTATCGTCATCGATCCGGGCGGTATCGCCAAGGGCGCATTGTTGGGCATGTCGGTGCGGGTTCTTCGCGAACATGGTGTTCAGAACGCGATCGTTGACCTGGGCGGTGACATGACCGTAATAGGCCAGGTGCATGGGCGGGCCGCGCGTATCGGCATACGCGACCCGGACGGCGGTGAGCCGATCGGCGGCATCGAGGCCCTCGACGGTGAAACGATTGTCACATCGGGCAACTACGAACGCTTTTTCGAGGCAGACGGCCAGCGATATGCACATGTCCTCGACCCCCGCACCGGCTATCCGGCCCGGGATACTGCGTCGGTCACCGTCATTGATACAGACCCGGTACTGGCGGATGCTGCCGCAACGGCACTGCTAGTCGCTGGCAGCGCGGAGTTCGCCGCGGCGTGCGAAAGGCTCGGCATCGATCACGCGCTCCTGATCAGCGACAGGGGTGACCTGCGTCTCACTCCGCAAATGCGTGAACGCGTACACTGGCGGGACTAAGCCGCGGCCGCCAGTGGGCAACGCAAACCCTTGATCTGTGCCACAATACCCGACCACTCGATGTCGGACGTCGACCGCCAACATGTCTGAACGAGCTGACAAAAATACGCAGGTTACTGAGCTCGGTCCGCTGGACGAGATCGCGCTCGATAACGGCCCCAAACCGGACCGACTGCCGCCAATGCTTTTCCTTGCGGCCCTGCTGCACGGCATCCTGATCATCGGCATCACTTTCAATGCGCTGGTGGACGACGCCTTTTCCGAATCCGTATCGCTCGAGGTCACGATCGTCGCCGACCCGGACCGCAGTTTTGATCGCGAGGACCCTGCAGAGTACCTGGCGCAGGCCAGCCAGGAAGGCGGCGGCAATACCGAGGAGTCAGCGCGGCCCAGCGCGCCGGCCAGGAGCGATGTTCCGGTCGACAATATCGGCGACATCGACGCGAACGACCGTCTCGACGCGTCACGCCAGCAAGACTCGGCGGATCAGTTGCTGACAACAGTGCGGGACGACACCCGTACAGTCCGTGACAAACCTCGCGAGGATCCGGTGCGGGACGAATCCCGGGCAGCCGAACTGAAATCCGGCGTCGAGACGACGCTGCCATTGCCACAGGACGAGTACGCCAACTTTCTCGTTCGCGACCAGAATCGCGAACGCATTATCGTCAGTGCAGACACACGGGAATCGAGCATCGCCGGCTACGTGGACCGCTGGAAACGCAAGATCGAAACAGTCGGCAGCAAGTACATTCCGGAACAGGGCGGCTTGCGCGGACTGACCGGCAGTCCCACTCTCGAGGTGACGCTGAACGCGTCCGGGCAACTGGCCGAAGTCGTTATCGTGCGGTCGTCGGGGTCGGATGCCATTGACCAGGCGGCACTCAATATCCTGAGGCGTGCGGCACCGTTCGACCCGTTTCCGGAGGCTGTCCGGCTGGATTACCCGCAGCTCAACTTCCTCTACAAGTGGCAGTTCAGCGACACCTCAGTGCCGACCGCGGCTCGCGCCCATTGACGGTGGTTGTATGACGCCGCCGCAGCACCGATACTGATTGCATGGAGTCCGGAAGTGCGCTGCACAACCAGTTATTGATTGCCATGCCGGGGATGGCGGATCCGAACTTCAGCGATACCGTCACACTGATCTGCGAATACAACTCGGAAGGCGCGCTCGGTATCGTTATCAACCGCCCGTTGACGTTTCAACTCGGCGGCCTCCTCGAGCAGCTCGATGTACCGGAGATCAATGCGGACGTTGCCACGCTGCCGGTACTGGATGGAGGCCCGGTGGCGCGCGAACGCGGCTTCGTCCTGCACGCACCCGGTTTTTCCTATGACAGCTCGGTGGCGGTATCCGCCGACATCCAGCTGACGCTGTCGCGTGACGTGCTGGATGCGATGGCAACGGGCGAGGGTCCGCAGAAAGCCATTGTTGCGCTCGGCTATGCCGGCTGGGAGCCGGGCCAGCTGGAAGCTGAAATTCGTGCCAATACCTGGCTCAATGTCCCGGCAACGCCGGAGCTGGTTTTCGATGTACCGTTCACCGACCGCTGGCATGTCGCCACGCGTTCGCTGGGCATCGATATCAGCCAGTTGTCCTCCGATGCCGGCCACGCCTGACACGCCCGCCCCCGAGACGATCCTCGCATTCGATTACGGACGCCGCCGCATCGGCGTTGCTGTCGGCCAGCAAATCACGGCCTCGGCCACAGCACTCGGCACGATCAGAAACAGTGACGAAGGCCCTGACTGGCAGCGAATAAGATCGCTCGTCGACGAGTGGCGCCCCGCGCGCCTCGTCGTCGGTCTGCCACTGAAACCCGACGGCACAGCATCCGCCATAGACGGCGACGTCCGCGCCTTCCGCACCGCCCTCGAACAATTCCAACTGCCGGTTGCATCAATCGACGAACGCTACACATCCCTCGAAGCCGCCGAACAGCTGCGCGACCAGCGCCGCGAGGGCCGCAAGGGCCGCATCCGCAAGGAAACAATCGATGCCGCCGCCGCCGTCCTCATAGCCGAGCGCTGGCTGCAGCAGACTCCCGACCAGTTCCCGGACCCGGATTATTCATGAACGGTTTGGTGCGGTGGTAAGCGGAGGCGCACCCCGGGGAGGGCTTTTCAGGGACGCTGTGAATACGTCCCTGTACGCTCTGTGCCGGACGTCCCTGTCCGGCACAGCCCTGAAAAGCCCTCCCCGGGGCACACCTCCGCCCCTGCCAC
>CAZLNH010000074.1:0-16462 GCA_964560775.1 uncultured Woeseiaceae bacterium | reverse complement strand
CTTCGTCGGGTTCTTTAAGAATGTCGTCCCAGCGCCGTTGCAGCAGGTCGCCCTTGCTGGCCGGCAGCCGATAGAGCCAGCCGCTGGTGCGTGCGTTGATCGCCGCGGCACGGGTTTCCGGTGATTCGGCGTCCGGCGCGGACGGCTCATTGCCGGTCTCACCGTCGCCTGCCGGCTCTGCGGGTTTGCTGTCGTCCGCTGGCTCGCCTGGCCCGCCAGCAGATTCACCGGGATCGGCGCCATCGGATGCGTTGGCCGTCTCAGTGAGCGGAGCTGCCGAATCGCCACCTTCGGGAGGTTCTGTGACACTGGCGACAATGCGGTACCAGTCGGCGGAATCAATGGGGAATCTCTGTACCGTCACGGTCAGGCCATCAAAGGTCGTGAATGACGTTGTGGTCTCGGGGGGCGGGAGGTCGGCCGGTTCTGCCTGTACGTCGTCAAGGGTCAGGTCGCGCAGCACGCCGGCGATGCCGTTGACAACGCCGGGATAGGTCAGTTCACGGTCTGCCGGTATGTCGGCCACGTTGAACGAACCTTCGTCACGCGACGCTTTCGAAAAGCGGATCGCTTCGCCGTCCGCATGCTTGATAGAAACGGCTTGCACGTCGGCGGACGGGATATTGATAACCTCGGCGTCCAGCCACCCGCCGGCATCGTCCGGCAATTCGGGGTTCTGGTCGATCAGCCAGGTCTGGTCATTATCGGCAAAACGCACGTAGCGGTAGTTCTCCTGGGCAACGTTGCCGAGTATCAACGCGTGCTCGACGCCGTCACCCGCGATCCGGATGCCGACGCCGTCGCCGTTCTCTGGCGCCCGCAGCCCGAGCCGGCCGTGCATGTCCGGATTGGCCGTCTTTTGCTCCAGTTTGCTGGCGTCGGCCAGCGCCAGCAGAACCTGCCGCAACGTACCGGTATCGGCTCGGTAGCCGGACTTCTCGCGGGCAGACCAGTGTTCGTCCTGGCGTTCGATGGTGACGGTTTCATCACCATACTGCACCGCCACCTGGTCGATGTTGTTGATTGCACTCCGCAGGTCCGGCAGTAACGCCTGGCTCTCGCCCGTGCTGTATTCGTCAGCGGTGGTGTTGACCAGGATGACGCCTGCGACCAGTGCCACAGCGACGACAGCAAGCAACCAGGTTGAGCGCATCATCATCATGAGGACGGGTTCCGTTTCCGGCGCCCCACGGCAACCAGAACAAACGCCGTAAGGACAAGGGGTACCAGTGCGATATTGATGACCTTCAAAACGGTGCCGAGGCGCTCGATGTCCTGGTCGAGGCCACGTTGCACGGCACGCAGATCGCGGCGGATCGTGGCGCGCTGATCGATGAAGCGGTCGATTTCCTGCTGTTGCTCTTCTGTCAGCAACAATTCGCCGGTATCCTCGCGGGCCGACTGCAGTTCCCCAAGCCGCCGCTCGGTCTCTGCGAGCTCACTTTGCAGACGCTGCTCCGTTTCGCGGTAGCGCGCTTCCGCATCGACACGCAGTTGTTCGACGCGCGTAAATGGTCGCGAATAACTGGCACGACTGCGAACGGCGATCAGGTCGGAACTGCCGGACAGGTTTTCAAGGGCATTGGTGACGAACGCCCCGTTACCGGCGAACGCATTTGCCATGCGTTGTCCGAAGAAATTCTGTACCTGTACCCATAATCGATCCGTCAGCATATCCACGTCGGCGACTACAACAATGTTCGCCGGTTCGGTGCCCTCGGCACGATGCGGTGCGGTCTCGCTGGTTTCCGCATCGTTGCCGCCGTCTTCATCACCACCTTCTTCATTACCGCTGTCGCTCGGTGGCCTGCCATCGGGAAAGGCGGATGTCAGTACACCGCTGATCCGCGCCGCCAGCACAAACGGCTCGCCACGCGGCTCAAAGCCATCCTGCAGCACGGACGGATCAGGCAGATAACTGAAACGTGTCGCGCCGACAGTCGCCGCCGCCGGGCTCGACGAAATCAGGGGCTCGAAAGTCAACTCGCTGTCGTCCGCTGCTTCGAGGTAACCGGTAGTTGCTAGATTCAGTGAGCCCAGGTCCGCGGTTGTGACATCCTCGGCGTTGAGCTGCTCTTCAGTGACACCCAGAAAGGCCAGGTGACGGACCGGGCGGCGTCCCGGCCCACCGGATAACTGCAAGGCAAGCTGCGCGTCGGCAACGACGTCGCTGGTCGAGAAGTTGATACCCCAGGCACCGAACAGCTCCGGAAGGTTCGAACTCTGTCCCTGTAACGGCATGCCGGCCGGCATGCCCGAAGGCGGCGTTGCCGGGTCCGCATCGGCCACCGGGTCGACAAAGATCAGTGCCTTGCCGCCATCGAGCAGGTACTGGTCGATGGCATACAATGTCTTTTCGTCCAGGTTTTTCGGCTGCACGATCCACAGCAGCGTGACGTCGTCGGTGACAGTTTCGAATGACGTGCCGAGGTCACGAACCTCGAACAATTGCTGCGCCTGTTCCCAGACCATCCACGGCGGCGTCATTTGCTGCGACTGCGGATCAAAGCCACCGCTCATCGGAATGCCGGATACGAGTCCCACCACCGAGCGTTCGGGCTCCGCAAGCGTGCTGACGAGGCGCGCAATATCGTACTCAAGGAACTCTTCCTTGTCGGGTTGGAAGAAAGTAATGACCTCCTCGTCGTCGACGCTGTTGGTGCCGGCCAGGCCCATGTAAATGGGATCAGGGCTGCCCGGTAGCGTCACGCCCTGCAAGCCGAATTGTGCCGCCCGGTCCTCTTCTTCCGAGAACGGTTGCGGATCGATTACCTGCAGCCGGATCCGGCCGTCGGCCGCGTCAGAAAATTCCTCGAGCATCTCGCGAACGCGGTTGGCGTAGTCGCGAAGCGCCGGGATGTTTTCGGTCGCCTGGTCCGAGTAGTAGAAATACAGGTTTATGGGCTCATCGATCTTGTCGATGATGCGGTAGGTGCCGTCGGAGAGTGTGTAGAGATTGTTCTCGGTCAGGTCAATTTTCCAGCCGCGAAACACTTCGTTGCTGATAATGACAGCCGCTATGAAGGCGATGGCCAGCAAGGCCAGGTTTGAGGCACTCAGACGCCGTTGTGAGGATGTCGTCATGGTCAATCCGCCTGCTTTAACTGCAGAATGATCGTGTTCGCATACAGAAAGGTTGCAATCAGCAATGCGAAATAGATCAGGTCGCGCACATCAATGACGCCCTTGCTGATGTTGGCAAAGTGCGTCAGGAAACTTAACGAAGCAATGCCGTCGACCTGTGCCTGTGGTGCCCAGCCCGAAAACAGGTCGAGCACGAGGGGGAAGCCCGCGAGCAGGAACCCGAAGCAGACGACAACGGTGATAACGAACGCGATGACCTGGTTGCGCGTCGTCGCTGAAATACAGGCACCGATGGCGAGGAACCCGCCGGCCATCAGCAGGCTGCCGAAGTACCCGGCGAGTATTGCGCCATTGTCCGGATCACCAAGGTAATTGACGGTGATCCAGATCGGGAACGTCAGCACGAGCGCAATGCCGGCGAACGCCCATGCGGCGAGGTACTTGCCGAGCACGGCCTGCCACGGCGTGACAGGCAGCGTCATCAGCAATTCGATGCTGCCGGACTTGCGCTCCTCGGCCCACAGCCTCATGGCAATTGCCGGTACGAGGAACAGGTACAGCCACGGGTGATAGTTGAAAAACGGCGCAAGATCAGCCTGGCCGCGTTCATAGAAACCGCCCAGGTAGAACGTGAACGTGCCCATCAGGATCAGGAAGATGACAATGAACACGTAGGCGACCGGAGTTGCGAAATAGCTTTGCAGTTCGCGCCGGAACAGTGCGGAGACGTTGTTCATGCCTTGGCCCCCCCGGTGATGTCGCGAAACACCTCATCGAGGCGGCCGGCTGCGAGTTGCACGCCCGACACCGGCCAGCCCTCGCGCGCGACGAGGTCGGACACATCGCGCCAGGTTTTTGCGTCGTCCGCACTGCCGCTCGACAGTGCGGTGATCGTTTGCGTTTCGCGATCGATCTCCATACTGCTGACCGAGTCCAGCTTCTCAATAGCTGCCTCGGCCTTTTGCAGGGTTGCGTCATCGTCAAATACGACCCGTACCGCATTGTGATAGTGCGAGCGAGCGGCCAGCGCCTGCGGCGTGTCATCAGCCAGGATGCGGCCGTCCGCGATGATCATCGCGCGGCTGCAGACGGCCTCTACCTCTTCAAGGATGTGGGTCGAAATCACAATCAGCTTGTCGGCGGACATCGAGCGGATCAGCTCGCGGACTTCGTGTTTCTGGTTGGGATCGAGACCGTCCGTTGGTTCGTCAAGTATCAACACGTCCGGATCGTGCACGATCGCCTGCGCCAGCCCGACGCGGCGCTTGAAACCCTTGGACAAAGTGTCGATGGACTGATGCAGCACTGACTCGAGGTGCAGCTGCTCGATGACGGCGGCGAGCCGTCGCCGCCGAAGGTCGCCTTGCAGCCCACGCACATCGGCAATAAATTCGAGAAACGATGCCGGCGTCATTTCCGGGTAGTTCGGTGCGCCTTCCGGAAGGTAGCCGAGCCGCCGCCTTGCGTCCAGGGCGTCTGTTTCGACGTCGTGCCCGCAGACGGACACACGACCGCCACTCGGCGTGACAAAGTCGGTGATCATCTTCATTGTCGTCGACTTTCCGGCCCCGTTGGGTCCGAGAAAACCCAGCACTTCTCCGGACTTGCAGGCAAAGCTCAATTGGTCAACGACCGTGTGAGTCCCGTATGTCTTTGTAAGGGCGTCAATTTCCAACATATGCGAGTGTCTTTTTTCCGATACGTCCCGGCGGGCGGCTGCATCTTTTAACAAAAAGCCGGATTGCTAGCAAGGTGGCCTCCCGTGCCGCTGCGGTAGCGACGTCACCGCGAGGCGCGCAGCGCCGTGGCGATCTGCTACAGTTTGCCACCCTGCCAACGTCACGAGGTGGCCACGCCCTTCGGGCTCGCCATGACGTTGGTGCTGCGGACATGTAAGAGTAACGTCGCTGTGGGTCCAGCGTGATAGCGGGCGAGTCAATTTAGCCGGGGGTTACCCGATGCAAAAGCAGCGCTGGTCCATCGATTCGCTCGTGCTGATGTTTTCAATCATCGTTTTTGCGCAGTTGCTGCTGTATGTGATTCCGCAGGGCGAGTACGAGCGGCAACCATATCCGGACAACCCGAGCCGTACGATGGTCGTGCCGGACACGTTCGCGTTCACCGGGGACGAGGAGCGTATCGATGTTGCCCCATGGTATTTCCTGCAGGCCATTCCGAAGGGTTTCGCGGCGGCCCAGGACATCATTTTCCTCGTCTTCATTACTGGCGGCGTCATTGCGATACTGCGCAGCACGGGTGCGATAGACGCACTGCTGCACCGGTCTGTGGCGCGCCTCGGCCGCAGTCCGTGGATACTGATCGGCGGCTGTTTGATCATGTTCAGCCTGGGTTCGTACACGATTGGCATGGGCGAGGAGTACGTGCCACTGATCCCTATCATCGTGTCGATGAGCCTTGCCATGCGCATGGACGCGATCGTGGCGATGGGCATGGTGTGGGTACCGTACGGCATCGGCTGGGCATGCGCGGGCGTCAATCCGTTCGGCGTCATCATCGCCCAGAACATAGCCGGCGTGCCGATTACCTCTGGCTGGGGTTTCCGCCTCGTCATGATGGCGGCATTCCTGGCTATCGCGTTCCACCATTTGTATCGGTATGCCATCCGCGTGCAGCGCGACCCGTCGCAAAGCCTCGTTTCGCACATCGATTACAGCCACGGATTCGAGGCACCCGGCGATGTGGAACTGACGCCGGCCCGAATCGGTGTGCTGGCCGCATTCCTGGCCGGTGTGATCGGATTCGTGGCCGGCGCGACCGTCTACGGCTGGTATATCCCGGAACTGCTTGCCGTGTTTCTTGGCGTCGGGCTGCTGGCGGCCATCATTGCGCGACTCAAGCCGGGCGATACGAGTCGTACGTTCATCAGCGGAGCGGCCGAGATGACCGGTGCTGCGCTGTTGATCGGCTTTGCGCGCACGATCGAAGTGGTGCTGGCCGACGGGCAGGTCATCGATACCGTGATCAATGCCATTGCCGGCGTGCTGACGGAACTGGGCCCGGATGCCGCGGCCGTCGGCATGCTTGTCGTACAGACCATCTGTAACTTCTTCATCCCGTCCGGCAGCGGCCAGGCCTTCGTCACGATGCCGATCATGTCACCGCTCGCAACCCTGACCGGCGTGCCTCAGCAGACAGCGGTACTGGCCTATCAGTTTGGCGACGGCTTCACGAACATGATAGTGCCGACCAGCGCACTCGTCATGGGCGCACTGGCACTCGGCAGGATTCCGTATGGCGCCTGGATTCGCTTCACCGGCCCGCTGTTGCTCAAGCTGTTTGCACTGGCCGTCGTTTTTCTGATCGTCAGCGTGCACTTTGGTGATGTGATCGGTTTGAACAGCTAGTGCGGTGGCCCGGATTATTCATGAACGTTTAAGAGCGGCGGGGACCAGAAACTTCAGAGATTATGGGCTTGCAAGTGGTAAATCCTCGATGACCCGTGACTCGCCGCGCGCACGGGGATCGGATGCCGGGCGCAGCGTGTCGCCGTCCCGGACAATGACCTGCACATCGCCGAACTCCCAGTCGTTGGGTTCGGCGCGATAACCGGCATCGCCGAGTGCTGAAATTGTTTCCTGAGGCAGCGGCCGTCCCGGGCTGTAGACGATCAGGTCGGGTGGCAACAGCTGGTGGTGGAAGCGTGTGGCACCGACGGCGTCCTCGGGGCTCATGCCGAAATCGAAGACGTTGACGATGGTCTGGAAAACAGACGTGAATATCGTTGAGCCGCCGGGTGTACCGATGACCATGGCAACCTCGTCGTCTTTCATCAGGATGGTCGGTGACATCGATGACAACATGCGCTTGCCGGGCTGGATCTCGTTGGCCTTGTTGCCGACGACGCCGTACGCATTCGGCACGCCTGCTTTGACGCTGAAGTCATCCATCTCGTTGTTCAGCAAAAAACCCGCGCCGGTAACGACGACACCGCTGCCGAAACTCAGGTTCAGCGTATAGGTGTTCGCGACGGCGTTGCCCCACTGGTCCAGTATTGAATAGTGCGTCGTGTCCGGCGATTCGAGGCCGGGCGGCGAGGCGGCAATCGCGGAGATCTTGTGCGGGTTGACCTGGCCCGCGCGCCGGGCGATGTAATCCTCGTCCAGCAATTCGTCCATGCGGTTGTCGACATGGTCAGGGTCACCGAGGTACTCGGCGCGGTCAGCAAACACGCGCTTTTCGATTTCGGCTACGAGGTGTATGTACTGTGGCGAGTTAAGCGCAAGACCGTCGAACTGGTGTGCGAGGTAGTCCTTGATCTTCAGTAGCTGTACGACAGCGAATCCGCCGGAACTAGGCGGCGGCGCGGCAAGGATTTCATAGCCGCGCCAATCGGCGCGCAGCGGTTCGCGCCAGACGGCCTCGTAGCCTGCAAGGTCTTCGTGCGTGATCAGGCCGTTGCCGCGCTGCATTTCGGCGACAATCAGGTCCGCGGTCTCGCCGTGGTAGAAGTCGTCGGTGCCGGAATCGGCGATGCGCTGCAGTGTCTTCGCAAGTTCGGGCTGCCGGAACACCTCGCCGGCGACCATGTCGCCGAAGTAGTCGTGGAAGTTCGTGGTCTCGCCCACGGATTCATCCACCGACATCATGCCGGCGCCAAGCAGCTCGGGCACAACGAATCCGTCTTCGGCGAGCCGCACTGCCGGCATGACCAGGTCCTTCCACGGCAGCGTGCCGTAACGGTTGTGCGCTTCGCGGAACCCGGCGACGGTGCCCGGAACGCCGGAGGCGCGGTGACCGACGAGGCTCAGGTTCGGAATCACAATGCCATCGTCATCGAGGTACATGTCCGGGTGCGCGGCCAGAGGTGCGGTTTCGCGGTAATCGAGAAAGCGGGTCGTGTCGTCCATATGCACGAGCATGAAGCCGCCGCCGCCGATGTTGCCGGCTTCCGGGTATGTGACTGCAAGAGCAAAGCCCGCCGCGATGGCGGCATCGACGGCATTGCCGCCCGAACGCAGGACAATCTCGGCTACCTCGGCGCTGTAGGCATCCGGCATCGCTATCGCTGCGTTGCCGTACGAAACTTTGGCCGATGAATCCTGCGATGAAGCCGGCTGTTTCGGATCACTGTCGGGCGGTGTGCATCCAGACAGCAGGAAAACGAGTAAGAGAGGGGTTGAGAGGGCGCGTTGCAACATGGATACGGTCCGTCAGTGGCGGTGGATGCCGGCACAGCAGTGCTGGGCCGGCCGGAATTGGTGCACGGAATTCTTTCACGAATCATGCCCGATGTCGCCACGTGGCGACAGTGGAACAACGGTTTGCGAAAAATGTGCCGAGTCGTATTGCATTGCCAAACCTTTGCTGCATGCGCAACGCAGTGAATGTTCGAGCAATAAATTCGTCAATTCCAAGCCCTGTAAATGCAGAGCACAAGTCTCTCGAAATCCCCCCTAACGACCATTTTCGGACGGCCGATATGTCGGTTTTTTGAGTCATGTTGCACTTGTCATAATTCGTGTAGTGTCGGCCCCGACTGGAACAGGACGCCCGTCGGTCGCATGCGCAATTTCCGACCACAACAGCGTCCATTCGCCGATTCACCGGCACAGGATCGATTTGATTTCGGTCCTTGGCAGCCAGGTGCTGAGTTCCTCAGGAGAAAAATCGCCTCGTCGTGCAGGAGTGCCAACATGCGCCCGAATTTTGACATTACAAAACCGCGAAGCTCGTGGTTAATCACGTTAATGCTTATGACCGCCTCTGCGATCTTCGCGGAGGAGGTCGAGGCGAATTCGTCACCGAACATATGGGGATGGACGCCGAAGCTAGTGACGGCGGGGGAATGGTACGAGTTCACGCCGAAGGCGGGCGATCCCGACGGTGACGCTTTAAGTTTCTCGATCAAGAACAAGCCGGCCTGGGCCTGGTTCGACAACAAGACCGGGCGCTTGAGGGGAACACCTAAGACAGCCGGCACCTTCTGGAATATTGTCATAAGTGTGAGCGACGGCCGCGCCTCTTCTTCGCTGCCTGCTTTTTCGATTAAGGCGGAAGCGGGCGATAACTCGTCGCCGAATATATGGGGATGGGCGCCGAAGGTGGTGCCGGCGGGGCAATGGTACGAGTTCACGCCGAAAGCGGGCGATCCCGACGGCGATTCGTTAAGTTTCTCGATCAAGAACAAGCCGGCCTGGGCCTGGTTCGACAATAAGACCGGGCGCTTCAGGGGTACGCCTCCGGCAGCTGGCACCTACGGGAATATTGTCATTAGTGTGAGTGACGGTAGCGCGTCGGCTTCGTTGCCCGCTTTCACGATTACGGCGGAAGGGGGAAATAACTCGTCACCGAATATATGGGGTTGGGCGCCGAACGTAGCAACGGCGGGGCAATGGTACGAGTTCACGCCGAAGGCGGGCGATCCCGACGGCGACCCATTAAGTTTCTCGATCAAGAACAAGCCGGACTGGGCCTGGTTCAACAACAATACCGGGCATTTCAGGGGTACACCGAAGGCGGGTGATGTCGCTACCTATGGCAATATTGTAATCAGCGTCAGTGACGGCCAGGCTTCGGCCTCCCTGTCGCCGTTCTCAATCACCGTCGAGGGGCACAGCACGGGTTCGGCCACCCTCAGTTGGACGCCGCCGACGGAGAATACGGACGGCACCGCACTCACCGATCTTGCCGGCTACCGCATTTACTGGGGGAAGACCGCCGGAAGTTATCCGAACTCCGTGTCGATCAATAATCCCGGTATCACGACTTATGTAGTCGAGAACCTGGCGCCGGGTTCCTACTCGTTCGTGGCCACGTCCTTTAACGCCGACGGAGTAGAGAGCGGCTACTCGGCGCCCGCGACGAAGACGGTGCAGTAGCGGCTGGCGACCTACTGCCACCGAAAACCTCAAGCTTCCTCTCTCGCGGCCGCGGGCGGCTCCGCCATCACCTTGAGCCTGCTGAACAGGAGCGGCAGGAGCGTCATGTTCGCAACCAGGGCGACCAGCATCGCGAGTCCGGTCAGTAAGCCGAAATAAATCGTCGGTACGAAGCTCGACAGCGCCAGTATCGAGAAGCCGAGCATGATGATGATCGACGTGTAGTACATCGCGTGACCGATGCTGCTATGGCAGCGCTCGATGGTCAGGTCATAGTCATGCGTCTCCGCAAATTCTGCCTGGAACCGATACACGTAATGGATCGTGTCGTCGACGCCGATGCCGACGGCAATGGCCGCGATCGTGATGGTCATGATGTCGAGCGGTACGCCGAGCGCGCTCATCAGGCCCAGGACGAAGGCAGCGCTGACGACCGTCGGCACGAGTGCGAGCGCCGCGACGCGCAATGACCGGAACGAGACCGCGAACATCAGGAAAACAGCTATGGTGACGGCGGCAGCCGTGGACGCCTGGGAGCCGAGCAGGCTCTGCAGCACATTGTTGTAGAGCACCATGAGTCCGGTCAGGTGCACGCGCTCGGGCGCAATGCCCAAGTCCTCGACCAGGTAGTCCCGTATCGTCTTGAGCAAGACGTTGCGATCGAGCGTGCCACTCGTCTCGTAAACGCGCGCCGCAATACGAATCTGCTGTCCGTCCTCCGACACGTAGGGCTCGATGAGCTGCTCGTGTACGTCATCCGGCAATCGCTTGTAGATAACAGAGAGCTGGATATTGTCGAGCGAGTCCTCCCCCGTAAACTGACGCAGGACTTCGGCCGATGTTGCGAGCGACAGTACCTTGCCGACGTCGTCCAGCGAATTCACGTAGTCGTGCACCTTGTCGATTGTCGGCAGGCGTGCGGTGTTGTACCAGTAACTCGTGGCTGCGAAGCCGGGATCGCCGAGCATCGCGAGTTGCTGGTTTGCCGATTCCTGGTTTTCGAGGAATTCCGGGTCGGCGTCGAGCACGATATCGAGCGGCGTTGTGCCGCCGAGCTTTTCGTCGATGACTTTCATGCCCTGGTGTATCTCGGTGTCGGACTTGAAGTAGTCAATGAATCGGTTGTCGACGCTGAGCTGCAGGACACCGGCCGCCGATGCGACCGTGACCAGGCCATAGAGCGCGAGGGTCATCTTCGGCAGCCTGCGAATCAGTTTCGTGAAGCAGCCGGTGATGCGATTCGTGTAGTGCGAGATAGCCGGCGACTTGCCCGGAGGCATTAGTGCGAGTGATGCCGGCAGGATCAGGAAGGTCAGCGAGAAGGCAACCGCCATGCCGAGCACCATCATCCAGCCGAAGTCGATGACCGGCCGGATGTCGCTGACGACCAGGGAGCCAAAGGCGACCATCGTCGTTAGCGCGGTGTACAGGGATGGCGCGAACTTGCTCTCGATTGCGCCAATGACGAGTTCGTGCTGGTCGGCCTCGGGTTTCAGGTTGTGCAGTTCGCGGTAGCGCACGACAAGGTGCACGTTCAGAGACAGCGTCAGGATCAACATCAGCGAGATGAAGTTCGACGAGACGACCGTGACTGGCCAGCCGGTGAGGGCGAGCAGGCCCATCATGGTAACGACAGTGGCCGCGCAGCTCGCGAGCGGCAGCACGACCCAGCGCGGCTGGCGGAAGACCAGCGCGAGCAGCGCGGCAAGCGCAATGACCAGCCCGACTCCAAAGACGACGAGGTCGTGGCGGATAAAGCGGATCATGTCGGCGTTGATCATCGGCACGCCACCCATGTGAATTTCGGCGCGGTCCCGGTAGCCATCGAGGACGTCCCGCACGGCGTCAACGGCTCGCAAAGTCCGCGCCTGCTCCTCCTCAAGCAGCTGGTCCAGCCGGCGTTCGACGTCCCTGAGCTCGCGACGCTCGTTCGCGTCGAGGCCATCCCCCAGGCGCTGTTCGCGCAGTTCGGCCTGGCGCCGCGACAGCCGTGCCCAGGCTTCGCTGGTCACGAGGTTGACCTGCAACGCCGTCATCCCGCCGTTGTCACTCATAAGCCGGTTGGCATACAGCGGACTTGTCTTGAGTTCTCTTTCTGCAAGCTCGCGGTCGGTGCGTTCGTCGAGCAATGTCGGCGCGCCGCCGGAGAGCTGGTCTGTCGACAACGGTGGGCTCCGGAGCAACGGGACGTCGAGGATGGAAATGACGGACTCTACCGATTGGAGCGATGCGAGCTCGTCGCGGAGCTCGCCCAGCGCGTCGAGTTTCTGGTCGCTGAACAGGTTGCCTGAGGGGTTCCAGGTAACGATCAGGTAGTCGTCGTCGCCGTAACGCGCCCGTACGGCCCGGTAGAACTGGATGCCACTATCAGACTCGAGCAGCAGGGAATCGCTGGACGCGTCGAGCGAGAATTGCGGCAGTTGCGTCGCCAGCAGGCCGACCATAACGGTCAGCAGCATCAGGATCTGTTTCGGACGGTCGACCACCGCCGTCTTGACCATGGCCGAGAGGCGACCAATTACGTTCATGGAATTTGCTCCCTGCTGTCCGTCCATCCTGCAGACAGCATGACAGATGGTGCGGCTCCTAGTGTCCTGTCCCGAAAATAACCAGTGCAAGTCGGCAGCGGATCTTCGTGCCTGGCAAGGCGCAGCGCCGCGTGAGCTGGGCTATTGCGAGGAGCCGGAACGCGGCCAGGCGCGAAAAGACGCGCCGAATTGTGCTGGTTATTTATGGGACAGGACACTAGCTCAAGGAATCGACGCAACATAAGTGATCGACAACGTCCATGTCCTGACAGTCGCCGAATGTGATGTGCCCGAGTGTTGTATCGAGTATCACCTGGACTTTCTGTCATCGTGTCCGTTTAGATGCGCTGGTACCAATTGACGCCATCGGTGTCGGTGTCGACGGCAAGTCGGCCGCGGTTGATCAGCCAGTTCAGGTGGGCAATTGATTCGCCGGTCGCCATCATGAGGTTACTGTCGCGGATCTCGCCGCGAAACAGCGCAGGAAATACATCGACGGCGCGTCGCGGTTCGCGGCACAGCGCCTCAAGCGCCTCCAGTCCCTGTTCATGCTCGCGGCGCAGTTGGTCGAGGCGCACGTGCACGCCGCGGAAGGGACGGCCATGCGCCGGCAGCACCAGTACATCGTCGGGCAGCGTTTTTCGAAGCCGGTCGATTGATCCAAGCCAATCCGCGAGCGGGTCGGCGTCGGGCTCGGTCGGGAAGACGCTGACATTGGACGAGATCGTCGGCAGGACCTGGTCGCCTGAGATCAGCAGGTTTTGTTTGGCGCAATACAGGCACGCATGCTCCGGTGAATGCCCGTTGCCGACGATGATCTCCCAGCGGTTGCCGCCCATGTCCAGCGCTCTGCCATGCTGCAGCCGCTTGTACGAATCGGGCATTGGGGCCATCAGGCGGCCGAACATGCCGAACATCTTCTGATACTTGTCGAGGGCCGAGCCGGGGAACCCCGCGGCTTTGTAAAAATTCAGGCCTTCCTCGGGTGGCGGCCGGCCAGTGTCGGCCATCAGCACGCGGCACAGCAGGTACTCGGTGCGCGTCATGTAGAGGTCGGCATCGAGCGTGTCGGCTAGCCACCCGGCATTTCCGGCGTGATCCGGGTGCAGATGGGTAACAATCACCCGGTTGACTGCGCGACCCTGCATCGTGTCGCGAAGCGTATTCCGCCAGATTTCTTTTGCGTCGTCCACATGCACGCCGGTGTCGACTATGCAGAATTCCTCGCCGTCCTCGAGCAGCCAGAGATTGATATGCGCAAGCGCGAATGGCAGTGGCATGCGCAGCCAGTGCACGCCAGGTGCTACCGGCATGGTCGTTCCGCTGGCCGGCGTATCGGGAAATTCGTACTGAATGCCGGCGACGGAGGGTGCAACTGCCATATGGAAAAGGGTCCGGTTAAAGAAAAGCGTTCATCGTGCCGTTGTCATCGCGAGGCGCGCAGCGCCGTGGCGATCTCGCACGGTTAATGGCTTTGCCAATCGGTACGAGATTGCCACGCCCTTCGGGCTCGCAATGACGTGGCAGGTTCACGAGATTGCCACGCCCTTCGGGCTCGCAATGACGTGGCAGGTTCACGAGATTACCACGCCCTCCGGGCCCGCAATGACGGTCATGCTGCTTCGGCGGCCAAGCGTGTATACCCGGCCAGGCCATCTTCGACGTCCTTGCGGACCGTTGCAACCGCATCGTCCTTGACGGGGCCGTAACCGCGAATCTCGAGGTACAGCCCTACGATACGTGCAGCCTCTGCGGCGTTGTTCTGGTTGAGGTCATTGAGCAAGGTCTCGATAGTGGTTTCGAATTCCCCGATCAATGCACGTTCCATGCGTCGCTCGGCCGTCAGGCCGAACGGATCAAATCGCGTGCCGCGCAACCCGCGCAGCCGCGCCAGCACCTTGAACACCGGAATCATCCAGGCGCCGAACTCTCGTTTGAGCGGCCGGCCGCGCGCATCGCGCTCGCGGTTCATGATCGGCGGAGCGAGGTGAAAGCGGATTCTCGCGTCCGGGCCGTAGTCCTTTCGAATCTTCTCTATAAAGCCTGAGTCGGTATGCAGGCGCGCAACTTCGTACTCGTCCTTGTAGGCCAGCAGCCTGAACCAGGCGCGCGCCACTGCATCGGTCAGGTTCGTGCTTTGGCCAACGGCTTGCTCGGCATTACGTATGCGCTCGACCAGCGCGATGTAACGTTCGGCGAGTGTCTCGTCCTGGTAATCGACGAGAAACAAACGGCGCCGCTCGATCGCCTGATCCAGCGTATCGCCGCCGGCGGCTTCCTGTTCCGGCACATCCAAAATCTTCGTCACGAATGTCGGATCATGCGCCGCAATGCGCCCGTAACTGAAAGCCTGGCGGTTGCGTTCGACTTCGACACCGTTCAGTTCTATGGCGCGCATTGCGGCCGCCAGGGACACCGGTACCAGCCCCAGCTGCCACGCGGCGCCAAACATCAGCACATTGGCATAAATTGTATTGCCAAGCAGCTTCTCGGCGATCCGGTTGGCGGCGATGGCCGTGAGGTTATTGTGGCCGACGGCGTTGCGAATTTCATTAATGCGCTGGCCGCCTTTCAGGTTTGCGTCGCGGTGACGGACAAAATCGGCGGTCGACATTTCCGTCGTGTTGATGACCGCGCGCGTTTTGCCGTGGCGATAGGTTTTCGAAGCCTGCGGCGACGAGCTGACGACGAGGTCGCAGCCGATCAGCGCGTCCGCCTGTTGCTCATCGATGCGGACCTGGTTCAATGCAGCCGGTTCGGCGGCAATACGGATGTAGCTCAGAACCGGCCCGAACTTCTGCGCAAAACCCATGAAGTCCAGCACGCTGGCACCTTTGCCCTCGAGATGGGCTGCCATCGTGATCAATGCACCGACCGTGATAACGCCAGTGCCGCCGACGCCAGTGACCAGCAGGTCGTAGCTGTCATCCAGCTGCGGCAGCTCGGGTGCTGGCAACGCGTCCAGCCGATTCTCCGGAAATGGCAGCGTTGCATCGCGGTTCCGGGCCGCCGGCGTGCCGCCCTCGACGGTAACAAAGCTCGGGCAAAAACCGTTCAGGCACGAGAAATCCTTGTTGCAGGTGTTCTGGTCGATCTGGCGTTTGCGGCCGAACGGCGTTTCCTTCGGCACGACCGACAGGCAGTTGGACTCGACCGAACAATCGCCGCAACCTTCGCACACGAGATCGTTGATGACAGCAAACTTGTTCGGGTCCTCGAGCGTGCCGCGCTTGCGCCGGCGCCGCTTCTCGGTCGCGCAGGCCTGCGCATAGATCAAAATCGTCACGCCGGGTATGTCGCGCAATTCCCGCTGTATCGCATCCATGTCACGCCGATGCGAAATCGTCGTGTCACGCGGGAAATCGGCTGCGTCGAAGTGTTCCGGTTCATCCGAGACGACGGCAATGCGTTCGATGCCCTCTGCGCGCATCATGTGCGCGATGGCCTCCACCGTCACCGGGCCGTCAACCGGCTGGCCACCGGTCATCGCGACGGCATCGTTGAACAGGATCTTGAACGTGATGTTGGCTTTCGCGGCAACGGCCTGGCGTATTGCAAGCGAACCGGAGTGATAGAAGGTACCGTCGCCGAGATTCTGGAACGCATGACGGCCGCCGTTGAACATCGAGCGCGTGATCCAGTTCATGCCTTCGCCGCCCATCTGGATCAGGCCGTCGGTGTCGCGTTCCATCCAGTTGGCCATGAAATGACAGCCGATGCCGGCCAGTGCCTGCGAGCCTTCGGGCACTTTCGTCGACGTGTTGTGCGGACAGCCGGAGCAGAAGTAGGGGATGCGCGCCGCGCCGCTGATGTCGATTACGTCGGCCTCCTGGTTCAGCAGATTGTCCGCTCGTGCCGTCAGGTGCAGGCCCGGCATGACCGCATCGAGACGACGGGCGACGATGCCGGCCAGTTGCAGCGGTGACAGTTCTCCGGTCCACGGGATCAGCCGGTTGCCGAACTCGTCTTCCTTGCCGACCATGCGCTTCGGTTTGCGGCCCGGGTAGTCGT
>CAZLNH010000073.1:0-6498 GCA_964560775.1 uncultured Woeseiaceae bacterium | reverse complement strand
GGTCGATGTCCTCGAAGCGCGCGCCCGGCGTCAGGATCCAGTTGCCGGTGCGGATTTCGGTGTCGACGAACAGTGCGCGAACGCTGGCCTCGCTGACGCGGTTGGCCTGCGTGCCGGGCACGCCGGTGCTGGTCAGGATCATTTCGGAGTCCTGCATCCGGTAGCCGTCCTCCATCTGCAGCCGGTCTTCCTCGTCCTCATGCAGGCGGAAGCCCGTTGTCAGGCCGATGCCGGTGTCGCCCATCGAGAAGTCCCAGTGCAGCTTGCCTTGCAAACCCTGCGAGTAGTATTCGCGATTGTTGTGGCGCAGGACGAGCGCGTCGTCCGGGCTGTCGGAGCCGGTGAGGTAATTGTAGGCATTGGCGTGGGTGGTCGGGTCATCGAGCACGTTCGAGATGCCGACGCCGTCAACCGATCCAAGCTTGTACCACTGGCGTTCGAAGT
The DNA here is from genome assembly GCA_964560775.1 of uncultured Woeseiaceae bacterium. Classification (GTDB taxonomy): domain Bacteria; phylum Pseudomonadota; class Gammaproteobacteria; order Steroidobacterales; family Woeseiaceae; genus Woeseia. The sequence continues at coordinate 6,054 of CAZLNH010000073.1, read as the reverse complement.
TGTTGCGGTAGGCGGTAACCTCGCCTTGCCAGTTGCTGCCGGACTCGACGACCCAGGTCAGCTGCAGCTGTTCGTGCTCGCCGTTGAATACGTCATTGCCCGAGCCGGCATAGCGACGGCGCGGGTCGGCGGCGAAGTCGTCCTCGGTCAGGCCGAGGTAGGTTTCGTCGGAGACCTGGTCGGTGTAGCCGGCCTTAAGGCGCAGGCTCTGGTAGAGGGCGGCGCCCGGGTCGTTGTCGAGCTGCATCTTTACGAGGTAGTCGGCGATGTCGAATCCGGTCGAGTCACCGGGCCCGTCCAGGCGCTTGAAGCCGTCACTTTCGCTCTGCACTGTTTCGACCAGCCATGAGAAGCGTTCGCCTCGGTTACCAACGTTCAGGTGCGCATCGGCCGACTCGTTTTCGCCGACGCGTACGTCAATGTTGGCGGCGAAGTCATCCGGGATGGGCGTCGAGATCAGGTTGATCGCACCGCCGGTCGTGCGCGGGCCGACGGTGATCGCGGCCGGGCCCTTCAGGACCTCGAGCGCGTGCATGCGGCGTTGTGTCGGGAAGTAGTAGGCGGCCGAGGCGGCGTAGGGCGCCGGCGCGATCAGCACGCCGTCCTCGAGCAGCGCGATGCGTGCGCTGCGGTCGAGGCCTGAGCCGCGGATGCCGATGTTTGGCCGCAGGCCGTAGCCGTCTTCCTCCTGCACGTAAACGCCGGGCACCGTGCGCAGTACCCGCATGACGTCGGATTGCAGGAAGAGCTGCAGTTCCTCGTTGTCGACGAGGTGCGCGGAGCCGGGGATGTCACTGACATCGCGCCGGTGGCCGATGATCGTTACGGTATCGAGCGTGTCGCCGCTGGCGGCGGTGCCGGAGTCCTGGGCGGATGCGCTGGTGCCGACCGCGAGCAGGGCGGCGGCCGCCAGGCCCGGGAAAATACGTTGGTGCATTTGGTCTCGCCTTCTTGTGTGGTTGAGTGCCGGTGGCAGGGAGTCTCCTGTGATGCGAAACATAACGCTAATGAGAATTATTCGCAACACCATTTTGCCGCTGCCATCGCGATGCGCAAGCGCCGTGGCGACCTGGCACTCCCTGTCATCGCGAGGCCGCGCAGCGGCCGTGGCGACCTCGCACGGATAATGACTCTGCCAACCGGGGCGAGGTCGCCACGGCGCGTTGCGCCTCGCGACGACGGGGCTGGTGTGACCCTGTCCCTCCACTCCCGCGCGCCGGCGTGGCACCATTGCCTGTTACAAAAGAAAAAAGGACAGCTCGTTGAGCCCACAAAACCGAAAACTGCTGATCGTCGAAGACGATCCCGGCCTGCTGAACCAGCTCAAATGGTGCTTCGAGAATTACGACGTCGCGACGGCCGGGGACCGGACCGCCGCGATCACCGAGCTGCGCCGCCACGAGCCGATGGTCGTCCTGCAGGACCTCGGCCTGCCGCCGAACCCGGAAGGCGTCGACGAGGGCCTGCATTGTCTCAAGGACACGCTCAAGCTCGCGCCGCACACAAAGGTGATCGTCGTCACCGGCCACGGCGACCAGGAGAACGCGCTGAAAGCCGTGGCACTCGGTGCCTACGACTTCTACCAGAAGCCGGTCGACACGGACACGCTGCAGCTGCTCGTCGAGCGCGCCTTCAATATTGCCGAACTCGAGAGCGAGAACCGCCGCCTGCAGTCACTCGCCAGTGACTCACCGCTCGATGGCATCGTCGCTGCGAGCGAAGGCATGTTGCAGGTGTGCCGCATGATCGAGAAAGTGGCGCCGACCAATGTTACGACGCTGCTGCTGGGTGAGAGTGGTACCGGCAAGGAACTCCTCGCGCGCGCGTTGCACCGGCTGAGTCCGCGTGCCGACAAGCGCTTCGTTGCGATCAACTGCGCGGCGATCCCCGAGAACCTGCTGGAGTCCGAACTGTTTGGTTACGAGAAGGGCGCGTTCACGGGTGCTGCCAAGCAGACACCGGGCAAGGTCGAAACGGCCAACGGCGGCACGCTGTTTCTGGATGAGATCGGCGACATGCCGATGCCGTTGCAGGCGAAGATGCTGCGGTTTTTGCAGGAGCGTGTCGTTGAGCGCGTCGGCGGGCGTACCGAGATCCCCGTCGATGTCCGCGTCCTTTGCGCAACCAACCAGAATCCGCATGAGCTGATTTCGCAGGACCGCTTTCGCGAGGATCTCTATTACCGCATCAGCGAAATCACGATCGATATCCCGCCGCTGCGGGATCGCGAGGAAGGCCGCCTGATTCTTGCACGCACGTTGTTGAACAAGTATGTGCAGCAGCAGGGCAGTGGGCTGACCGGATTTTCCGAGGACGCGAATGAAGCCATCGAGGCGTACTCGTGGCCGGGCAACGTGCGCGAACTCGAAAACAAGATCAAGGGCGCCGTCATCATGGCCGACGGCAAGCAGGTCACGGCGCGTGATCTTGGCCTCGATAACATTGAAACAGAGATCGAGTCGCTGAACCTGCGCGAGGTCCGGCAGCGCGCGGAGTCCAAGGCGATTCGTTCGGCCCTGATGAAAAACTTCGGCAATATCTCACGCACGGCGGAACTGCTGGGCGTGACGCGCCCGACGCTGTACGACCTGCTGAGCAAGTACGGCCTGTCGGCGGAGGCGTACTCCAAACGCGCGGCGGAGGCGGATTAACCCATTCGTCGTTGCGAGGCTGCCAGCGGCAGCCGTGGCAATCTCGTACAGGTTGGCAGAGTCATCGGGATTGCGAGATCGCCACGTCGCTACGCTCCTCGCGATGACGGGTTACCGCGCCTTGAACGTATCCGGGTTCAGCTCGTGGCGCGCCAGCAGCTTGTAGAAATCCGTGCGGTTGCGTTTGGCCAGGCGTGCGGCCTGGCTGACATTGCCGCCTGTGATCTGCAGGATTTGCGACAGGTAATTGCGTGTGAATTCGTCGCGCGCGTCGCTGAACGATGCGAGCTTGCCGGCATGTTCACCGAGTGAGGTTTGCACCAGTTCGCCGCTGATGACCGGCGAGCGCGACAACGCAACGTTCTGCCGCACCACGTTGTAGAGCTGCCGGATGTTACCCGGCCACTCGGCCGTGACCAGGAGTTCTACCGCTTCCGGTGCATACACCTTGCGATCCTGCGCGTTGTCCTTCGCAATCGACTGCAGGAAATGCGACACCAGCAGCGGGATGTCCTCGCGCCGTTCATTCAATACCGGCAATGAAATGTTGACGACGTTCAGGCGGTAATACAGGTCTTCGCGAAAACTGCCCTTGCGCATCAGGTCCTGCAGGTCGCGGTGTGTGGCTGACAGAACGCGCACATCCACTTCGATCGGGTCAGTGCCGCCTACCGGCCGCACCTGGTTTTCCTGCAGCACGCGCAGCAGCTTGACCTGCAATCGCATTGGCATGTCGCCGATCTCGTCGAGCAGCAGCGTGCCGCCCTCGGCTGACTGGAACAGTCCCTTGTGATCGCGGGTCGCCCCGGTGAACGCGCCTTTTGCGTGGCCGAACAGCTCGGATTCGAGCAGGTTCTCCGCCATCGCGCTGCAATTGATCGCGACAAACGGCTTGCTCTTGCGCGGGCTGGCACGATGAATCGCGCGCGCCAGCAACTCCTTGCCGGTGCCGGACTCACCGGTGATCAGCACGCGGGCGTCAGTTGCCGCCACCATTTTGGCTTGCGCGAGAATTTCCTTCAGCCGCGAATTGCGCGTGATGATTTCCTCGGCCCAGTCTTCATCGACATCAGCCGCGGGTGACCCTGAAATTTTCAGCGCGCGCCCGACCGTCGTCATCAGTTCTTCTTTATCGATCGGCTTCGTCAGGAAACCGAACGCGCCGCTTTGCGTGGCGGTAACTGCATCAGGAATTGTGCCGTGCGCGGTTACGATCAATACGCGGAGGCCGGGCGACCGTGACTGCAGTTCCTTCAAAAGCCCGATGCCGTCCATTTTGTCCATGCGCAGATCGGTAATGACGAGGTCGGGACGGAACCGCTGTAACACGGACAGCGCCTTTTCCGCGCTTTCGACGGCCTCAACATCGTATTGCTCGGCACGCAGCCGGATCGACAGCAGGCGCAGCAGGCCCGGGTCGTCGTCAACCAGCAGTATCTTGCCTTTGGGTGCGGATTTGTCGGTTGCCATTATCGGTAACATACGTTCGCCTAAAGACGCCATTATGGCGGTTGATGAGTGATTTGTCCTACCGCCATCGTGGTGTTGCCGATTGGGGACACCTCCCACCGGTTAATTGTTGTCTTCGTCCGTGCGTTCGCGGATCGAACGTTCGATGGTCGTAATGGCCTCGAGCTTCTGGTTGGCCTCGTCGAGCGACTGCTGCAACTGGCGATTTTCGGCTTCGACGACGGCCAGCCGTTGCGCGATTGCCGCCTGCTGGCTGTTGGCGGCGCGGTTATTGTCACCCCGCAGCCGTTCGGCCACACCGGCGAGCTTTAACCGTTCCTCGATGCCATGCAGGTGGATCATTGCCAGCGACTGTTCCATCGGCGTCAGCAGTGCCGACTCCGCCAGCAGTTCCCGCAGCATGTCCTGCGCCACGCCCGGGTTCGATTCCGGGTGCCCGGGTATACCGAGCACCAGCGCCAGCTGCAGCCGGGTCGACGGTCCCGGCGTCAGCGTCGCGGCGGCGTTTGAGTCGGCATAGACCTCGGCCTGCGTGGCCGGGTCGCCGCTTGCAAGCTTTTGCATGGCATTGAGGTAGCGGTCGGCATCCGGCACGCCGGACTCGACGTGCTCGACCGGGTCGCGGCCGGTATTCCTGAGCCATTCCTCGACCTGCGCGCAACCGCCCAGCGTTATAGCGAGCAGGGCGCCGGCGATCGCCGTCCTGTGCGTCGGGCATTGAGACGATCTATGCATTCGCAGCGATCCTCGTTGCGGCGGGCAGGCTTTTTTGCGGAATAAGGATACGGAAATGCGCGCCGGGAAATTCGTCAGACCGCACCAGTTCTACCTTACCATCATGGGCTTGTACACATTCAAGCACCACTGACAGGCCAATCCCGGTGCCGGCAATGTGGCCGCCCTGTTCCTGCTGTCCCTGGAAAAAGGCGTCAAAGATGCGCGGTCCCTCGTGTTCCGGAACCCCGGGCCCGGTGTCGGCGAATTCGAGCACGAAGCCGTCCGTCGCCAGGTGGCCGCGAATCGTGACCGTGCCTTCCCGTGGCGTGAACTTGACCGCGTTCGACAGCAGGTTGTCCAGCACGGTGCGAATCTTGTCCCGGTCGGCGTTGAGCACGACATCGTCGACTTCAAGCTTCAGCTGGATGTGTGCCGCCTTGAGCGCGAGCCGCTGCGCCGTGGCGACCGAGACGACGAGCGCACGGACCGGGAAGTCGGTGCGCGTCAGCACTTCGTTCTTCGTCTGCCAGGCGCTGAAGCTCAACAGGTTCTCGATGAGCTGCTGTAGCTTGAGTCCGTTCATCCGCAGGATGTCCGTTACCTCGCGTTGGGGTTTTTCCAGTTCACCGACCGTGCCGTCGAGCAGCAGTTCAGTGCCTTCGCGAATATTGGCAAGTGGCGTTTTCAGTTCGTGCGACATGTGACGCAAAAAGCGGTTTTTTTCCTGCGCCAGTTCAAGCAGCCTCAGGCGCAGCCAGTCGAGCTGGTGGCCGAGTTTCTCGAGGTCTCTCGGGCCGCTGATGCTGATTGGCCTCGAGAAACCGCTCTGTCCGAGCTGGTTGATCGCACGGTCAATCTGGCGTATCGGTTGAGCCACCAGCAGCGTGAAAAACAGGACCAGCAGGATCGTGCCGGGCACGAGGGCGGCCGTTTGCCAGGCGGAAATTCTGAGCGCGTTCCGGATGTTCTCCTGCAATTCGCTCAGTGCCCGCTGCGTGCGTCTGCTGAGGCGCTCGGTAAAGCGGGTCACTGACTGGCGCAGGGACTGGAATCGGATGAGCGTTGCGGTAGTCACTGCCGCGTCGTTGCCGACCTCGAGCAGTGTGTCGACGATGCTGCGCGCGTCGTCGCGAATCCGGTTCGCCTGCGCGGTGGCCTCGGCCTGCGCGGCGAGCGGTGCCATGCGCTCGAGCCGGCTCTCGAGGTCGGCGAGATC
>CAZLNH010000072.1:0-3061 GCA_964560775.1 uncultured Woeseiaceae bacterium | reverse complement strand
AGTGCAGCGACTCTTCCTGGATCTTGCCGCGCTGGTAGCCCAGCTCCATCGCGCCGAGCACGCCGCCGCGCTCGGAGATGCGGTCAAACTCCTGGTAGACGGCCTCCTCGACGAGGTCAGTCAACTCGTCAATAATGAACGAGCCCTGCCACGGGTTCTCACAATAATTGAGGCCCAGTTCGCGTGAAATGATGAGCTGGATCGCTACCGCGCGCCGCACGGACTGCTCGGTCGGGGTTGTAATTGCCTCATCGTAAGCGTTGGTGTGCAGACTGTTGCAATTGTCGAACAATGCATACAGTGCCTGCAACGTCGTGCGAATGTCGTTGAAGCTGATTTCCTGCGCATGCAGGCTGCGGCCTGATGTCTGGACGTGATACTTCAGCATCTGGCTGCGAGGCCCGGCGCCGTAACGTTCACGCATCGCGCGCGCCCAGATACGACGTGCGACGCGGCCGATGACAGAGTACTCCGGATCCATGCCGTTCGAGAAAAAGAAGCTCAAGTTAGGCGCGAACGCATCGATGTCCATGCCGCGCGCGAGATAGTACTCGACAATCGTGAACCCATTCGACAACGTAAAGGCGAGCTGGCTGATCGGATTCGCGCCCGCCTCGGCGATGTGATAACCGCTGATCGATACACTGTAATAATTCCGGACATTCTCCTCGATAAAGAACTGCTGCACATCGCCCATCATCTTCATAGCGAACTCGGTCGAGAAGATGCAGGTATTCTGCGCCTGGTCCTCCTTCAGGATGTCTGCCTGAACGGTGCCGCGTACCGACGCCAGCGTGCGAGCCCGGATCTCTTCGTACACGTCCGATTCCACCAGCTTGTCGCCAGACACACCGAGCAAGCCGAGCCCCAAACCGTCGTTGCCCGGCGGCAGGTCGCCACGGTATTCCGGGCGCGGGCGATCCTTGAACCACGCATCAATCTTCTTTTCCGCGGCGTCCCAGTCACCGTTTTCCTTCAGGTGCAATTCCACCTGCTGGTCGATTGCGGTGTTCATAAAGAATGCGAGGATCATCGGCGCCGGGCCGTTGATCGTCATCGACACAGACGTCGCCGGGTCGCAGAGATTGAACCCGGAGTACAGTTTCTTCATGTCGTCGACGGTGGCGATTGACACGCCGGAGTTGCCGACCTTGCCGAATATGTCCGGCCGCTCGTGCGGATCCTCGCCGTACAGTGTGACGGAATCAAACGCCGTCGAGAGCCGTGCGGCGTCCTGGCCGTGGGACAAATAATGAAAGCGCCTGTTGGTTTTCTCGGGCGTACCTTCCCCGGCGAACATGCGGGTCGGGTCTTCGCCCAGCCGCCGGTACGGATAGACACCGCCGGTATACGGATAGCCGCCCGGCAGGTTTTCCTTCATCAGGAACCGGAGCAACTCGCCCCAGTCGCGATACGACGGCGCGGCGATCTTCGGAATCTTCTGGTGGCTCAGGCTTTCGCGGTAATTCGACCCGTGAATTTCACGGCCTCGAACTTCGTAGCTGTACTCGTCGGCGCGCACGGCGTCGCGGCGGCCGGGCCACTCCTTTAATAACGATATCGCTTCCTGCGAAAGCTCATCGAGCGTTTGCTGGTAGCGCTGGCGCAGTGTCAACAACGAGCGGTCGCCTTCCCCGGACAGTGCTTTGGGGGCGTACGGCTGCCAGGTATCCGGCAGTTCCGGATCTTCGATCGCCTTCAGTGCTTCGTACAGGTGCTGCAATTCACTGGCGGACTCCGCTTGCCGGTCTACACTGCTGTTGATGCCGCGGCCCTGCTCGCTGATCTCGGCGAGGTAGCGAATGCGGCTGCCGGGAATGATGGCTGTCGAACGCGGCTCACGCGTCGACACATCGATCTCCGGCGTCCATTTTTCCGCATCGAGCGACAGCTTTTCGATCATGCGCCGGCACAATTCGCTGAACATGAAGCTGATGCCGGGATCGTTGAACTGGCTGGCGATTGTCGGGTACACCGGGATGTCGTCGTCTTCGACATCGAAGCGCACGTGATTGCGTTTCCACTGCTTGCGGATATCGCGCAGCGCATCTTCGGCACCGCGCTTGTCGTACTTGTTCAGCACAATCAGCTCGGCGAAATCGAGCATGTCGATCTTCTCTAGCTGGCTCGCGGCACCGTAGTCGCTGGTCATGACATAGACGGGGAAGTCGACGAGGTCGACGACTTCGCTGTCGCTCTGGCCGATGCCTGCCGTCTCGACCAGCAAGAGATCGAAGCCGAGCGACTTCAGGAACTGGATCTGGTCCATAAGCATCTTGCTGGTCGCGAGATGCTGGCGTCGGGTGGCGATCGAACGCATATAAATGCGCTCCGACCGCAGCGAGTTCATTCGAATGCGGTCGCCAAGCAGCGCACCGCCGGTGCGCCGGCGTGTCGGGTCGACAGCGAGCACGGCAATACGCATGTCCGGGAAACAACTCAGGAAACGATTCAGGATTTCGTCGGTGACGCTGCTCTTGCCGGCGCCGCCGGTGCCTGTGATGCCGACCACCGGCACACGGCCCGCCTTGACGTGCCATTCCTTTCGCATTGTCTCGAGTGCCGCGTCGTCGTAGATGTCTTCCTCGAGGGCGGACATCATGCTGGCAATGTCGACGGTCTGGTCGAAACGCGCGTCATCAGGCGGCGATGTCGGCTTGCGCGCCGCCAGCGTGCGCTTGTACAAATCCTCGATCATCTCGGTCAAACCCATCGACATACCATCGTTGGGGTGATAAATCCGCTCGACGCCGTAGGTCATCAACTCGTCGATTTCCTCCGGCGTGATCGTGCCGCCACCGCCGCCGAAGACACGGATGTGCGACGCACCAAGCTCATCGAGCCGGTCGATCATGTAGCGAAAGAACTCCATGTGACCGCCCTGGTAGGAACTGATGGCGATGGCATCGGCATCTTCCTGGATTGCGGCCCGCACGATGTCATCGACACTGCGGTTGTGCCCAAGATGGATCACCTCGGCACCGAGCGCCTGAATCAGGCGGCGCATGATGTTGATCGCCGCATCGTGCCCGTCGAACAGCGAGGCCGCCGTCACGAACCT
>CAZLNH010000071.1:0-1843 GCA_964560775.1 uncultured Woeseiaceae bacterium | reverse complement strand
TGCACCAGCACAACCTTGATACCCACCTGGTGCAGGATGCCGACCTGTTCCATCAGGATGCGCGTGCTGGCCAGGTCCGCGAATATCTCACCACCGGCCTTGAGCACAAAGATCCGGCCCTTGAACAGCCGTATGTACGGTGCGGCGTGCTTTAATGCCGAAACAACGACGGCACGATCCTGCGTCGTATTCATGAACCTCTCCCCAGCATCTGGTGCAGTACGGCCATCTGCGCCAGCATGCGGTTGCGTGCCTCCTGGATGACGACACTGCGCGGACCGTCCAGGATGTCGTCGCTGACAACGACACCCCGGCGTACTGGCAGACAATGCATGAAGCGGCAATCGTCCTTCGCGTTGTCGAACCACGGTTCGTCGACGCACCAGTCCTCGAGTCCGCGCCGTGCTTCCTGGTCGGCCATGCGGTCGCCATAGTGTTTTGTCGATGACCACGACTTCGCGTAAATGACGTGTGCGGCGTCCATGGCCGCGCCGCGGTCGTCGGTTTCCGTCACCGAGCCGCCTGATGCGCTTGCCGCGTCATGTGCCTTTTGCATTATCGACGGCGGGAGTTCGAAGCCGTCGGGGCGAAGCACGGTCACATCCATGCCGCGCATCGCCGCCATGTGCACCGTGGCCGATGGTACGGCCAGCGGCAGGGCCTTCGGGTGGTAGGCCCAGCTCAGCACAAACTTGCCGCCGTTCGCCGGAATGCCGAGATCGTCCATCGTTTTCCAGTCGGCAAGGCTCTGGCACGGGTGGTTCATCGCCGACTCCATGTTGATCCACGGTGTATCGATCAGGTCGGTCAGCGCATTGAATTCGTTTTCCGCCAGGTCGTGGTCGAGGCTCTTTCGTTCGGCAAATGCGCGTATGCCGATCGCATCGCCATAGGACGCGATGACCGGCACGGCTTCGCGGATGTGTTCGGCGGCCGTACCGTCCATGACGATGCCCGGTCGCGTCTCGAGGCCGTGGATCGACATGTCCGGCGAAATGACGAACGAACCGCCGCCGAGACGCGTCATTGCGGCCTGGAATGACGCAAGCGTGCGCAGTGACGGGCTGAGGAACAGCAGCGAAAGCACGCGGCCCCGCAGCGCCTCGGGTTCCGGCGCCTGATCGAGCCGCGTTGCGAGTTCCAGCAGTGCGCCGATCTCGTCGCGTGAAAAATCCGCCAGGTCGTTGAATCGTTTCATGGAAGGTCCTTGGTCAGTTTCAAATCAGGTGCCGGGCATGAGTCCCGCCAGCGCTTCACGAAGTCGCAAGACGTGATGCGATTCGAGCACCAGCGGCGGCAGCAGGCGCAGCACGGCGGGGTCCGCGCTGGTGCCGGTCAGTATGTCGAAGTCGAGCAGCGCGTTGCGGACTTCACTGGCCGGCCGGTCGCACACGAGGCCGAGCAGGAGACCCATGCCCTGTATTTTCGTGACCGGCCCGACGACGCAGTGCTCGCGTATCTGCGCCTCGCGTGCACGCACATTGGCGAGCAGGCCATCGTCGCGAATCGTGTCGATGACGGCGACGATGGCCGCTGCTGCCACCGGGCCGCCGCCGAAGGTCGTACCCAGCACGCCGGCGCCGAGATTGGCGCCGAGTGCTTCGGTGCACAGCACCGCGCCGCACGGAAAGCCGCCGCCGAGCGCCTTCGCGCTGGTCAACAGGTCCGGCTCGATGCCGTACGTCTGCACGGCGAAGAACTGGCCCGAACGGCCCATACCGCATTGCACTTCATCGGCAATCAGCAATGCGCCGCTGGCATCGCAACTCGATCGCAATTGCTCGACGAAATCCGGGGCGAGGTCGTAAGCGCCGGCGACACCCTGTACCGGCTCGAATATCAC
>CAZLNH010000070.1:0-2451 GCA_964560775.1 uncultured Woeseiaceae bacterium | reverse complement strand
TGCCATCACGACGCCTGCGACCGTACCGGGCACTCCCCCCACGATGGCGAGTCCAGCCACCCACGTCGGATACGTGCGAGCGTGCCACAACGCTATCCCGTACATAGTCACGGTGAGACCGAACAGAAGACTGGAAGTGCTCGCCAACCCGATCTCAACTTGGCGTACCGCGAAGGCGGCATGAAACGCGATATCCTTTTGCTCGGCAGGCGCTCCGGCCCAGTTGTCGACCATTGTCTTCAAGGCGATCCCATCCACCGCTTGGAGCGCCGTAGCCACTGCCAGACTGGCAACTGCTCCGCCTTCCGCTAAACGGCCCAACGCCATTGCCTTCGTCTCACGCAGTTGCCTCGACAGTATCAGCAATGCGGCAACGATTACCGCCACGCCTATGAGCTGCGTCAGGTGGCTTGCCACCCACAGCCGGTCGGAAGCGTATTCGGCGAACGCTGCAACTGCGTCGTTCGGATCGGCCTCCATCGGATGTAGATAAGTGCCGAGGAAAAACAACACGCTGCCAGCAATTGCGCATGTAGCTCCAATCCTGCTCTTTCTGCTGTCCGCCATCCTTTTCATCCGTCGCTATGCCGCCTCGTACTGGCGGCCTAACGTCTAAGCTCACCCGCACTTGACGCAGACCGTCTGGAGCGGCAGGGCAAGGCGGGCTGGGTCAAGTGTCGGGTGCAGCGCGTGGTTAGGCCGCAGCGCGACACAAATCTAGCTAGTAATTTCCCGGAACATAGCCGTTCGAAGTATTGCGGCAGCATGTGGAATTACCTCTTCTATCAGCTAGAAGTTGCCAATCAGTCATCTCCTGATCGTCGTTCTATTGGGGCCATGAACGTATACATGGCGATTGCGATCCAAGAGAGTATGAATGTACCACAGACCCAGAATGCCTTTTCCTTCGTAGATATCCGCGGATCTATCGAAATTATAAATATTGGTGCCGCCCAAACGAATGCACCGATTAGCAGCAAGGTTAAAAAAGAGAGATTCTCAAACATGGTCCCTTAATACTGGCTCGTTCGGATCAGTAGCCGCCAATCCGATCGTATCGACGCAAGTGGCTGTTGTCAGAAGTATATCGGACCTTCGGTTGCGACATAATTTCTGTTGCGGCCTAACGTCTAAGCTCACCCGCACTTGACGCAGACCGCCTGGAGCGGCAGCGCAAGGCGCGCTGGGTCAAGTGTCGGGCGCAGCGCATGGTTAGGCCGCAACCTGCTTCAATGTCAACGACTGAGCCTCCTAAAGCCTTCAACGGCACACCGCATTAATTCACTCGACGTGCAACAAATTCGCCGCCACAATGGATGCAGCGAAAAGGTCGATCCCTGAACACACTCCACACCACGCGTGACCATCCATCCAGCCCCTTCTCTGCCTTTGCGGCCGGGTGAATTGCTTTTAGCCCCTGAATGGTTGGATGCTTTTCACACGTTGGGCAGCGGAGCAAAAGCGAAATCGTAAAGTGGGCTAACACAAGAAGGAAGAAAACGGCGAACAGACCCAGGAACGCGAATTCGGTTATGGAATGCTCTGTGTACTTGCCCAAGAACAGCAAGACGAAAGCCGATGAAAGCATAATCCAAGCAAGGATGACTGTGTACGCATCTGCTCGGAGAAGCCTGTGTTGCGGAAAAATACGCATATTGTTGCGACAACGGCCTCGGTTTTTGACGGGCTGCTTTGGTCAGTAGCCGCCACTCCGATCTTATTGATCCAAGTGGTCGCTTTGAGGAGTATAGCGGACGTTCGGTCGCGACATGGTTTCTGTTGCGGCCTAACGTCTAAGCTCACCCGCAATTGACGCAGACCGCCTGGAGCGGCAGCGTAAGGCGGGCTGGGTCAAGTGTCGGGTGCAGCGCATGGTTAGGCTGCTGATTCGATCCCAACATCCCAGCCAGGAAAGACCAGAACTCCCGGGTGGCACTTTAGAGCCCGGCCCAGAACCTTCGCTCTTTCCACCCCGAGCCGAACCCGGTCATTCTCAATTGCCGAGATAGTTGACTGAGGAATGCCACTGCACTCTGCCAGTTCATTCTGGCTAAGCTCCTGAAGCTCCCGCAGAATGCGGACCGACTCACCGGTCGATACCTCTACATATCGTTTGGAAAGCCTAAAGTCCCTCATGTCACTTTTTCCGGTAGTCATGGGGCGTCACCTCAATAACCAGAATGAAAAAATCCTCTTTCTCGACGCGATATATAACTCGATACTGCTGGCTGAGTCTGGAAGATCGATGCCCTTTCCATTCACCTCGCAGCGATTCGTCATTGAACCCTCGAATCAGCCCCAGTCCTTTCGGGCCCGAGACTTGAACGATATCTTTCCATTTCTCGTATCGTTTAAGAATATCTTTGGGCAACTTGCGAATTCGCCGCTGAATACTGCGGTGTTCGAAAACCTGCCACATATGGTTTTTAGTATATATACCATTATTAGTAT
>CAZLNH010000069.1:0-2835 GCA_964560775.1 uncultured Woeseiaceae bacterium | reverse complement strand
CATCGAGGAAGACTCGGACGCGGATCGCGCGCGGGTCTCGCGCAAGATGTTTTTCAATGAAGCGCACATGGTCGGCATGCTGCAGCATCCGAACATCCTGCCGATCTACGATGCGGGTGAGGAAGACGGCAAGTACTACGTTGTCACCGAGCATATCCAGGGCGCGCGCACGCTGTCTGCCTATTGCCGCCCCGATAACCTGTTGCGCGTCGACGATGTCGTCGAAACCATCTACAAATGCGCGAAAGCCCTGCACTACGCGCATAGCCGCGGCGTCATTCACCGCGATATCAAGCCAAGCAACATCATGCTTACGACTGACAACGACGTCAGGATCATCGACTTCGGCATCGCAATATGCAACGACTCCGATATATCACGTATCGAGGGCATCGCTGGGTCACCGAGTTACATGTCACCCGAGCAGGTGCAGTCCGAAGAACTGACCTCACGTTCTGATATCTATTCGCTCGGTGCCGTGTTGTACGAACTACTGACGGGTTTCCGTCCGTTCCGCGCCGACAACCTGTCCAAGCTGCTGCACCAGATCGTCTACGCGACGCCGCCGCCAATACACACGTACCGCAATGATCTGCCGGAGGAACTCGAGCACGTCGTCGCGATGACGATGCAGAAGGATCCGCAAAAGCGCTGCAAGAGCGGCAGCGACCTGGCGGCCGACCTGACGCGCGTGCACAAGGACCTGCGTACCAAGTACGACAGCCTGGACAAGCAGGAACATTTCGACCTGCTGCGCACGCTGACGTTTTTCCACGAGTTTTCGCACGCCGAGATCTGGGAAGTATTGCGTGCCAGCGACTGGCACGAATACAAGGACCAGGACGACATCGTGCGTGAAGGCGAAATGGACGACCGTTTCTATATCATCGTTTCGGGCCAGGCGACGGTCGAGGCCAACCGCAAGCAGCTCGGCGTACTGTCAAACGGCGATTGTTTCGGCGAAGCGAGTTACGTGCGCGGCGCGAAGCGTACGGCGTCCATTCGTGCCAAGGGTCCGGTAACGATCCTGCGCGTCAGCTCGACGCTGATGGAGCAGGTATCCTCGTCGTGCCAGCTGCGCTTCAACAAGGTCTTCCTGCGCTCGCTGATCACGCGCCTGCAGGGCGACAACAGCAACCCGCCTACCTGAGGTTGTAGCACCCCCGTCATCGCGAGGCGCGTAGCGACGTATCGACGGGGTGTCGTCATCGCGAGAAGCGCAGCGACGTGGCGATCTCGCACGGATAATGACTCTGCCAATCGGAACGAGATTGCCACGCCCTTCGGGCTCGCAATGACAGGGTATTGCCGTCCCGAGGAAAGCAGCGACGTATCGACGGGGTGTCGTCATCGCGAGGAGCGCAGCGACGTGGCGATCTCGCACAGATTAACTCCCTGCCAGGTCAACGAGACTGCCACGCCCTTCGGGCTCGCAATGACCGCTACGAACTGCCATCGAATTCCTCCAGCGATTCACCGCCGGCGCTCTTGACCAGTACTTCGACACGCTGTTCAGCATCTTTCAATGCACTCTGGCAGCCGCGCGTCAGCTTGACGCCCTGCTCGAATTTTTTCATTGCCGTCTCGAGCGGCAGGTCGCCGCTTTCGAGTTCCTCGACCAGCGCCTCGAGGTCCGCCAGGGATTTTTCCAGGTCAATATTCTTGCTCGCGGCCATGCTGTTGATTCGCACCTCGTGGCGACAGTCCGGCCGTAACGCTACAGGCGCGCCCTGGGGCGGTCAACGGCCCGGTGCGTTGACATGGCGTGCGGCC
The DNA here is from genome assembly GCA_964560775.1 of uncultured Woeseiaceae bacterium. Lineage (GTDB taxonomy): Bacteria > Pseudomonadota > Gammaproteobacteria > Steroidobacterales > Woeseiaceae > Woeseia. The sequence goes on along the minus strand of CAZLNH010000069.1, from coordinate 1,062 downwards.
GGGCTTAGAGTCGTGTATTGATTAGACTTAGTCTAAACACAGTGGAACCGAGGAGAGCAAACACCATGGCTTTGAAAGGCAGCAAGACTGAAACCAACCTCAAAGACGCGTTTTCCGGCGAGTCCCAGGCAAACCGCCGTTACCTGTATTTTGCAGCCAAGGCGGATGTCGAGGGCTACAACGATGTCGCCGCCGTGTTCCGTTCCACCGCCGAAGGTGAAACCGGCCACGCACACGGTCACCTCGAATACCTCGAAACCGTTGGCGACCCGGCTACCGGCCTGCCGATCGGCCCGACGCAGGCGAACCTCGCCGCGGCCATCGCCGGCGAAACCCACGAATACACCGATATGTACCCGGGCATGGCCAAAACGGCCCGCGACGAGAAGTTCGACGAGATCGCCGACTGGTTCGAAACATTGGCAAAGGCGGAACGCTCGCACGCGAACCGCTTCCAGAAAGCGCTCGATAGCCTCGACGACTGATACGTCACCAGGCGCCGCCAGCCGGGGGCAGGAGTTTGCGCCGTTACCGCGCAGACTTCCGGCCCGGTGGGCATCTCTTTACGTCCAGGGCCCATCCGCATGAGCGAACCCGAAAGCAAGCGCGAAGGCAGCCTCGAGGCGCCAATGCGGCACGCACTCGCGTGGCAGACGGACGAGTTCTACGACAATGAGTCCCTCGAGCAGGAGCTGGAGCGAGTCTTCGATATCTGTCACGGTTGCCGCCGCTGTTTCAATCTCTGCAACGCGTTCCCGACACTGTTTGACGCCGTCGACGAGTCCGAGACGATGGAAGTCGACAGTGTGCCTAAAAAGGCGTTCTGGGATGTCGTCGACAACTGCTACCTGTGCGACATGTGCTACATGTCGAAATGCCCGTACGTGCCGCCGCACGAATGGAATGTCGATTTCCCGCACCTGATGCTGCGCGCCAAAGCCAAGCGCTTTCGCGATGAAGGTGCCCGGCGGCGTGACCGCATTTTGAGTTCGACCGACACCGTTGGCCGATTCGCCGGTATTCCGATCGTCGCGCAGGCAGTCAACGCCGGCAACCGCAGCC
>CAZLNH010000068.1:0-5891 GCA_964560775.1 uncultured Woeseiaceae bacterium | reverse complement strand
CCGGCCCGCGCTCGATCTACCTGCACGCTGACCGGCCACTCATCAGTGAAAACGCGACCAGCACTTTACTGCATGAAGTCATGCATGTGGCCACCGGACTCGATGGTGCCAAGGGTGCGGACTGGATCGTTGAGGGCTTTGCCGAGTACTACAGCCTCGAACTGTTGCGGCGCAGCGGCACGATCAGTAAAAAGAGATTCGAGGACACTATCGACAGCCTGCGGAAGAGCGGTCGCGCGGTTCTCGACCTGTGCGACGGGCAGTCGACCTATGTCAGGACGGCACACGCCGTCGCCGTTCTGTACGACCTGGACCAGGAACTGCGCGACGGCAGCTCCGGCAGGCTGGGCCTCGATGCATTGCTTGGCGAGCTGACCCGGAAGGAGACTTCGGTCAGTCTCGGCATGCTCCGCCGCGAAGCCGGGGAACTCCTTGACGAACCCTCTGAATCACTCAGCGCCCGCAATCTTCCGGGCTGCAACTAGAACTCGTTCACCGACCCATGGACAGGCAACGCGATCTGGAACTGGTGCTGCAATCGCGCACGCCGCTGATTGTGATCGAGACCCGCGACGAAGCCCGCATGCTCGACCTGCTGCGCGGTGTAACGTTCAGTCGCTCGACCAATGACTACACCCCGCTGTTTCGATGGACTGTTACCGACGGCCTGCAACGCCTTGACATATCCCTCGAACCGCAGCTGCACAACTCGGAACCAACGGAAGTACTGCGTCATATTCGGGCGGTGACGAAACCGGGCATGTACGTACTTCTGGACTTCCATCATTACCTGGACGAGCCGGTCAACATTCGACTGCTGAAGGATATCTGCAATCGTTACAGTGAGGTACCGAGGCAGATCGTGCTGATCAGTCACGCCGTTAAGGTGCCGTCCGAGCTAGACAGCCTTACCGCCCGGTTCGACATGGCCTTGCCCACTGAAGCAGAACGCGAAAAAATCATCAAGCGGGTCGCATCCGAGTATGTCGAGAAAAATCCGGGGCGAAAAGTCCAGTACGACCCGAAAGCGTTCCAGATGCTCGTCACCAACCTCGCCGGCTTGACAGACAGCGACACAGAGCGGCTCGCTCGCAACGCAATTTTTGTAGACGGCGCCATCACGAAAAGTGACTTGCCGGATGTCATGCAAGCCAAGTACGAACTGCTTAACCGCGGCGGTATTCTGCAGTTCGAGTATGAAACACGGCAATTCAGTGATGTGGGCGGCGTGGACCGTCTCAGGGAATGGCTTGAGCGCCGCAAACCGGCGTTTCAGGACAGTGCGTCCGTGCCTCACCTGGACATGCCCAAGGGATTGCTGCTTATTGGTGTACAGGGGTGTGGCAAGAGCCTGACGGCGCGTGCGACCGCCGGCATACTGAATGCGCCGTTGTTGCGGCTCGACTTCGGCACCCTGTTCAACAAATATCACGGCGAGACCGAGCGCAACCTGCGCGAATCGCTGGCAACAGCCGACGTCATGGCGCCGTGCGTGCTTTGGATTGATGAAATTGAAAAGGGGCTGGCTGGCCGCGGCGGTGAGACGGGTACTGCACAAAGAGTACTCGGCACCTTCCTGACGTGGATGGCCGAGCGCAAGACACAGGTGTTCGTCGTGGCAACCGCCAACGATATCAGCGCCCTGCCGCCCGAACTGATCAGGAAGGGTCGTTTCGACGAGATATTCTTTGTCGACCTGCCGGACCAGGCCGTGCGCCGTACTATATTCGGGATTCATCTCCGTCAGCGCCGGCAACCGGCGGATGGCATCGACCTGGATACGATTGCCGCCGCCAGCGACGGTTTTTCCGGCGCCGAAATCGAGCAGGCTATTGTGTCCGCCCTGTACACCGCCCATGCCCGCCAGGCAAAACTGACGACAGCGCTGTTGCTTGAGGAAATCCGTGCCACGCAGCCTTTGTCCGTGGTGATGGACGACAAGATCGATGCACTCCGGCAGTGGGCCAGCGGCCGCACCGTTCCCTGCGCGTAGCCGCCTGGCCAGGTCCCTGGATTGACATAATTTTGCCAACGGCCCCCGGCTGAAATAACTGAAGTTCCTGCTAGAATCCGCACTACGGCCCCAACAGAAGAACAAGAATATGGACAGCCAGGTTTCCAACATGGATGACGATCCCACCGAGGAGCTGGAGGCGCTCGCCGACACGCCTGTGCACGGAGCGCGCACCGGCACGGTCCGGGAATCGGATGAGCATACGTCCAACTTTGACGACGTCGATGACGTTGACGACATTCCCGCGTCGCGGTTGCGTACGGATCTCCGCACCCGCAATGACAGCATCATTGAGTTGCAATACCTCGTCGAGCAACTTCGCTCGCGGTCGACCGGCCTCGACAAGGAGCTCAAGGCTCGCGAGGAACTGACAGACCACCTGCAAGCGGAACTCGGAGAGCTAAAGCTCGAGCTCGAGGCTCGCGTCCCGGACACTGCAGCGTATGTCGAGGATATCGCGTCATTGCGGGAACAGCTGGCGCAACAAGCCCAGGCATTCGATGCACTGACTGCCGAACTGGCCGGGGCGCGGGCCGACACTGTTGCCGGCGCCGCCCGTGTCGAAGCACTCGAGCAGCAGCACGCGACAGACGCCGATGCTATCCGGATGCTCGAGCAAAACCTCGAGCAGGTGCGCGCCCGGGACGTTTCGGCGTCGGCAGATTCTGAGCCGGCCGTTCATGCGCGAAGTGAATTGAGCGACTTGCAAAACCAGATCCGGCGTACCGAGAGTTATGCGGACGGTCTGCGGCGGCAGCTGCAGGACGCACGCGGCGAGGCACAGTCGCTGGATACTGAGCGCAACCGCCTGCAGCAGGCACTGGACAACGCTGTAGCACAGATCCGGGACCTTTCAGTGCAGCTCGAGGATGAACGCCTGACCAAGGCGGACGTCCTGCAGCAGAAGGAGGAAATGCAACACCGCCTCGACGGAGAGATTGACCGGTTGCGCAGTGATCTCGAGTCGTCGCATGCGGCCACTGCCGCATTGCAGGAGGCCAATGACGACCTGGGGTCGAGTCTCTATGACAGCCAGTCCAAAGCACGGACGATTGAAGATCGCCTGCGGACATCGGAGCACCGATATACCGGTGAGCTGCAGGATCTTGAGAAGCGCGATCGCCAGCAGCGGCAGAAGATTGACGAGCTAAGCGACAGGCTTGCGGCCAAGGACAGTGCCATTTCGGCGCTGCTGCATGAACTCGCCAGCAAACAGACACCGCCTGTGGAGCATGATGACACTGATCACGACGCCCAGGAGCCGGCGGCGCGCGACGGTGTCGACCGGGAGCGCTGCACGCGGTTGCTCGTCGGCACGATCGACGGCCAGAAGTTGCGGTTCCCGCTATTCAAGGATCGCCTGACGATTGGCAGGGCCGCGGACAACGATATCCAGCTCAAGACACAATGCATCAGCCGCCGGCATGCCGTGATCAACCTCGAAAAATCCGGTTGCCGCATCAGCGACCGCGGCAGCCGCAATGGCATATACGTCAATGATGTACGCGTCAAAGAGGCGCTGCTGGATGACGGCGATCGCATCGTCATCGGTACCGCGGCACTGGTGTACCAGGAACGCACGAAACGCTGAGTTCGTCGCGCGCCGGCATGCACTCCGGAACGTTTTCCCTCGAATAGTTTGTGCCACATCGGAGTTAACAAAACCTGCTCGTGCGGGCCGTGGTGCGGTCGAAGTGTGAGGATACGCACGGTCTTTTCTGCGGCGTTCGGGTAATGTCAAGCCTCAATCAACCACCGCCACCCGATCATGAACCTGCTTCCCGGCACCGCTCTCAAGTCACGCGAACTTTTCAGTACGCGTACGCTGGTGAACAAGGCCGGCAACCTGGCGATGAAAAAGATCTGGTTGCCGCGGCTATTGTACGATGCCCTCCCATATTTCTACCTGACAGCCGGTTTTACCGCGCTCTTCGCGACGCTCTACATCAGCGAATGGTTCTGGGTACTGCCGCACTACCTGTTGTTTGCTGTCGCCTGCCTGCACCTCGCCTACGTGGTGTCCGGACGACGGCGCGGTGGCCCTGACAGGACCAGCGTCGAGTCGCCGTTTGATTCGCTGGATCGCTGACGGCCTGGCTTGACCTGTCGACGCTACTGAGGAACGATGGCGTCTTCTCTACAGCTACAAGCCGGCCACTATGTCCACAGCCCCATCCCCCGCAAGGACGCGACTCAAACGCGAGCTGGCACTGTTCCTGATGCTCGTGCTGTTCGGCATCCTGCTGCTGCCGATTGCGGTCTATTTTGTCGGTGATGCCGTTTTCGGCGACTACGCTGGCGCCGGTTTCGGTGACTTCTATTCGACGCTGCACGAGGCGTTGCGCGGTGGTGAGCTGATGGCTTGGTACCTGGTATTGTCACCGTATGTAATTCTGCAACTGTTGCGTCTCACGCTTTATGGTTTTCGCCGCGACCGGCCGGCACCGGCCAGCCGGAATACGTCCAGCGTCTGAATCCGCCCGCATCGTCTTGCGCAGCCGGGATTGTGTGACAAAGTTCACATTTTTCACTTTTTATACAATCATTTAGGACGGATTTAATAGTAATTATGTAAGCATTCTTGCATGCTCTTCCTGTGTCAGACGGACTCATCGAGCGACAGGCGGTTAGTGGCGAATTAATTGATCATGCTGGAACAACTCAAAAACTGGCTCTTTCCCGGCAAAAGGAAAGCGGATGAAGAATTCAGGCCGCCGCCGGTACGCGTTCGTCCGCCGGTGCAGCGCGCACAGCGCCCTGTCGGTATAAAAAGCCCGCCCGTCAAAAAGACTCCCGACCTGACTTTCCAGGCCGATATCGGTGGCCGGATTGAAGACGCGGGTCCAGGCAAGAATGTGCTGATTCGAAGCAAGTACGTCCGTGAAGACACCGGCACGCACGAGGTCCTGAAGATAGTCGATGAATCGCTCCTGGATGACGAACAGGATGGCGGCATCGACCCTTACAACACAGGCCGCTTCGACCGCTCCAAGAGCTGGACAAACCGCAGCAAGTAATCCGCGCCTATCCTCAGGATTCCGCCGCCATTGACGGTGCGCGGGGCCGCGGGTAGTCTGCCTGCCCTCACGACACACTGCGGGGCCCGTGCATGAGCATGCGTGTTTCATTCGAGCTGGAAGACAGCGATCTCAAGCATTTCCAGCTGATCATGAAAGAAGCGCGCAAGGCTGCCGCCAATATCAGCGCCGAAGATATCGTCGCGGCTGCACGCGCTTTGCTGCAGCGGGTCGAGGCGGTCAAGGTGCCCGATTTCATCAAGGAACGCCTGCAGCGGCTCGAAGTCATGATCGAGATGCTGGATGACCATGAATGGCGCCTGCCGGCGTCAGATGCCTCCCGGGTCCTGAACGCACTGGCCTATTTCAGCGAGCCGGAAGACCTGATTCCCGATCATATTCCGGGCCTCGGCTTTCTCGACGATGCGATCATGATCGAACTCGTCACGCGGGAGCTCCGCCCCGAGATCGATGCGTACCATGATTTCTGCGAGTATCGCCGGCAGATGGCCCCGCGCGCCGGGGTCAAGGCCAAAACCACAGACCTGACCCGCGAAGACTGGCTCAGGGAACGCCGCAGCCAGCTCCAGTCCCGCATGCGCCGCCGCCGTCGCAAAGATGCCGGCGACTCAGGCAAAAAGTCACCGCTGCGCCTGCTTTAATAGCCTGTCCCGGATTATTCATGCACTGTTGAGTTAGGTGGTAGGCGAAGGCGCACCCGTGGGCACACTTCCGCCCCGGCCATCGTGGCGTTCATGAATAATCCTCGATCGTGCCACTGGCACGTACCGGAGTTTCAATTGAGCATCGAGGAGCACCGGTACCCCTGCCGGGGGCCCTTTGATGGAAATAAAGCGGAC
>CAZLNH010000067.1:0-11578 GCA_964560775.1 uncultured Woeseiaceae bacterium | reverse complement strand
AATCGTACTGCCGTCAATGATCTCGTCTTTTTCAACGGCACCGACGCAAAATCCGGCGAGATCGTAGTCACCGTCGGCATACATGTCCGGCATCTCAGCTGTTTCGCCGCCAATTAACGCAGCGCCGGCCTGTGCGCAGCCCTCCGCGATACCGCCGATCACCGTCGCGGCAATATCGACGTCCAGCCTGCCGCAAGCAAAATAGTCGAGAAAAAACAGCGGCTCGGCACCCTGCACGAGCACATCATTGACGCACATGGCAACGAGGTCAATACCGATGGTGTCATGCAGCCCGGTCTGTCGGGCCAGCCGCAGCTTGGTGCCGACGCCATCCGTTCCGGAAACCAGCACGGGTTCACGGTATCGCCCCGGGTCAAGCGCGAACAGCCCGCCGAAACCGCCAAGGCCGGCCATGACTTCACGTCGCTTTGTGCGGGCGACCAGCGGTTTGATACGGTCGACGAGGGAGTTGCCGGCATCGATGTCGACGCCCGCATCGCGATAGGTTAGCGGTTTGTGAATCATCAGTCCGGGTAAGTGTCCGTTGGTGGCGGGGTCGCGCTGCCGATTCCGCAAGGTACCCCGCGCTGCCGATCAGTGGCAAACTGCGCGAGAACGATATAATAGTGCCTGATCATTGAAACCACCATCGCCGGACAAAAGCTGCTGGCAGAGCGCGTGCCGGCCAGGAAGCGCCGCCGCGTGGCTCTCAGGGACCCGGTACCAGGAACGACTTTCATGAGGATAGATTCAACCTGTTGCGGCATTCCGACGCGCCGTGCGCCGCGCACGAGACTGCTGGTATCCGTCGTGCTTCTGGTGGCCCTGCTACCGGTGCCGCCGCTTGCCGGCGCTGTGGAAATGGAGTCACTGTACACCGTCGACGTGCAGCTCGATCCGAACGACCCGCGCGCGCGCGACGAGGCGTATGGGCGGGCATTGCAGCAGATACTGGTGCGCATCACGGGCTCCGAACAGGCGGCGTTGTCGCGTGAACTGAACGAACTTTTTCCGAATCCAGCGCGTTACGTGCTGCAGTTCCGGCCCGGAGACGACAATACCTTGCGCGTGTCAATGGACGGTGCCGCAATCGAAGCGCTCGTCAGCCAGACGGGATTCCCGGTGTGGGGCCGGGATCGGCCGCTGACCGTGGTCTGGCTCGCTGTTGACTGGGGCCAGGGCGAGCGTGAGCTGCTCGGCCCCGGCGAAGCGCCGTCCGCCGGCCTGCCCGCGGGCGAAGCCGGGCGGGACCAACAGATTCTAACGCTCGTGCGCCGGACCGCAGAGCAACGCGGCGTGCCGGTGCTGTTGCCCGAACTCAGCGAAGATGACCGTGCAGGTATCAATTTTAGCGACATCTGGGGCGGGTTTCACGACCAGTTGCTCGAGGTTTCAGAGCGTTTTGGCGCGCGCGCGGTGCTGGTCGGCAGATTGCGGCCGGACGTGGCTGAACGCAACCGGTGGACATTCTATTTTGGTGGCCAGCAGCGGCAATGGAGTGGCGAACCCGACGAGGTCATTCACCTGCTGGCGGACACGCTGGCCGGGCAGCTCTCCGTCGCCGGCAATGCGCCAGTGGAAACTGTTGCTCTCGCGGTGTCCGGGATTTCCTCGATCGCCGCCTACGGCGAAATTCAGCGCGTGATGGACAACATCAGTGCCATCGAGCGCTATCGTGTGGAATCGGTCGCGGGCGATCGCATCAGTTACCAGGTCGCCATTAACGGTGGTGCCGAGCGGCTTGCGGCCGCGCTCGACTTCAGCGGCCAGTTACTGCGTGTAGAGAACGACTTTGCCGGACCCCCGGACCTGGATGGGGAGCCGTCACTAAAGTACCTGTATAACGACAAGGGCGCCGGGGCGCCTGTGCAGTAACATGTCATTGCGCTGGCTGCCAAATGCGCTGTCATTATTGCGCATAGCACTGGTAGGCCCGATCTTGTGGCTGATCATCGCCGGGCACTACCCGGCGGCACTGCTGCTGTTCCTCTTGGCCGGCGTCACTGACGTAGTCGACGGCTACCTGGCGAAGCAGTTTGACTGGCGCTCCTGGTTGGGCGCACTCCTTGACCCGATCGCCGACAAGCTGCTGATTGCGGGCCTGTTCGTGACGCTGGTCTATACCGGCGACATCCCGTTCTGGCTGGCGGCGGTCGTTATCATCCGCGATGCGGTCATTGTCGCCGGTGCCACGCTTTACCATTTTCTTATCGGCCCGGTCGAGGGCGAGCCCACGCGCTTAAGCAAGCTGAATACGGCGCTGGAACTGTTGTTCGTACTCCTTATATTGAGCCGGGCATCGTTCGACTGGCCGCCGCTCGCTACTATCACCATTGTCGGCGCGGGCGTACTCGTTACCGTTGTCTTGAGCGGCATGGACTACGTGTGGTCATGGTCGCGCCGTGCCCGTGACGCTGCAAAGGGATCCGCATGAACGCAGACAATCGCATGAACTGGTTGATCGCGCTGCTGCTCACCGGCTGGTTGCTCTACCTGTTGGCACCGGTCCTGACGCCGTTCGTCGCGGCGGCATTGCTGGCCTATATCGGCGACCCGTTTGCAGACCGGCTGCAGCGTTGGCGGCTGCCGCGCACCATCGCCGTTGTCTGCGTTTTCGTGCTGACGCTTTTGTCCGTGGGATTGCTGGTGCTGCTGGTATTGCCCCTGCTGCAGACGCAGGTGTCAGCATTGCTCGATGCGCTGCCGGGCATACTGGCGAAGGCGGAACAGGTCTGGCTGCCGCGCATCACGGAACTGCTAGGGGTGGAGTCGGGCAACGTCGGCATTGCCGCCTTTCTCGACCGTTACAGCGACATGGCGAGCAGCTGGGGCGGCAAGATCCTGCTGTCACTGTCCAAATCGGGCGGCGCCGTGGTTGCCGCGGTCATCAGCCTGTTCCTGATTCCTATCCTGACGTTCTACCTGCTGCGCGACTGGGACCTGATGATCAAGCGGTTTGGCGCGCTGGTTCCGTCCGCGCAACGGCCGACGGTATTCCGGCTCGCGCGCGAAACGGACGAGGCGCTCGGTGCCTTCCTTCGCGGTCAGTTGCTGGTCATGATTGCACTGTCTGTTATCTATGCATTGGGCTTGAGCCTCGTCGGGCTCGAATTCGCCATCGCCATCGGAGTGGTTGCCGGCCTTGTCAGCTTCGTGCCTTACCTCGGTTTCGTGTTCGGCATTGTGCTCGCCGGTTTGACCGTCGTGCTCGAGCCCGACCCGCTGCTGCGCATGGCGGGTGTCGTCGCGGTGTTCTCGGTGGCGCAAATGATCGAGGGATCCATCCTGACGCCGAAGCTGGTGGGCGATCGTATCGGCCTGCACCCGGTGATCGTCATTTTTGCAATTGCTGCCGGGGGCCAGCTGTTCGGATTTTTCGGCATATTGCTGGCTCTGCCGGCAGCCGCGGTGCTGTCGGTGCTGGTCCGGTTTATGTATGGCCGCTACCTGGCCGATAATCCTGATGCCCGCATGATCGCGGAAGAGGGAGAACCGCAACCTTGAGCCAGCTGGCACTGCCCCTCCGGCTTGCCGATCATGCGGTATTCGAGAGTTTCTGGCCGGCCGGCAATGAAGCGGTGGTCGCCATGCTTGAATCGCTCGCAAGCGGCGGCGACGGCCCCGGCTGCTGGCTTTGGGGTGCGCCGGCGACCGGCAAGACGCACCTGCTGCAGGCTGTTTGCGAGCGGCTGGGTGATCGGGCAATGTACCTGCCACTCGGGCAGCTCGCCGGTGCCGGCCCGGGCATCCTCGATGGTGTGGCCGCCCGGTCCTACGTCTGTATCGACGACATTGATCGCTCAGCAGGCCGCCAAGACTGGGAACTTGCGCTGTTCGCTTTGTGCAACCAGCTTACGGATAACGGCGGGACACTGCTCGCGGCCGCGCGCATGGCGCCGCGCGAATGCGGCATCGAATTGCCCGACCTGAAAAGCCGGCTGACGCTTTTGCCCGTATTTCGGGTACAGGCTTTGCCCGAACCGGAACGGGTGAGGGCCCTGCAGCTGCGGGCGCGCCATCGCGGCCTGGACCTGCCGGACGAGACGGCGCGTTACCTGCTCGGCCGAAGCCGCCGCGACATGGCCAGTCTTTATCGCCTGCTGGATGAACTCGATGCCGCGGCGCTTAAGGCGCAACGGCGCTTGACGATACCGTTCGTACGGGAAGTAATGTCCGTCTGATGCCAGTAAATTTCATCCGTGGAGTTTCAGCGCGATCGATGCGACGCGGGCGCCGAGCGCCTGCGCCAACTGCCGTTCGTCGTCGCTCAATTCGTCATTGCGGCGATTCCATGTCACGTGCGACGCGCCGTACGGCGTGCCGCCCGTCGTGGTCGAGGACAGCGCGGCTTTAGTGTACGGCACGCCGACCAGGAGCATGCCGTGATGCAGCAGCGGCAGCGCCATGCCGAGCAGCGTGGATTCCTGGCCACCGTGCAGCGTCGATGTCGACGTAAAGAGTCCCGCCGGTTTGCCGGCCAGCGTGCCGGCGAGCCACTGGCCGGACGTCCCGTCAAAGAAGTATTTCAGTGGCGCCGCCATGGTGCCGAATCGGGTCGGGCTGCCTAGCAGCAGGCCGCTGCAATCGGCAAGGTCGTCCGCCGTCGCATAGGGCGGTCCGGCATCCGGCACCGGCGCTTCGCTGGCCTCCACGACGGTTGATACCGCCGGCACGGTGCGCAGGCGCGCTGACGCGCCGTCCACCCCGTCGATGCCGTTGCAGACTTCGCGGGCGAGAGCCAGGGTGGCGCCCTTGCGCGAGTAATAGAGCACCAGGATGTCGTTCATGGCGCCAGCAGCTGCAGCACGTTTTCGGGCGGTCGCCCGATGACGGCACGGCCGCTGTCCGTGTCGACAACGATTGGCCGTTCAAGTACACGCGGGTGATTCGCGAGCCAGGCGGCAAGCGCATCGTTGTCGCTGGCGTCAAGCTCGTGGCTTGCCGCCTGGTAGTCGTCCTCGCCGGTACGCAACAGGTCCCGGACAGGGCAGTCGAGCGCCGCCGCGAGCTCGAGAATCGTCGCCGCTGATGGCGGGCTGTCAAGGTAGGCGACGATGCGCGGCCTGATGCCCCGTTCTTCAATAAGTTCGAGCGTTTTCCGCGATTTGGAGCATTTTGGGTTGTGGTAGATGGTCAATTTCATGCGTTTTGCCGTACCTCGTCAACGTCGTCTGGCCGGGAAGCGCCCGCTGCCGGCAGAGAATAGGCAAGCGGCCTGAGAAATGACAGGTCCTAGGTGCAGTCTGCGGCCGAAACAGGTCGGGCCCGACGCCAGCTTGACGGCATACAGGCAGCCTTGCTAGCGTTCCCCGGTGCACTCAAGACTTCCAGTGATTTCCTTCGAAAGCGCGCGCGGCGCATTGTGGCGCGGCGGGCTGCTGGCGCTGGTCCTGCTTTTCACAGGTTGCGAGACGGCACCGCCTGTGCAGGAAATGAGTGACGCGCGCCAGGCGATCGCCGTTGCGCGCGAGGCAGGAGCCGAGAGTCATGCAGCGGATGCGCTTCGCGAGGCAGAGGCCTATCTCGACAGCGCACAGCGTAAACTCGGCGAGCGGGCCTATGCACAGGCGAGACGTGATGCGCTGCAAGCGAAGAACCGGGCACTGCATGCTTTGGCCGTTGCCGACCAGAGTCAGCGCGACGACGACCGCTGATCCGGCCCGCATCCGTTGCCGATTCGCGGGCTAGTGCAACACGACGGTGGTGCCTATGATTGACGTGCCGAATTCCGCGGATCCCGGTAGCGATGGGCAATCGACGGCCTGCCGCCTGTTTCGCGTTCGCGGTCGGGTGCAGGGCGTTTTCTTCCGTGCCAGCACGCAAACGAAGGCACGCGATCTCGGTCTGGGTGGTCATGCCAGGAATTGCCCCGATGGCAGTGTCGAAGTGCTGGCGAGCGGCGCCGTTGGTCCACTGGATGAATTGCAGCACTGGCTGCATGCAGGGCCCGCGATGGCCAGCGTGGAATCTGTCGACGTCGAGCCGCAACCGTACCGGCAGATCGACGACTTCACGATCGCCTGACCAGCCACATGTCTCACGTCATTGCGAGCGCGTAGCGCGTGGCAATCTCGTGCCAATTGGCAGAGTCATTGTTTGTGCGAGGTCGCCACGGCGCTGCGCGCCTCGCGATGACGGGCGCCGTTCCCCAGAGTTCGCGCGATACTTAAGTCAGTGCCATCCGGGCTAGCCGCGAAACCATTTAAGGCGCAGCCGGTCGAGTACCAGGTTCGGATATTTGCGCTTGCCGAGGCTGCCGTTGTAACGGCCGAGCGCCCGGATCCAGTCGCCGTTCTCCATGTCGAGGTAGTACTTCAGTATTGTGCAGCCGAAGCGTAGATTGGTGCCGATGTGCATCAGGTTGTCGTCGGGACGGCCTATCTCGTTGAGCCAGAACGGCATGATCTGCATCAGGCCCTGCGCACCCGCCACGGAGATAGCGTAGCGGTCAAAATTGCTCTCGACGTCAATGACGGCCAGCACGAGTTCCGGTGGCAGCTCGGCGCGCTTCGCCTCGAAGTGCGCGCGCTTCAGGATCGTTATGCGTTCCTCGTAATCCTCGACCTGCGACGCGAGGCGCTGTGACATGTCTGTCAACCAGACCTGGGCATCGAAGCGGTCCGGGAAGCTTTCGGCATCCGTGGCTGCCTGCCGCAGCAATTCGCGCAGCACCGGATCGGGCCGGTTTTCGGTGGCGTAATCGGTGGCATAAAGCGGCGTGGCCGCCAACAGCAGGAGGCCCACAAACACCGCCAACGCGGTTGTGCGGTTATGCGCCGTCACTGTCGATCCTGTACGTCATTCATTGCCGACTCCTGCCCGCGGAAGCAAGCACGGCGGGTCCGCCAGACTAGTCAGCCCTGCCGCAGAATGTCGAGAGCCGCTTCACGTTTCAATACCTTCGCGTCCGGATCGCGGCGATGCCGGTACTCGAGTTCTCCGGCTTGCAAGCCGCGTTCGCTGACGACCAGCCGGTGCGGCACGCCGATCAACTCGGCATCGACAAACTTGACGCCGGGCCGCGCATCGCGGTCATCAAACAGCACCTCCAGGCCCATGTGCTGCAATTCGAGGTACAGCTTTTCAGCCGCGTCGCGCACATCATCCGAGCGATGCATGTTGATCGGGATCAGTACGACGTCGAAAGGCGTCAGGGGCACCGGCCAGATAATGCCCCGGTCGTCATGATTCTGCTCGATCGCCGCGCCGACAATGCGCGTGATACCGATGCCGTAGCATCCCATAGCCATCGGTACATCATTGCCTGCCTGGTCCTGCACTGTCGCGCCCAGCGCTTCGCTGTACTTGGTGCCGAGCTGGAAGATATGGCCCACTTCGATGCCGCGCGCGAGCTTGAGCGTCCCGCGGCCGGTCGGTGACGGGTCGCCGGCCACGGCATTCCGCAAGTCGACGGTCTCGGGCCGCGGCAGGTCGCGGCCGAAATTGACGCCGGTAAGGTGCATGTCGGTCTCGTTGGCGCCGCAGACGAAATCACTCATCGAGGCCGTGGCGTGATCGAACCAGACCGGAATGTCGAGGCCGATCGGGCCGGCAAAACCGGGCGGACTGCCGGTTGCCTTGCGAACTGTATCGGCATCCGCCATTTCAACGGGTGAAGCAACGCCCGGCAGCCTGGCCGCCTTGATGGTATTGAGTTCGTGATCGCCGCGCAGCACAAGTGCGACCGGCGTGCCATTGCTGCCGGCAACAATCAGGGTCTTGATCGTCTGTTGTGGAGTGACGCCGAGCTGCGCGCAAAGCGCGTCGATGGTTCGCGTGCCCGGTGTCGATACTTTTTCGAGATCTGCCGCGGGCGCCGGCGCTATGTCTTCGGGCGGCACGGTTTTCGCCGTTTCAATATTCGATGCGTAATCGTCTTCGTCACTCCAGGCGATGGCGTCTTCTCCGGAGTCGGCAAGCACATGAAACTCCTGGGAGCGGCTGCCGCCGATCTCGCCGCTGTCGGCGTCAACGACACGGAACTCAAGACCGAGACGCTCGAAAATCGCCGTGTAGGCGGAGTGCATGCGCTGATAGCTCTCGACCAGCGCGTCGTGGTCGATGTCAAATGAATACGCATCTTTCATGATGAATTCTCGCGCGCGCATGACGCCGAAGCGGGGCCGGATCTCGTCGCGAAACTTTGTCTGGATCTGGTAAAAATTGACAGGCAGCTGCCGGTAGCTTTTCAGCTCGCGCCGTGCGATATCGGTGATGACTTCCTCGTGTGTCGGACCGAAACAGAAGTCGCGCTCGTGACGGTCCCGCATGCGCAGCAGCAGCGAGCCGTACCGGTCCCATCGGCCGGACTCCTGCCATAGCTCGGCCGGCTGCACGGCCGGCATCAGCAGCTCAAGTGCACCAGCCCGGTTCATCTCCTCGCGAACGATGGCCTCGACCTTGCGCACGACGCGCAAGCCCAGCGGCATCCAGGTAAACAGTCCGGAGGCGAGACGACGGATCAGCCCGGCCCGAAGCATTAACTGGTGACTGACGATCTCGGCGTCCGCCGGAACTTCCTTGAGCGTTGTTAGCCCGAACTGTGTAAAGCGCATAGGTACAAATGGACCGAATATTGTAATTAACCAACCGGAAGCGGCCGTATTCTACACGAGACGCCCGCCGATCCTCCGTTCTGCACATGCCACGCGTCGACGGTGATCCCGGAAGCCTTGTGCAGCGCGCCCATATCTTGCAAACTCGCCGGCCATTGTTGGCGGCGAATCCGGGTACCAGTCCCGCAAGCTGTGCAGAAAACCAGGATACTGTTGAGTTGAAGGGACGCCGCAATCCGTTCGTGGCCCGCGAAGGCATACCGTTCATGCTATTGAGCGTTGCAATTGCAGCCATAGGATGGCGCTTTGTCGGTCCGGGCTACGCCGTGCCGGGACTACTGCTGTTTGTCTGGCTGTCGTTCATATTTCGCGACCCGCACCGCATCATTCCCGCCGTGCCGCTGGGCGTAGTAAGTCCGGTCGACGGCGTCATTACCGATATCGGCGTATCGGACCGGGGCATAGTCAATGGCGAGGTGCACCGAATCGTGATCCGGGTCAACAGTTTCGGTACCTATACGGCGCGGAGCCCTGTCGAGGGCAAGATCATGGACTTAAATTGCGAACGGCCGGAAGGGGCGTCAACGGAGGCCGCGAACGGGCTGTGGATAGAAACGGACGAGGGCGATGACGTCGTCCTGCAATTCCGCGGCCACCGCTTCGGCCTGGCGCCACGTGCCGTCCTCGGTTTCGGCGAGCGCGTAGGCCAGGGCCAGCGATGCGCCTACCTGCGCCTGACGCGCTACGCGGAGTTGCAGTTGCCGTTGCACAGCCGTGTGATGGTTTCGGCGGGCCAGCATCTTGCCGCCGGAACCGATGTGCTGGCGCGCCTGCCGCATCCCTAGCCGAAACCGCGGCGGTAGCGGCATCCGCCGGCCTGTCGTGGCACTATTGCGCAATGACCAACCCACACGGTGAAACCCGGCGCCGGGCCTATCTCGATGCCCTCGGCATTGACGTCTGGCGGCTGCGCGGCGCAGATTCGACCGCTACCGTCCAGGATTCCATTGCCGATGCGCCGCCGGATTATGGCCCTGATACGGCAGAACTTGACTGGGCTTCGCTGCGCGAGCGGGTCGCTGCCTGTACGCGTTGCGAACTGCATAAAAGCCGCACGCAAACGGTTTTCGGCGTCGGTAGCGAGGGCGCCGACTGGCTGATCATTGGTGAAGCGCCGGGCAGCGAGGAGGACCGCCGCGGCGAGCCGTTCGTCGGCCGTGCCGGCAAATTGCTGGATGAGATGTTACGCGCGGTCAATCTCGGCCGCGACGGTGTCTATATCGCCAACATCCTGAAGTGCCGGCCGCCCGGCAATCGCGACCCGAACGCCGACGAGGCCGCCAGTTGCCGCGCCTACCTCGACCGGCAGATCGCGCTGGTCCGGCCAAAGCTGATACTGGCCGTCGGCCGCATCGCCGCACAGCAATTGCTCGAAACGGACGCGCCGCTAGGCCGCCTGCGCGGCAAACCCCACCGTCTCGAACGTCACGCCCTGCCGGTCGTTGTGACCTACCACCCGGCCTACCTGCTGCGTACCCCTTTGCAGAAGCGCAAAGTGTGGGCCGACCTGTGCCTCGCCCGCGACCTCGTTGCCGGGAGCAGCCAGTGATATCGCGCCTCGAGGAGGTGCCGGTTTCCGTCCGCTCGATGACGTACGACGATCTCGTCACGGTGTCCGATATCGAGCGCCGCAGCTATGAGTTTCCGTGGAGTCACGGCGTCTTCCGTGACTGCATGCTCGCCGGGTACGGCTGCGTCGTACTCGATCGTGGCGGCCGTGTCGTCGGTTACAGCATTCTTTCGATTGCCGCCGGCGATGCGCATGTTCTCAACCTTTGCGTGGATCCCATGTACCGCTCCCTGGGCTACGGCGACCGGCTGCTCGACGAGGTCCTGAGCCGTGCGCGCATCGCCGAAGTGCGGGAAGTGTTCCTCGAAGTGCGTCCGTCCAATGTCAATGCTTTGGCGCTGTATCGCAAGAAAGGCTTTCATCGGATTGCCAAGCGGCCGGCTTATTACCAGGCAAAAGGGGGGCGGGAGGACGCCGACGTACTGTCATTGCGGTTTGATGATGACGACTTGTAGTACTTTTCACTAAAGGACCGCTGCCGCCGCACCGGTACCCCCTGCCGCCGCACTGGTACCCCCTGCCGGGGGCCCTTTGACGGAATGGCTCCCTTCGGTCCGCTTTATTTCCATCAAAGGGCCCCCGACAGGGGGTACCGGTGCTCCTCTGTGCCATAAGGATACTTCGGCACTTGCGGCTGGCACGATCTCGGATTATTCATGAACGGCACATTGGCAGGGGGCGCCTTCGCCAACCACCGCACCAAAACGTTCATGAATAATCCGTCAGTGGCCGCTGGTGTCGGCGTGAGATACACTGCGCGGCCTTTTGGGGCCGCGATGGGCGCGGTCCTGGCACCGGGAAGTTATGTCGCGCATTGCTGTACAGGCAGGGAAACGCCGGACGTTTGCCATTATCTCGCATCCGGACGCCGGCAAGACGACGCTGACCGAGAAGCTGTTGCTTTACGGTGGCGCGATCCAGCTAGCCGGCACCGTCAAGGGCCGCAAGGCGAGCCGGCATGCGACGTCGGACTGGATGGCGCTCGAGCAGCAGCGCGGTATATCGATCACATCGTCGGTCATGCAGTTTCCGTACCGCGACCGAGTTGTCAATCTGCTGGATACGCCCGGTCACGAGGACTTTTCCGAGGATACGTATCGTACGCTGACGGCCGTCGATTCGGCATTGATGGTCATCGACTGCGCCAAGGGTGTCGAGCAGCGCACCGTGAAATTGATGGAAGTGTGCCGGCTGCGCGATACGCCGATAATGACTTTTCTCAACAAGCTCGATCGCGAAGGGCGTGAGCCGCTCGAGCTGCTGGACGAAATCGAATCCGTACTCGGTATTGAATGCGCGCCGGTCACGTGGCCCATCGGCATGGGCCGGCGGCTGAAGGGCGTTTATCACCTGTTGCAGGATCGCATCTACCTGTACACGGCGGACGGACGGG
>CAZLNH010000066.1:0-57840 GCA_964560775.1 uncultured Woeseiaceae bacterium | reverse complement strand
CGTCAAGGTTCGCCTGCCAGTTGAACGACGGCGAACAGTTGTAGGCCAGCAGCTGCTCCGGGTACTCCTTGTGAATGGCATCGGCAAAGCGCTTCGCCTGCGCGAGATCGGGCTTTGATGTTTCGCACCAGATCAGGTCGGCATACGGCGCGTAGGCAAGGCCGCGCGCGATCGCCTGCTCCAGGCCCGGCCTGGTCCGGTAGAAACCTTCGGCCGTGCGCTCGCCCGTGATGAACTCGTGATCACGTTCATCGGAGTCCGAAGTAATCAGGTTGGCAGCGTCGGCATCGGTGCGCGCAAGCAATACCGTCGGTACGTCCATGACATCGGCGGCGAGTCGCGCGGCACTCAGTTTCCCGACCGCCTCGTGTGTCGGCACCAGTACTTTGCCGCCCATGTGGCCGCACTTCTTGGCCGAAGACAGCTGGTCCTCGAAGTGCACGCCGGACGCACCGGCGCGGATCATGTGTTTCATCAGTTCGAATGCGTTGAGGTTGCCGCCGAAGCCGGCTTCGGCGTCGGCGACGATCGGCGCCAGCCAGTCGATGCTGTCGTCGCCGTTCAGCGCATGTATTTCGTCGGTACGGAGCAGCGCGTTGTTGATGCGCTCGACCATCTTCGGCACCGAGTCGACCGGGTAGAGGCTCTGGTCCGGGTACATTTCACCGGCGCTGTTGCCGTCGCCGGCAACCTGCCAGCCTGAGCAGTAAATGCCGCGAAGTCCGGCCTGGATCTCCTGGATGGCCTGGTTACCGGTCAGCGCTCCCAGGGCGCAAAGTGGCTCGTCCTTATTGATCAGGCGCCACAGTTTCTCGGCCCCGAGCCGTGCCAGTGTGTGCTCCACCAGCACCGTGCCACGCAGTTTGACGACATCCGCCGCCGAATAATCACGGCGCACGCTGCTCCAGCGCGGGTTTCCGGCCCAGTCCTTCGCAAGCTTCCTTATCTGATCCTGTCGCTGCATGGTGTCCTCCTGCCGTACATGAATTCGTGATTCGCTGCCGCGTGAACAGCTGATAGCCATAGTAGGCCGATTGGAGCTATAATTTCACATTAGAAATTTCACAGTGTTAATTTCACAACCGGGTTATGTCATGAGCACTTCACACGGCTTGTACCGCAAGGCCCATTTCCTCGGCACGAAGATCCGCGCACTCCGCAAGCGTCATAACCTGACGCTTGAGGACCTGTCCGTGCGTTGTATGCAGGTCGATCGCGACAACTCGCCGTCCGTGTCCTACCTGTCGATGATCGAGAACGGCAAGCGCGTGCCGTCCGAGCCGCTGATGCAGGTCATCGCGAGCATCTTCCAGAAGGACCTGAGCTGGTTTTTCGACGAAACCTTGAGCGAACAGACGATACAGGCCGCGCCGCGCGCCGGCGGCATCGACGGCATGCCGCTCGAGCCCGGCTTCCTGTTCTCGTCCGACCTGCTGCAAACCGCCATCCCGGAACTGCTGTCGCAGACCGGCACGACCGGCACGCAGTTCGCGCACCTCTTGATTCGTGCCCACCAGGAAATGCAGCAGAACCGTTTCCCGGATCTCGAACGCGCCGCCGAGAGTGTCGGCGGCAAGCAGTTCCCGCTGCGCTTCGACGATGCACTGGCGCTGACAAAAAAGGTCGGGCTGCGCATTCGCTGGTTCGAACGCAGTCCCGGCCGCATCGGTACGGATGGCAAGGCGTCACTCAAGACGTTATTGCGATCGTTCTACGAGCCGCCGAATACACTGTGGATCAACCGGCAGCTCGAGGCGACACCGCAGCGACTCAAATACGACCTGGCGAGCCATATCGGTCATGTCGTCCTGCACGACGGCGACGGCGCGCGCGCCGCGCAGGTCTCCGGTGACCGCAGCTCGAACCGCCGCTACGAAACTGAATCGCCGCACATGGATGCGAAGGACATACTGTATGCGTGGCGTGATTTCGAATGCAGTTACTTCGCCGGTGCGCTGCTCGCGCCGAAAACACCGTTCCGGCAGCTACTGGCACGGCATGCCTACGCGGTCAACACCGGCCGCCGGGTCGAGCTTTCGACCGGTCTTGTCATGCGCCGCATGTCGAGCGTGTCACCCTACCCGCACTGGCATTATTTCGACGCCTACCCGCCCGGCAACCTGCGCGCCGTCTACCGCGGCAACGGCATACCGCTGCCGTGGGGCAACATGCGCGCCGTGCCGGACCCGTGCCAGCACTGGGCTGTGTTCAAGATGCTGAACGCGCGTTCGAACAAGCCGTCGGCGCAGATCTCGGTACTACGCACCGGCGACGACAAGCGCCTCTATTGCTGCCAGTCAGTGCGCACGCGCGATGCGGCCGGTAACATGCACGTCATGTGTTCCGGCATCGACCTGTCACCGGCGCTAATTGCCCAAGGGTTTGATGCGGCGGCGACAATCGATGCGATCGAGGCATGCTGCAACCGGAAAGGGGGCGTCGCCGCGATTCCCGACGCGGCTCGCCAGCAGCTCGAAAGCGTCAGCAAGATCCTGAATATCGGCTGGGTCGCGGACGGCGCAGCCAAGCCGGCCAGCATCATCTGCCCGCGCAGCACGAACTGCCCCCGCGAGCGGCACTGCCTCGGCAAGGTTACGCCGAAGCGCCAGCCGCATATCGATGACATCCGCGACAAACTGCTGGATGAGGCCCGGGCCGGGGTGGACTGAAGGTAACGTCACCCTCTGCAGACGCGGATTATTCACGAACGTTTGGCTTGGGTGGCAGGCGAAGGCGCACCCCGGGGCACACCTCCGCCCCTGTCGCCGTGCCGTTCGTGAATAATCCGCCCCTACGCGGGGAAAAAATCTATCGGCTTGGTCGTCGTAATCGTCTGGACGTCTTTAGACTCAAACCGGAACAGCATCACTCGCTGGACCAACTTGCGCTCCATATCCTCGTCACCCAGCTCGCTCGAAACCACTTCGCACGCGGTCACTTCACCGCTCGGCGCGATCGTCAGGCGGAGGACGAGCTTGCCTTCGAGTGTCGGGTCGGCACGCAGCGCACGATTGTAGAGTGCGAAGATTGCTCCCTTGTTGCGATCGAAAACGAGTTCGATTTCCTCGCGACTGCGCGAGGCCTTGCCGCTCGTACCGGTGCGTCGTGCGCCGTCTGCACTCTCGGCGAGACTGGCGACATTGCTTTCGACCTGCGTCGTCTCGCGGCTGCCGAGTCCGGTACCGCCGGTGTTGCGACTCATCGACGCCGTATTGATGCCGCTGCTCGCAGCACCGGCGCGCGATGTAATCATTGAACGCTCGTTGCGCTCCGCGCTGCCGACCGACGCCGTCAGCGGGCGGTTGTCCGCGACCCGGTCGACAACATCACTATCGCGGAGCTGTGCGAGATCCTGGGCGAACGGCATCAGCGCCGCCTGGGCACGCTCGCGCGCGACCTGCCTCTGGTCGACCGGCGCGGGTTCGGGTTCGCGAACGGGCTCCGGCTCGGGCGCCTGTTCGACGACCTGTTGCGGTTCCGGTTCGGCTTCGGGGACGGGTTCCGGCTCCGGTTCACGGACCTGCGGCGGCGGTGGTGGTGGCGGCTTGCGCTCCAGCAGCAACTTCGCGATGCGGGGCGGCACTTCCTCGACCTGCGTGAGATCGGGGGCGGGTGTCGGAATAAACGGCCAGACGGCGCCGAGGAGCAGCAGCACGGCCATGATCCAGGCCAGCAGCTTGCGGAACTTCTGTTCCTGCTCGGAGCCCGCCGTCCATGGCAACTCATACTCTCTGTAATACGGGATGTCCAATCCGTAACTCCTGGCCTGTACCCTGCCGCCCGCTAGCGGGCAGCCGCCGAAATCTGCTCGAGCTGGTCCGAGCTTTTCTGCAAGACGGCCAGGGAAATCCTGCCGTAGTCTGACTCGGTGCAGGTCGCCATCACCTTCTTCAACAATCGATACGGAATATCCTTGTCGCCCATGATCGTGACTTCCCGGCCGGCGATATCGTCCTCTGCTTCGCGCTGCAAAACGCGGCCGTTCTGCGACAACAGGGCGTCGCGCAGCTCCGGAATCAGGTTGGCCTGCCGGGCCATGACGTCGGCAACTTTGGCGACCGGCGTGCCTTGCACGAGTATGTCGTCGTCACCTATGAGTATGACGACGGATTCCTTCGCCTTTTCCTCGGCAATCGATTGCGGCAACTGGATATCCTTCGCGTTCGGCAAAACCTCGACGTCGGATGAGTTGACGAGCAGGAAGAAAACCAGAATCGTGAAGATGTCCATCAGCGACACGAGATTCAGCGAGCCGCCCTTCTTGGCGCGCTCGTGACGTCGCTCCATGCGTTTTGCCCGGGCCGACATCTTCACGATCAGGCGCCTCCGTTCGCAACCGGCGCATCGCCGATAGAGATATCGGGGAACAGCTCGGTACGGACAATCGAGCCGTCCACGACCGCCTCCGATACGCGAACCCGATCCATTACCTGCACGAGCGTGTCGTACGGGATGTCGGACTCGAGCAGTATCGCCGCGTCGGTCTTGTCAGGATAGTCGCGCTTGATTTCACCGAGCTTTTCGCTCAGCGCGGTGAAATCATAGCCGTCGACTTCGTTCGGATACACGCCGAGCGCACCAATGTTGCGGTCGCCAACTTCGATCTTTTCATTGCGCACGATGATCTCCAGCTGGAATACCTGCTCCTGCTCATCGGCCGGCTCGCTTGAGGAGCCCGGCAGATTCAGTTCGAGAATCGCCAGTCGCGAAAACACGGCCGTGATAAGCAGGAACGGCACCAGGATGACCATCAGGTTCATGAACGCCGTAATGTTCAGTTCGACCGTCTCGTTGTTGCGACGGCCTCCCCGGCGGCGGGATCTCATGCGGCGGCTCCGGCCGGCTTAAGCTGGCGCTCGGTCACAGCATTCAGGAACTTGACGCTTGCCATCTCGAGGCTGTCGACGATCTGGTTCGTCTTGGTTTGCAGCAACGCATGCAATAACAGCAGCGGTATGGCGACCATCAGGCCGAAGGCAGTCGTGTTCATCGCGACCGAGATACTGGCCGACAGCAAGTCCGCCTTGTCCGCCGGATTCGCGTTCGACACGGCCGTGAACGCGCGGATCAGGCCGATGATCGTGCCCAGCAGGCCGAGCAGCGTCGCGATGTTCGCAAGCGTCGCGAGATAGTGCGTGCGCTTCTCGAGCCGCGGCAGCACTTCCATCAGGCTTTCTTCCATCGCCTTCTCGACATCGTCACGGCGGCGGGCTGACTTCACCCGATAGAGGCCGTAGGTCAGGATCGAGGCGATGGCCGCTTTCGACTTGCCGGTCACCTGCGCGGCTTCCTGGAAGTTACCGGCCTTAAGGTACGGCACAATCTTCTTCCAAAGCGCACGATTGCTGGCGCCCGACATTGTCAGAAACATCCAGCGCTCGACCGCGATGGCTATACCTAACCCGAATACAATCAGGATCGGGAACATGAACTCCCCACCCTGCTGGAAAAAACGCACTATGGCGCTGAAAACGTCCATTTGATGACTCCTCTTTCAATCAAACAGTAAAGCGGTCTACTCGTCGTCTGTGCCGTGCAGATCGTCGTAGTAATCGATCTGCCGTATAAATTCACTGCGGTCTAGTGGTGCCAGTACTTCATCCAGCAGGGTGTTGACGGGCTTGCCCATCAGTTCGCCCGGGTCCGATTTCTGCCAGGGCACGATGTAGAGCACTTTCGGCAGCTCCTGGTTGCCGGTGATCTCGGACCGGTCGAGATCGAGTTCGTCCATTACCTGTCCATCGCTGCCAGTGCGCTCTACATCAGCCGCGAGCACAGCCGACGGAACCCCCGGCTCCAGTTCATCGCGCTCCTGCTCCCGGGCCTCTTCCTGCATTTCAGCCTCGTCCGCGACGCTGTCAGTGTCCTGCGCGGCGAGTGGCAGCGACACAGCCAGTGCCAGCACGAATAATCCCGCCATTTGCCCTCTCATGCTGGTCACTCCGTCACATTTGCGGTGCGTTGGTTAACACCGAGGCGGCGTTTCAGGTCCGCGATCCAGCGCGATACCTCGTCGTCGTCGGCCGCCGTCAGCGACTGGTAGTTCTCGAAATGCTGCAGCGCCGGTTCCAGCCGCTGCAGATACAGTTCATTAAGGACGCCGAGGTTGTAGTGCGCCAGCGCATAGCCAGGCGCCACTGTGACGGCTTTCAAATAAGCCGCCTCGGATTCTTCGAAGCGTCCCTGGCGCCGCCGCAACATGCCAAGCTGGTTCAGCGCCGGGGCATGGTCGGCGTTGATGCCGAGCGCTGACACTATTGCAGCTTCGGCTTCGGCGTCGTTGCCGGCCTCGGCGTAGATAATGGCAAGATTGACGTGCGCGCCTGGGTAATCCGGGTACTGCAGCAGGAATTCGCGAAAGCGCAGCTCGGCATCGGTGTGATCGCCGGCTGCCATCGCGGCAACCGCCTGTTCATACAGTGTCTGCGCGCGCGGCGGCACAATGCGTACCTCACCATCGGTGACGGCGTCGCCGGTGCGCTCGACGTCCGGTCCGGCGGCGCAACCAGCGAGCAGCACGACGGTGGCGAGCCAGCCGGTCCACCGCATCGGCATGCCTAAGCGCTGCCAGTCAGTACAGTGCGGTAATGACATCTTCGCTGCGCTCCAGTTTTGCGTAGCGGGCCGGCATCAGCGTCGACAGAGCGTCGAAACTGCGCTTGACCCATTCGTCATACACACCGTCGGCGGCGCGTACCGTGTTCGCCTGGAACAGCTCGATCGCCTGTTCCTCGAACGGAAATGCCTGCTCCTCGAGCAACAATTCGTATTGCTCGAGCGCCAGTTCGTCGAGATCACCGGGGCGCTCCGAATCCATCAGGTCGCGGCCAAAGGTCTGGTAGACCTGGCCGAGCCGGAACGTCGCGGCCGTTGTCACCTCGGCGATGCCGTAGTCGGCGGCGTCGCCGTAGGCAGCGACGAGGTCCTCCATCAATGTCTTCTTGCGCTTCAGGCTGGCATCGAGCGGCTGCGTGAACTGCGCTGCCTCAAAACGCTCACGCAACGGTTCAGCGAGTTCAAGAGACGCGCGTGCCGCGAGATAGCGGGTGCGGTCCGAGCGCTCGGCGCCCGCGGTCGCATGGGCACGCACGAGACCCTCGAGGTGCTGGCTTCGGGCGCTGTCATCGCCGCGCGCTTCCGCGAGCAGCAGCAGGCGGTGACGCGCTTCAATCGATTCAGACAGTGGTGACGCAAACTGGCTGACGATGCGCTGGAGCACCTGCTCCTCGAGCCCACTGTCACCACTGGTCTCGTAGAGTTCGGCGGCTTTCCACAGCGCCTCGCGGCGGACGTCATCACTTGCACCATGCGCTGCGGCAATGCGCTCGAATTCGCCGGCGGCGGCGGCCGAGCGTCCGGACTCCTGGTAAGTCACGGCGAGCTTTTGTGTTACGTCGCCCGCGTACTCACTATCCGGGAATTCGCGGCGGAACGCCTCTAGTACGCCGGTCGCGCGATCGAAGGCGCCCAGGCTGATCAGCGCGGCGGCCGCGTCGTACTCGGCGGTTTCGCGTATGCCGGATCCCGGCACGGCGCTGCCGACGC
Organism: uncultured Woeseiaceae bacterium; assembly: GCA_964560775.1. Taxonomy (GTDB): domain Bacteria; phylum Pseudomonadota; class Gammaproteobacteria; order Steroidobacterales; family Woeseiaceae; genus Woeseia. Next base: position 50,295 of record CAZLNH010000066.1, on the reverse strand, counting down.
GCAGGAAATGCGTGACGGCGCCTTCAAGATCGCCGGCGCTTCGCGAGGCTTCGCCCTGCTTGTAGATGGACGAAGCAATCCGGTCATCAATCTCGCGTCGTGCGTCCAGGTCATCGTTTGGTGTCAATGGACGCAACTGATAGTAGGCGCTTTCGGCATCGGCGAAACGCCCGAGGTCAAAGAACGAATGCGCAATAACGGTCCAGGCCGTTCCCGCCAGCGTTGCTTCAATCGGCGGTTCACGGCCGACCGCGTTCTGCGCAACCGCGATGGCCAGGTCAAACTGGTTCTGCCTGAACAGGTCTTCGGCAACCGTCGTCAGGACCGCGCCCGACTCGGGATGCTCCGGGTAGGTATCGGCAAAGCGCAGGCCGCTGTCGAGATAATCCTGGTGCCAGGCCGTCGCGGTATCGCCAGCCAGGCTTTCCTCGTGACGGCGGTACGACAGCAGGGCCGCATAACCGGCCTCGGCGGACTGGTCGTGACGGGGGTACTCGTAAGCCGTGTGCTCATACTCCGCCATCGCGGCCGCGTAGTCCGCGCTTTCATAGAGGATTTCGGCCAGCAGGAAATTGGTGCGGGCGCTGTCCGGCTCATCCGGGAAATAGGCGAGGAACTTGCGGTACCAGCGCGCGGCTTCCTGGTAGTCGCTGCGCTCTCCATCGCGCTGTGCTTCGGCGTGGTAGTACTGCGCAAGATCCGTCAGGTTGGATTTCAGTTGCGCGATGACGGCCGGATGCTGTTCAGGCGGGTTGAACGCCCAAAATTCGCCGTCCATGCCGTAGCGCTCGACGAACGCTTCCTTGGCATCCAGAACGAGGGATGCAAAACCGCCCTTCTTGTATGCCTCGATGACCTCAGCCTGCAGCAACGGTGCCTGCGGATGCCACGGCTCGACTTCGACGAACGCCGCGTAAGCACCCGCGGCATCAACGTAGCGTTCTTTTTCCAGGTACAAGTCACCGAGATTCCGGTATACAACGTGTGTGTACGAGGGAAAGCCGCGCGACGCGAGGTAGCTGCCGATCGTCTCTGCGCCTTCCATGTACGAAAAACTGATGCTCAGGACGCGGAATGTGTCCTCGACCAGTTCGCGGTCGGCACGTCCGAGCGTCGAAAGATCGTCGTCGCCGTTCTCCAGCTCGATCGACGGCATCTTGCGGTCGAGCAAAGTGAAAAACGGATCCAGGCTTTTCTCGTGACTCGCCAGCTTGAACTGCGACCAGCCGAGCTTGTACAACGACTGTTCGTAGTACCGCGATGTTTCGCCCTGGCCGACAACGTATTCGTAGGCGGCCTCAGCTGCATCGTAATTCTTGCGCAGGAACAGCATCTCGCCGCGGCGAAACTCGACTTCGCCGCGGCGCGCCGTTTCCGGGTAGCGATCGACCAGTTCATTGAGCGTGGCAAGCGCTTCATCCGTCTGCCCGGCGATTTCATAGGCGCGCGCGAGCTGGTAAAGCACCGTGTCATTGCGGCGGTAGTCCGGGTACGCCTCCAGCAACTGCTGGAACAGGCCGACAGCACTGTCGTAGCCGCCGATACTGTCGATGTTCTGCGTCAACTGCTCGGCCTCGAGCGATTCAAGCTCGAGATCACCCAGGCGGCGCATGGCTTCTGCCCGCAGCTCGGGGTCATCGGACACAAGGTCCAGGAACGCACGATAGTTATCGCGCGCCTTGTCATTGCTGCCGGCGATCGTGCGGCCTGGCCGCAGCTCCACATTCTGTTTCTCGAGACTGCGGATTGTTTCCGGCTCTTTTGCCGCAAGCGGCCCCACTACGCACAGCGCAACGAACAGCGTCAGCAGCAGTCGGTGATTGACGCCACTCATTGCGCCGTGCTCCCGACAGTCGACGACAGGTCATAGATGGCCGCCAGGGCAAACCGTGCCTGCACCGTATATGTGTTCAACCGTTCCTTCTGCGCCCGCATTTCGCCAATAGCTATGTTCTGCAAATACAAATGCTGCCGTGCGCGCGCGTCATCGACACGCGCGAGCAATGAATCGATACGCGGATTCAGGCTGTCGATGCGCGCGCCAAAATCACCGAACGTTTCAGGCTCCGTGCGCATCGACCGGTCAATCTGGCGGCGTGCGCGCTGCGCCTCGACCAGCGCTTCGCCGGTCTGGTTCAGGCTCTGCTCGAGCCGCCACAGGCGTTCGCGAAACTCCTTGTCGAGTTCCCAGATCAGCACGCCCTTCATCAGGCGCACGCGGCGGCGCGCGTCGAGCGCCTCAGGAATATCCGACTGCAACGCCGGCGTTTGTTCAACGCTCGCGATTTCGCCCCACAGCGCAAATTCCTCGCCGGTCGCAAGCGCCAGCGTGTCGCGCTCTTTCGCGATACGTGCAACCCGCGCATCGAAATCAAGCTTGTCGTCCACCATGCGCTCGAGATCGGCTCGCGCGAGACTGTCCTGAACCAGCGGCAGGCGCGTGTCATAGGCGGCCGTGCGCGTTGCGAGCATGTTGCCAAAGACATCGAGACTGTCCCGCCATTTCTCGAGGTTGCGCGCGAGGTAGTCGAGGTCGCGATAGTTCTTCAGGCCTTCCTGAAACTCATGAGTTGCTAGCAAGTGGTACAAGTACTGTGATTCCGTATTGCGCGGCAGGTTGGCGAGTGACCAGTGCCAGCCTGTCGATGCACCGGCGTCGTGGTCAAGAAACTCTGCGAGCAGCTTGCCGGATTGCAGTTCCCCGATAGCGTGATCGATGCGACCGCCTTCCTCGTAAAACGCCTCGATCGCATCCAGGTAGAAATCCGCCGCCTGGCTGATCGATTCGAGCTTGGCCATCGCATACGGCACCGCGAGCATCGACTCCTGCACCGCCGGATCGAGCAAACTGCGCCCGCGCAGTTCCATCCACGGCACCAGCGCCCGCTCGTAGCGCTCCGCCTCCGCATCCGCCCAGCCGACGCCAAGCAATGCTTTCGTCGAGAACGGTCCTTCGAGGCGCACGCGCTGCAGCGGCCGCTTTGCGGCAGCAGACTGTCCGTCCTGCAACAATGCGTAGCCGAGCGCAAGATTGGCCTTGTCGCGTAAGGCGCTCAGTTCGTCGTTCCACGGTTCGAGCTGCCCCAGGTCGTCCAGCAGCGCCGTTGCTGCATCGACCTGGCCGCTGCGGGCGAGTGCGACGCCCAGGTTGAACCGCGCGTAACTCGCCCACTCTGTCTTGTCGTCCCAACGCGCGAGCAACTCGATGGCACCGCTATGGTCGCCGCTTTCGATCAACAACTGCGCGAGCAGGTTGACCTTTTCCGCTTCCATCGAGCCGGGCAATTCATCGCCGATGTTCGCCAACGCCTGTTTCGCTTCGTCCAGGTAGCCACGCTGGTACCAGATGCGCGCGAGAAAAAACCAGGTGCGGTCGCGAACGGAAGAATCCGTGTGATCGGCCAGCAGGCGCTCGAAAATCTGCGCGGCATGCTGGTGCTGGCCGTAGGAAAGATAGAGGCCGCCAAGCAAAAGTTCCGCTTCGGCGCCATGATCGTCAAGCTGTGACCGCTCTCGCGCGGCGAGCAATCTTACGATCGCCGGAAAATAGTCCTGCTGATAAAAGTAATACAGGATCTCGCCATAGTGCGGTTCCTTGACGACCGTCGGGATCGTGCCGCCGTCACTGCCATCCGCTGAGGCCGGTGCTGGCGCCGTCGCCAGCAGCAGTGCCGACAGCAACGCGACGCAGGGAAAGCGCATGAACAAGGACTACTCCCATTCCCGGATATCAAACTCTGGCTGCTGTTTCACCACGGTGTCGGTAATTGAGAGTTCGACGTACTTCGCACCTATGCCCTTGTTCAGGCTGACGGTCGCGCCGCGACGGTACTCCCTGTCGTGCGGGCCCTTGCCGGTGAACACAGCAACCAGTTCGTGATCGCCCACCTTCAGGTTTTCCATGTGCAGGCGATGCACGCCGCCGCGCAACAGCGCATCAATTTCGCGTTGCGTATACAGGTAGTTGGCAACTTCCTTGCCGTCGATTTTCAGATTGACAGAATCGAGCGCAAAGTACTCGCCGACGTCGACCGAGATGAAGAACGCCACCTGCGAGTTCGCCGGGAACAGCAGTTCTTCTTCCAGCAGGAACAGGTCGCGGTTTAGATCCAGCACCTCGTCTTTCAGTGACTGCACTTCCTGGTCAATACTTGCGGTCCGCAGCGCGCTATCCGCCTCGTCTGCCTGCAGCGTGCCGCTGGCCATGAACAGGGCGATCCCCGCGACGACGGCTGTCCATCCACCTCTGATTGTCACCTGTGATCTCCTGCGTGCTGCATCAACTGCCGCTTACTCGCGCAACAGCGCGCGAATCTCGGTCAGGTACTTCTGCTCGTAACCAGGTTTGTAGCCGAGGTGCACATGCCGGACCGTGCCGCTGCGATCGAGAATCAGTGTCACCGGCATCGCCTCAACCTGATACAGGCGGCTTACTTCCTTGGACTCGTCGAAAAGCACCGGGAAATTGACGCCCAGGTCCTCGATCATCTGCATCGCGCGGCGGGAGTCGTCATCGATATTGACGCCAAGCAACTGGAAACCGACGCGCTGGTAGCGACTGTACAGCTCGTCAAGCAACGGCATTTCCTGCCGGCACGGGCCGCACCATGTAGCCCAGAAATTGATCATGACGACATCGCCCCGATACTCGCTGAGTCTCAGATTCTCCCCGCTTGCGCTTTTCAGCGCGAAATCGGGTGCGGGCTGACCCGCCAGGCCCGACGACGCGAGCGTGCTCGCCGCGAAGACGCTCAGTAACGCACCCAGTACTGCCGATTTCAGACCGTTCATAGTCTCGTTCCCTTGAGTAGCCGCCCGGCACTCCCGGCCGGGCGTATCGGCACGCAGCGTTCCTTGCACCTGGCTCTCTCCGCTTAAGTATTTCGGAGATCCGTTCGGCGCACTTTTTCACGCGGCGTGCCTTCGATAGGGAATAGTGACAGCCGCGGCACATTGGGGGCCGTGATGATCGTCACAAATGGCCGGTTGCAAGGTGACAATAGCCTGAATGGCTATGCGAACCGGCAGCGTATCACTCTGAATTTTATAATAAAGATGTCGCGGATTGGCGACAGCAAGAGGGCGGTTGCAGTTGCTCGCACCAGCTTTATGCAAGCACGGCGATTATTCCGGCGGCTGCAACCCGTCCGAGTACCAGAGCTTGCCGTCAGCATCGATGACGAGCGCCTCGTAATCCGGCAACGTGGCGATCAGGCGCAGACCGGAATCGACGCCCATGACAAATACCGATGTCGACAGTGCATCAGTCAGCACTGCATCGGGACCGACGATCGTCGCGCTCCGCACATCGTTGGCCGGCGTGCCGGTCGACGGCTGCAAGATGTGGTGGTAGCGCGTGCCCTCGTCGACAAAGAAACGCTCGTAGTCGCCGGACGTCGATACAGCTTCGTTCTCGAGCGGTATCCGCACCGCGACTTTGCCTTCCTCGCGCGGATCGCGCACCCCGACGATCCACGGCTGCCCGCGCCGGTCGCCGAGCAGCCGCGAATCACCACCGGCTGAGACGATGGCATGCCGGACACCGCGCAGGCGCAGAATCTCAATGCCCCGCTCGACCGTATAACCCTTGGCGATGCCGCCGAGATTGATGCGCACGCCGTCCGCAAGGAAGCGGATCGTCCGGTCGCCCGTATTGGTCTCGACGAGCCGGTAGTCCGAACGCGGCAACTCCTCCCGAATGGTTTCGTCATCCGGCCGCTCGCCGTTGCGGAAATCATAGTGCTGGCCGACGCTGTCGTACGTGATATCGAACGCGCCGTGCGTCAGCACCGACACATCCAGCGCGCGTACTACCAGGTCGAACAGTTCGCGGCCGGCCGGGACCGGCCGCAGCGCAGCCTCACGATTGACGACGGAAATGAGGCTGTCCTCGATATAGGTACTCATCATCGCCTCGATGCGCTCGACCTCGCTGAACACCGCGGCCAAAGCGTCCTCGCCGGCAGCGGCATCGTCGTGCCACAGCAGCACGCGCACCTCGGTACCCATATGAGCCTGTGTGTCGCCGACCCAGGCCGCTTCGAGGGGTTCCGCGAGCGAGGAAAAGGCAAACAAAACAACAGCTAGCGTTACCGCGGGCCGGAGGTTATGCTTCGGCGCTGGCACTAGTGACCGGGAGGCAGACAGTGACCTCATTCCTGATATTCCTCGCAATCGTCGTGGTTGTCGTTGTTTATGCCATAGGCATCTACAACAACCTCGTCAATTCCCGCAACCGCGTCAAGAACGGCTTCGCGCAGATTGATGTCCAGCTGACCCGGCGCCATGACCTGATCCCGAACCTTGTCGAGGCCGTCAAGGGCTACATGAAGCATGAACGCGAAACCCTCAACGAAGTCATCAATGCGCGCAATTCCGCCGTGTCGAACCTCGAGGCGGCCAAAGCGGACCCGGCCAACGCCGAGGCAATGCAGAAACTGGGCGCATCGGAAGGCGCTCTCGGCAATGCCCTGGGCCGCCTGTTTGCCCTGGCCGAAGCTTATCCCGATCTGAAGGCGAATCAAAATATGATGCAGTTCCAGGAGGAGCTCGCCAGCACTGAAAACAAGGTGTCATTCGCGCGCCAGGCCTTCAATGACAGCGTCATGGCCTACAATAACGCGGTCGAGAACTTCCCGAACAGCATCGTCGCCGGCATGTTCAACTTCGAGCCGGCCAGCTTCCTCGAGATCGAATCCGAGGAAAAGCGCGAAGTGCCGAAGGTCGCCTTTACCTGACAGGGGGTATGGGCAACCGGGCCGGTGTGTAGAAAGCGCGCCGGCTCTTGTAACCGTCCCTGCCGAGGCTAGCTCGTGAACTTCTTCGAGGCACAGGACAACGCGCGCAAGGCGACCCGCTGGCTGGTGTTCGTCTACATGCTCGCCACGGCGCTGATCGTGGCAGGCGTGACGGCGGTCGTGGCCGTCATTTTCTACAGCAACAGCGTGCAGCCGGACCGCACGGTGCTGTTAATGACCGCGGCGGCGGCACTGTCGCTGATCGTGCTGTCGACCCTCTTCAAGGTCGCGCGCCTGTCAGCCGGCGGCGGCAGTAGCGTCGCACAGGCGATGGGCGGCGTGCAGGTGCCGCCGGATGTACAGGACCCGCTCCGGCGCCGGCTGCGCAATGTAGTTGAAGAGATGTCGATTGCCTCCAGCGTGCCGGTCCCCGAGATCTATGTTCTCGAACGCGAAGCCGGCATCAACGCGTTTGCGGCCGGCTTCGCACCGGGCGATGCCGCCATCGCCGTCACGCGCGGCACTCTCGAACTGCTGGACCGCGATGAACTGCAAGGCGTCATTGCGCACGAATTCAGCCACGTCCTGAACGGCGACATGCGGCTCAGCATGCGCATCATGGGCGTGCTGTTCGGCATCATGGTGCTGGGACTGATCGGCCGGGTAATCGTGCGCGGTGGCCGCTTTAGCCGGCTTGCCTCGAGCCGGCGCGGCAAGGGCGCAGGCGGCATTGTCCTGCTCGGCGTTGGGCTGCTCGTACTCGGCTGGATTGGTGTGTTTTTCGCGCGCATCGTCAAGGCTGCCATCTCGCGCCAGCGTGAGTACCTTGCTGATGCCTCTGCCGTGCAATTCACGCGCCAGACGCAGGGGCTTGCGAATGCGCTGAAGAAAATTGGCGGCTACAAGGAACACTCGTTCCTGAAGGAAACCGACCCGGAAGAAGTCAGTCACATGCTTTTTGCACGCGGCAGCCGGCTGTCGTCGTTGTTCGCAACGCATCCGCCGCTCATTAAACGCATTCAGACACTCGAACCGAACTTCCGCGAAGAAGAGCTGCCGCAGGTCGACTATTCGGCGGGACAGACTGTGACGGACGAGGATGCGGTGACGGTCGCGTCGGGCTTCGCGGACGCATCAGGCCACGCGCCGTTGTCGTCGATCCAGGACAGTGTCGGCAATCCGGCGCCGGAACACGTCGTGTTCGCCGCCGGCCTGCGCAGCGAACTGCCGGCGACACTTTATGATGCCGCGCATGCACCCGGCGACGCGTGGCTGCTAACCGTTGCATTGTTCGTGCAACAGCGAACGGATGCAGCGGACCGCAGTTTCGATGTCCTGACACAGCAGGTGGGACAAGCGCGCAGCAACAGCGTGCGCGAGTACTGGGCGCTGGTAGCCGAGCGGGGCGCGGCCGTGCGCCTGCCGCTACTCGAGATTGCATTCCCCGCATTGCGTCATACACCGACGCCGCAACTCGAGTTTCTCGTGCAGCTTTGCCGGCGGCTTGTCGAACTCGATGGCGTTGTCGAGCTGCACGAGTTCTGCCTGCTGCGCATCCTCGAGCGTAGTCTGGACGAGGCACTGTCACCGTCCATCGTCAACCGCGGGCAGCGCGGCTCGAAACACCAGATCCGCGACGCCGCACTGATGCTGCTGCGGATCGTTGCGGATCGCGGCAATCATACCGACGAGGACCGGCAACGCGCATACGAGCACGGAGTGTCAGTGTTTGGCGACTGGGCCGGCGATAGTGCGCTGGAGCAGAATAACGGCGGCCGGCCCGGTGCCGAGGCACTCGAGAAAAGCCTCGACATCCTCGAACGCCTGAACAGCAAGGGGAAGCGCACACTGGTCGATGCGATCGCGGCCGCCGTCAGCGCGGACGGACGTCTGGCAACGGCCGAAGCGGAACTCCTGCGCGCCGTCTGCGCCTCGCTCAACTGTCCGCTACCTCCCCTTGAGGTCGAGCGCTCCGATTTCGCGTATCATTGACCGCGATTGAACTTCCTGCCGCATGCAGGTTCTGCATGGTTATCGGCACGGGCCGGTAAATCGCCATGCCCGGGCACTCGACAAAAACTGGTACACATTCATGTACAGAATTACCCGACCCGTCTTTATTTTTATGGCACTGCTGCTGGCGCTACCCGCCGCCGCGGCCACCCGCGAAGAGGAGCGTGTCGCGGTAGCCACCGATGTTATCGACCAGCTGCGGCGCATACCGGAGTCCGGCGTTCCGCCGACGCTACTTGCGCGCGCCTACGCAGTCGCCGTCATTCCGGATGTCGTGCGCGTCGGTTTCGGATTAGGCGCGCGTCGCGGCAAGGGCATTGTCGTCGTGCGCAAGGACGACAACACGTGGAGCAACCCGGCGTTCATTACGTTGACCGGCGGCAGCATCGGCTGGCAGATTGGCGCGCAATCATCGGACATAGTGCTGGTGTTCAAAACACGCAAGGGTGTTGACGGCATCTCGCAAGGCAAATTTACATTGGGTGCGGACGCATCTATTGCGGCGGGGCCGGTCGGCCGGCATACCGAAGTGGCAACTGACATCCAGTTCGAAGCTGAAGTCTATTCATACTCGCGCAGCCGGGGTTTATTTGCCGGTATCGCACTGCAGGGCGCGGGCCTGACGATGGACAGGAAGGCCAACGCCGCGTTTTACGGCTCGGCGTTGATGACGCCGCAGCAAATTTTCGACAGCTCGGGCAACGTCGCGCCTGATGTCGCCAATAACTTCGTGCAGGTATTGAGTGCACAAACGCAGAGCTTGCCGCAGCAACCGGGCATGGACACCGCCGCGGGCGCACGCAGCGGGACCGATCGCGGTGTCGACCGTGAGCAGGGACCGTCCGTCAGGACTTTTGGCATCGGCGAGCCCGAAGAACCGCCACCGGACGACGAACTCTACGAGGATTTCTAAAACCGTCGACCCAAGGCGCGTAGCGCCGCCGTCATCGCGAGGCACGTAGCGCCGCCGTCATCGCGAGGCGCGTAGCGACGCCGTCATTGCGAGGCACGTAGCGCCGTCGTCATCGCGAGGCACGTAGCGCCGCCGTCATCGCGAGGCGCGTAGCGCCGTGGCGACCTCGCACCGACCATGACTCTGCCAAGCGGTGCGGGATCACCACGGCGCTACGCGCCTCGTGACGTAAGTGCTTGCTGTGCTTCCACAATGACGCTGCAGTAACCAGACTACTGCTCCTGCCGCCGGCGCAGTTCTTCCCGCACTGACTCAAGATCGTTCGCCTCACCCTCATCGGGCGGGGGCAATTCAACGGCACTGTCATCCGGTACCGGCTCCGCGGACTCCGGCTGACTCACGCCCGAATCGTCCGGCGGGGCAGCGCCATCACCCTCCCCAACCGTCTCATATTGCCCAAGCAACTCCGCTTCGCGCCGCAGCCGCTCCGCTTCCGCCGCGCGCTGGCGTGCCTCGGCTGCTGCTTCCTGGGCGCGGCGCAATGCCTGCCGTTTCCGTTCGGATTGCGCCTCGAGCTCGGCGCGGTTGGCTGCAGTCTGTGCCGCCTCGACCTGATTGGCTGCCTCGCGGGCATTCTGGCATTCGGCATCGTACTTCAGCTCGCCGCGATTTTCGCGGCAACGAACGAGGGCTGCCTCGAGCTGGATCGGATCGTCGACAAATTCGCTAACAGTGGGCGGCGGCGGTTCCTCGCCGCAACCAGCGATGACAATACAGGCAACGCCGGTGGTGAGCCAGCCTGCGCGGTATGTCAGCAATGCCGTCCTGTTCATGGTCTGCGCCCGGCGACGGTGAACGATACTGCGATGATAACACCGCTCCTGCGGTTGCGGCACGCGGCACCCGGTCTTGCTATAGTGACGCCGCCGTTTCAGCCGGGAGCCTACCCGCGGGTGTCCACAACGAGTCAGTTTTCACTGCTGCAGCAACGCCGGTTTGCCCCGTTCTTCGCGACGCAATTCCTCGGCGCGTTCAACGACAACATATTCCGCAATGGACTGGTCATCCTGATTACGTTCCAGGGCACACAGGTGGCCGGCCTGGATGCCAGCGAACTCGCCAATGTCGCGGGCGCCCTTTTCATCCTGCCGTTCTTCCTTTTTTCGGCGTCCGCCGGGCAGCTTGCCGACAAGTTCGAGAAATCACGCCTGATCCGGGCGGTCAAGCTGTTTGAAGTAGTGCTGATGTTGCTGGCGGCCTACGCGTTCGTCAGTGGTCGCTACAACACGTTGCTGCTCGTGCTGTTCCTGATGGGCTGCCAGTCAACGCTGTTCGGCCCCGTAAAGTATGCGTACCTGCCCCAGCAGCTTGCAACGGGGGAACTGGTCGGTGGCAACGCACTGGTCGGGTCCGGCACATACATGGCTATTATCTTCGGCCTCATCGTGGGCGGCCTGTCGGTTGCGATCGATCCCGACACGCAAGTGCTGCTGGCCTCGTGCCTCATCGCCGTGGCTTTACTGGGCTACATCGCGAGCCGCGCCATTCCGGTGACGCGCGCCGTTGATCCGGAACTTGCTTTCAACTGGAACGCGTGGACTGAAACCTGGCGGATCGTGTCCTATGCACGGCGTGATCGCAGCGTCTTTCTTTCCGTCCTCGGTATTTCGTGGTTCTGGTTTTTTGGTTCGGCCCTGACGCTGCAGATACCGGCGTACTCACTGTCGATCCTCAATGCAAACGAAGAAATTACGACGATACTGCTGGTCGCTTTCTCGGTGGGGGTCGGCGTGGGCTCGCTGTTGTGCGAAAAGATGTCCGGGCGGCGCATTGAGCTTGGCCTTGTACCTTTCGGCTCCATCGGGCTGAGTGTCTTTGCCATTGACCTGTACTTCGCGCAACCGGCGGTGAGTGTGGTCAGCGTCAGTACGGTTGGTGAATTTCTCGCACGGTCCGGCAGTTGGCGCGTGCTGGTGGACCTGGCTCTGTTAGGCGCGTTCGGTGGTTTCTACAGCGTGCCGCTGTACGCAATGATCCAGGACCGCGCCGAACGCCAGCAACTGTCCCGCATTATCGCCGCAAACAATATTATCAACTCGATCTTCATGGTCGCCGCGGCCTTCGTGGCTCTGGCGGTACTCGGCTCCGGTATGACGATTCCGCAGCTATTCCTTATTCTTGCTGTTCTTAACGCGGTAGTTGCGATTTACATATACTCGCTGCTGCCTGAATTCCTGATGCGTTTCGTGGTGTGGGTACTGATCAATACGCTGTACCGTATCCGCGTGCATGGGTTCGAGCATATTCCACATAGCGGCCCTGCGGTACTTGTCTGCAATCACATCAGTTTCGTCGATGCACTGGTCATTGGCGGCTGCATCCCGCGCCCGGTGCGCTTTGTCATGTGGTACCGAATTTTCCGTATTCCGGTGCTTCGCTTTATCTTCACGACGGCAAAAGCAATCCCGATTGCCTCGGCGCGCGAAGATGCAGAGCTGCTGGAGGAAAGCTACGACCGCATCGACGAGGAACTGGCGGACGGGCAACTCGTTTGCATCTTCCCGGAAGGCGCTATCACGCGCGATGGTCGCGTGCACCCGTTCCGCTCCGGCATCGAGCGCATCATCGAACGGCGCCCGGTGCCAGTGATACCCATGGCTCTCAGCGGATTGTGGGGCAGCTGGTTCAGCCGGAAGAAGAGCGGCGGCTTACGCCGCGTCCCGGGAAAGCTGCTGGCGGGAGTTGATTTGCGAATTGGCGCGCCGGTGCGGCCGGCGGACGTGACGGCCGGAACGCTGGAGTTGCTGGTGCGAACGCTGCGCGGCGACGCACGCTGACACGTTGAAACTTGCGCTGGGATGGGCAACGGTTGATCATCTGGTCAGACGAAATTTGCAGCGGAGTTCCGTTGGAGCAGCCTGCCAGTAGCCGGCGCCAGCGATAACGAATATCCGTCAAAGGAGAACAGGAATGCAAAAAGCGATAGCTGTTGCTTTGGCTGTATATTTAGCTTCGTGTCCTGGCGTCACTTTATTGGCGAGCACTGAGTCGGCTAGTGAACAAAGAGCCGTATTGATAACCGGGGCCAGTTCAGGAATCGGTCGGATGACTGCAGAGCGACTCGCTCGTTCCGGGTATTTCGTCTATGCAGGTGCCCGGAAACAAAGTGACATCGACGCTTTAAACGCACTTGAGAACGTAAAGGCGATTCGACTCGACGTAACGATTCAGGAGGACATTGATGCGGCGGTCGAGCTCATAGATTCCGAAGGTCGTGGTCTCTGGGGAATCGTCAACAATGCCGGAGTCAATCTCATCGCCCCATTGATCGAGGCGGACGAATCAGAATTCGAATTCGTATTTGACGTGAACGTATTTGGTGTGTTTCGAGTAACCAAAGCCTTTGCGCCAATGATTATCGACTCCGGCGGTCGTATCGTTAATATCAGCTCAATTTCCGGCGTCCTGTCGGGCGGGTTGAACGGCTATGGCATGTACTCGATGAGCAAACATGCGGTTGAAGCTTTCACCGATCAACTGGCGTGGGAGCTCGGTCCGCTCGGCGTGTCAGTAAGCGCGATCGAGCCCGGTAATTTCGCCACGCAGATCGGCGAATCACGCTGCAAAAAGATGCTCGCCACTCAGGAAGACAAGAATTACCGGTATTTTGCTCAAGATATGCAGCGGTACCTTAGCGGCTGTCGTAATCGTCTTGAAGGCGATGAACCGCCTTCGGCGCCCGAACCCATCCCGGTGGCTGAGGCGATTGAACACGCCCTGTTTGCCGAGAGTCCCAAGGAGCATTACCTTGTTGTCTCGGAACCGATCGAGGCACAGATCACTATCGGCAAAGCATTTGAGGAGCTACTGCAACTGAATCATGACCAGCCCTATAGCTATTCGCGTGAGGACCTCATAGAAATGATGGACAGCGAGGCCGCGATAGTCCGGGGCGACAAGCCGCGCGGGATGCCGGGTGAAATCTAGCCAGGAAGCCATGCACGATGGTGCCGGGAAGAACCAATGTAGTATGGCCGGGGATGAGTTTGTCGAAGGCAACGTGCGAAATATCTGCTACGTTCCAGCGTACGAATGCCCTTGAGGGCTGTCGGGTTTTGTATTTTGAACAACCTGAATACCTGCCGGTCGCGGACGCCGACATCAAGCTATGGCCCAAAGCCGACCTTGGCACAGACGATCAGCTTCTGCTCGAATCACTGATTGCTGAAACACCGTGGCGACAGGAAGACATCACCGTCTGGGGCAAGACCTATCCGCAACCTCGCCTGGTCGCCTGGTATGGCGAGGACACGTACACGTACTCCGGAATCGCCCTTGATCCTCTTCCCCTCACACAAAAGTTGCAGGTCATACGCCGGCACGTCGAAGCGCTGTGCGGTGCATCCTTTAACAGCGTATTGCTCAACTACTATCGCGACCATCGTGATGGCATGGGGTTTCATGCCGATGACGAATCCGAACTCGGACCTTCGCCGACGATTGCTTCGGTATCGCTGGGCGAGGTGCGTCGCTTTGTGCTCAAGCACCGGCACCGGAAGGATATTGCCGACATCAAAATGCCGCTTCCTTCCAGCAGCGTGCTGGTGATGGCCGGGCCGACACAAGCGAACTGGAAGCACGGGATTCCCAAGGAATCCAGACCGTGCGGACCTCGGGTCAACCTGACTTTCAGAACGATTCGACAGCCTGGAACCTGACAGCAGAGAGCGGCTCGCCCTGCTACCGGAACTAACTGTTCTATTGGACCACCACTTCCGCCAATCCCGGTTCCGCAGGCATCGCCAGGCGGCGGTGCCACGTTGCCAGCAACTCGTCCTGCCCGCCAAACAACAACGGGCCCGCGTCGTATTCAAAGCTCAGCCTGGCGATTTCGGCGAACCCTGCATCCCGCGTCAGCATCAGGACACGATCGCCGACGGTGTCGAGGCGTCTTCCGCCCTCACCTGGCTGATCCACGCGGTCGAACACCATTTGCGAACCGGTCAGTGGCGTCGGTGAGCGAATCGCGTCAAGCCACGACAGGCCGGCGGACGAGACTGCCGCGCGATGAATCCAGCGTGCTGTGCGGATCAGCACGCGCGTGCCGCTTTCGGTAAACAGCACTTCGCTCACCGCATCGGCCAACTGCAGCGTTGCAGGACCCATCCGGCCATTCTGCATATCCAGTATCTGTGCCGTGTTCGTCGCGTTGACGACGACCAGCAGTGGCCGCGCGGCCGCCGCATCGATGCGCCGCAATGGCTGCTCGCCCTGCCAGACGCTGCGCAGGTTCCAGGTGCCGACACGGTCCGCTGCCATGCTCCGCAGCGTGCCACTTTCCGCACCGAGATACAGTTGCCGGTCGTTGCCAAAGGCCATCGCCCCATGCGGCTCGCCAAGGTCCCGGTCGGCTACGATAGCGCCTGCCGCTGCATCGATCAGCCAGACACGCTGCCCCCCGAGAACCGCGAGATTCAGGCCTGCCGGCGAGAATTGCATTTCCGTGACGTTGCTGTTGCCGATGTCCGTGTAGCCAGGTTGCGGCAGACCACTTTCCGCGTCCCAGATTCGTATCGTGCCGTCGGCACCCGCGCTCGCGATTCGGGTGCCGTCGTCATTGAACATCAGCTCGATGACGGCACCCTGGTGACCCATGTAGTTGACGTCGTCACTGGCCGCGGCAATTTCCGCCGCGTTCGCATCGGCATTCAGCACGTGGACGTGCCCGTCGCTGTCGCCAATCGCCAGCCGCCCACCGCCCGGCGCGATGGCCACCAGCGAGTCGCCGGACTTGCGCCAGATGCGATGGGCCGGACTACCGCCAGCCTCCGACGAATCCGTGCCCGGCGTCGTTGCGGGCAGCTCCCAGAAGCGTGCACGATCGCCGGCCGCCGCCGACAACAATGTCTGCTCATCAACACTGAACGCCAGTAGCGCGTCGCTTGTCGCCGCGAACCCCGCATGCAGCGGCGGACCGGCTATCGCGCCGTCGCTAACCCGGTAAAGTTGGTAACCGCGGCGGCTGCTGCCGGCCACCAGCAGGTCGCCGCTCGGCGAAAATCGGAGCTGCCAGCGGTCGTCGCCTTGCTCGACCAGGAGCGGCGTCGCCGGCTGCTCCGTACGCCATAACGAAATACCCTGGTCACCGTGCACAACGGCCAGCGCATCGCCATCCGGAGACAACTGTATGCCGGTAGCCAGCGCATGCAGGTCCAGCTGCGCCTCCTGCTGTCCCGTGCGCATGTTCCAGATGCGCACGGCTCGATCGTAGTCGGCAATGGCAATCCGCGTGACGCTGCCGTTTATTGCAACCATTGCCGGCGCGCCCGCCACACTCATAGTGGCGACGCGCTTCTGTTCCTCGAGTGACCACAGGCCAAACGACGTCTCCGTCGCGCCGCGGCGGCTGACCAGTACGTGGCGGCCGTCACTGCTCAGCTGTACATCGGCGCCGCCGACCGCCGCATCGAGTACCGCCTCGCGGCGACCGGTGCCGGTGCTCCACATGTGCACGGCATCCTGGGCTACCGTCACGAGGAAGCGGGCGTCGACGGCCAGGCCGAGCACGCGCTCGCTGGCCGGCACCGCGATGCTGCGTGCGGGCCGCGCGCTGGCCAGGTCCCACAGTCGCGCGTTGTCACTTTGTTGGGCCCGGGCGATGGCGTAACGGCCGTCGTCGCTGAACCAGATGTTGTCGGATTCGCGCTCGACCGGCGCCGGTATGTCCAGGCCGCGTTCGAAGGTTTCTACGACTACCTGCGAATTCAGGTTGAGGTTCCAGCCGTGCAGGTGCCCGTTGATGCCCGTTGCCTCGTCGCGCACGCTGATAGTCCATGTGCCGCTTATCGGTTCGCCTTTGAGTGGTGCGAGCTGCGCCTGGCTGAAATTGTTAACGTCATTGACGGATGAACTTTTGCCTTCCGGCAGCAACTCGACAGTCCGGCCCGACGGTGCAATCAGCTTCAGCCGAAGATCGTCCAGTCGCGCATGACTTACGTTGACGCTCAGGCCGATTCGCGTCACTGTCGCGTTGCGGTCGACAACCACGCGACGGACCAGCGGTGTGACTTCGAGTGCCGATACCGTCCACGGCTCACGCGCCTGCACCTGCTCATTGACCAGCGCCCATTGCGAGACCACCGCGTTGTTAACCAGGCTCAACAGCATGTCCCGCGAATTGAAATAGATCCGTTCGGCAGGCTTTGGAGGCAACGTCGCGATCAGTTGCGGATAATCGTCGCCAACCAGTGATGCAGCGATGCGGCGCCGTTCGGTTGTCGATACGACCAGCGATTGCAGTGCCGCCATCAATGCCGAATCCCGATCCTCAACGCGCATTGCATCTTGCGCACGGCGATCCCAGAACCCGGCGATCAGGTCCTCGGCGAATGCTGCCGCGCCGGGCAGGTCACGCGCGTAAGTCGCAATGTCGGTGATCACCGCGCGCTCGCGGGCCAGTGATGCACGATTCCTGAGCAGATTCTGGTACAACCGGTCCGCGGTTTCGACGTGCCCCGGGAACGATCGCAGGTTGCGCCACGCATCGTGCACGGACTCGAGTGCCAGCGTCGGCGACACCAGCGCGCGCATGTAAGGCTTCGGCAGTAATTGTGTGTACCAGAACGGTATCGCCATCAGCAGGACGATCAGCGCTGCCGCGATCGCCGGGCCCCGCCAGTGCAACGGCAGGTAGGTGTTGGCCCAGCGTGCGGTGAATACCGCCTCATATAATTCGTTGCGTACCGCAAGTTGTCCGTCCGGATCGACAACCACAAGGCCGATCACCTGGAGCTTGCGATGCAACCTGGATTCCGGGTCATGCGGTACCGGAATGCCCTTGCGCAGGCGTCCATAGACGTTCAGCAGCGCCTCGTAATCCTTGCGGTCATTGACGATCCGCTGGTGGATGTGGCTCATGTGCGGCTCGCTGTGCAACGCCGCGCGCCCGGCCAGCTGCTTGACAGCGATGCGGTCGATGTGCCCGTCTATGTCCCCGCTCGGCCGTTCGCGGGCCGTCGCGCGTGCCAGTTTCTGCGTCAGGTACGGCTGGCCGCCGGTCCAGTGATAGATGCGGTCCAGCGCCGTTGCCGCATCGGCTGGGGGCAGGTTCAGCTCGGACGCAAACAGGTCAATGTCACGGCGCGTGAAGTCGCCCAGCGGAATGTTCTGCGACACGCTGAAGGGTGACAGGCCCGGATCGCTGATGAGCGACGTCGTGTCCACCTCGCCGGCAAGAACGAAGATCAGGCGCTGGAAGTCCGGGTCCGTCGCGCGCGCATTGTGCGCCGCCCGCACGCTCGGCAGCAGGTGTTCGGAAAATGGCAGTTTTTCGATGGACTGGATCTCGTCGATAAATACGACTATGGATTCGCGGATGTTCTGCAGGATGACCTCGATATAAAACTCGACGAGGCGCTGTCGGTTGCTGAGTATCGCCTTGTCCTGCCACCACTCCTGCAGATCGATCTTCAGCCGCAGTTGCCGCATCAGTCGGTAGGCAATGCTGTAATACCAGCGGCCGGCATCGGTGCCGCCGTCGCGTTCGGTGATCTGCGCGAGGTCTAGCTTCGCTACCTTGAATCCATTGTTTTGCAGGCGCGCCGTTGTTGCCGCAATGAGGCTGGTCTTGCCGGTGCGCGCCGGCGCGATGACGTGCGCGTGTTTGCCGGCGACGACGGCGCGGTACAGCGCATCATCTGCCGGCCGGCGCACGTAGCCGCCACGCACCGCGTGCAACGGCGGCCCGACGGTAAAGAAGTCGGAGTCCGGGCCACCTGAGCCGCCCTTCCTGTCGTCGCTCATGCCTTTCATGTGTACATCCGTTGCCGTCGCCTGTCACAGGTAGTACCGCCCGGCCTCGCCGCCGCAGTCTGTGGCGTGAGGTGGGGGATGCCGGCAGGCTCGTGTATTCTGCGTATTTTGCCGGCGCACCGCCAGCGACGTGTGTCGCGCCTGCGGTATCCGCCCGGATGACAGCAATGAGACAGCCGGACAGCGATAGCGAACGCCCGGCCGGCGCCAGCGCGACGGTCCTGAAAAGGGACCTGTTCGGCGAGGTCCGCCGGCTTGACGGTGCCGAGCGCGCACACATCGTGCGGGACACCCGCGGCGCTCCGATCTGGATCCGCTGGCTGGCGCGCCGGCTTCTAGCCAACGAGGCCCGCGCGCTGGCGGCCGCGGACGGTATCGATGGTGTGCCGGAGTTGTACCGGTACCGTCGGGATATGCTCGAGCGCGGCCATATTGAGGGCCTGCCGATGCAGGAGGCGCGCCCGTACAGCCGGCCATACTTTCGCGCTGCCTTCCGGTTGCTGTGCCGGCTGCACCGCGCCGGCATCGCGCACAACGACCTGGCCAAGGAACCCAATCTTCTGGTGCGACCGGATGGCTCGCCGGCCTTCATCGATTTCCAGCTTGCGAGCGTCAGCCTGAGGCGCGGCCGGCTGTTTCGCATGCTCGCCCGCGAGGATTTGCGGCATCTGTTGAAACACAAGCGCACGTACTGCCGCGAGGCGTTGACCGCGCGTGAGCATCGCATCCTGGCAAAACCCTCAGCGCTTTCCCGATCGTGGATGGCGACCGGCAAACCCGTCTACCTCTTCGTTACACGACGGTTGCTCGGCTGGGCCGATCGCGAAGGCGCCGGCGACCGGACGCGGTGATACCAGGGACTCGTTACTCGCCTGACGACTGCGCTACAATTGCGAATGGCGCAACGTTATCGACAGCAGGAAACCGCGTGAAATACTACCACCCGCACAATCTCGTGCAGCCGGAGAAAGCCGGCGTCGAAAAGAAGTACGGCGTTCGTGTCACGTTGCCGGCCGGCGATACATTCCAGCGCCTGCTGGGTGACAACTGGGAGCGGGTGCGCTGGTACGCCACGGAGCAGGAGCGCGACCGCGCGTTCGATGAAGTGGCGAAGCGGCACGGCTATTACCGCAAGACCGACACGCCGACGCAGATGCTGCAGAAAGTGATGCGGTAACCGGAGAGACTTCGTCAGTCCATCGCGGCAGTACTCCGAAGGACTCCTTGCTACCCTGTCTCCGGATTGAGATGCTGTCTTCGGGGCCGCTCAGGGGTCCGGCCGGCCCAGCGACAGGTAGAAATTGGATTGTCCGCCCTCTGCGAATCCCGCGGCAAGAAACAGCGGTCCAAAATAGGTATCGAGCGCGGCGAACACGCTGCCGTTGACGATCAGGTCCCCGCCGCCGATATCCGAGCGTTGCTGCCAGACGTTGCCGGTCTCGAGTGACGCGCCAAAGTAAAGTGGAACATCGAACACACCACCGCCGGTTTCGCCCGAACGGCGGTACCAGACGACGCGACCGACGCCCGCGTGCGGGCCACTCAGCTCACCGCGTGCAAGGCCGGACATGCGCAGGAAACCGCCCAGCGGGAAGTAGTCCTGTACCTGACTGTCGGTTTCGATTGTCGAGCTGAATTCGAGCCCGAGCATCAGAGTGTGCCGCCCCCGGGTATCTACGACCGTGAAGTCCGTACTGACGGTATCAATTGAATTGTCCGCGCCCAGTCCAGGGCGGGACATGTCCCACCGCATGCCTGCCCGGATTCCGTGCAGCGGAATTTGTGAGTTGTCGAGCGTGTCAACAGCAAAATTGACAAACACACCGCCGTTTTCGAACTCGATATCCTGCAGTGACGGGTCACCGACTTTCAGCCGCGCACTGCCGGTGCCGCGGTAGGCGCCGACGCGCAGCTCTCCCCATCGGCCGAGTTCGCGGCCGGCGTCCAGACCTATTTCAGCCTCGCCGACCCGGTAGCGCGCAATGCTGACATTGTTCTCGAACGTGCGCAGGTTGCGCTGCGCGAGATTGATGCGGGGCGCAATGAAGTAACGCGCATCGAAACTTAACGGCTGGTAGAACTCGGACTGGAGATGCGGCTCCGTGCCAACACGAAGGTCAGTGCGCCACTCGGCGCCAAGGCGATTAACGCCCGCGCGCGTCAGTCGCGTTGAGACGTTGAATGACGTCTGGCCCTCGAAATCGTCTTCAAAACCTACGCCGAAGCGCAGGTAGTTTGGACCCCAGGACTTCGGCCGCGTTACGAACTCAACACCCGTCTCATCACCATCCTCCACGATCCGGTAATCGACGTATTCATAAAGATCAAGATGGAACAACCTGCCCGCATCACTGGCGAGCGCCTGGGGATCCAGCGGGTCGCCAACGCGCGTGTGCAGGCGTGCCCGCAGAACGCGCTCGGACAACGGACCGTCGTCGCTTACACGCAGGAAATCGATGTGCCCTTTCGGACGCGGCGGCAACTTGCGCGCGGCAATATGCGCGCGCCATGCCGTATCAGTGATCGAGTATCGGCGCAGTTCCCGTTCGTGTTCGCGTGCGGCGATGGCACCCGGCTCGATCGCATCCATGATCTCGCTGAAGTTTGTCGAACCGAACTGCCCGAGCGCGGGGCGTAGCAGTACATCGTCGTCGTCCAGGGTTCCAATCTGCCGCCGTGTTTCCTTGTTTATCAGCACCGTGAGCATCTGCGCTGTAATGTCGAGCCCGGATTGCAGTTGATCAGGTTCGTAAAGCGGGAACTCGACGTCGACAGCGATGATGACATCAACGTCCATCGCCCTGATTGCACTGACCGGCACGTTGCCTACGAGGCCACCGTCAACCAGCGTGCGGCCGTCAACGACCACCGGTGAAAAAATTCCGGGCGCCGACATGCTGGCGCGCAACGCCAGCGGCAGGTCGCCGGACGTCATGATATAGGGTTCGCCGGTCTCAATATCCGAGGCAACCGCCCGGAACGGGATCGGCAATTCGTCAAAATTGCGGATACCGGCCGCCTCGCTCGTCAGCTCGCGCAGTATATGCCCGAGCTTTTGCCCCTGGACCAATCCGCGCGGCAACTGGAACCCGCCGTCACGCACGCCTAGCTCGAATCGCACCGGGTACGCCGCATCGTCCTGCTTGCGGCGAAACGGCAGGTTGCGCCGGTTCGGGCCGTCCTGGAACGAATCGTCCCAGTCGATCGATGCGACAATTTGTTCTAGCTCGGCTGGCGTTTTGCCGGCGGCGTACAGTCCGCCAACGATCGCACCCATGCTGGTGCCGGCGATGGCGTCTATCGGTATCCGCATGCGCTCGAGCTCGCGCAGCACGCCGATGTGCGCAGCACCGCGCGCGCCGCCACCGCCGAGCACGAGGCCAATCCTGGGGCGTTCGCCATCCTGCGCAGGTTCACTTGTTACGTCTTGCGAAATTGCCGGTGCCGCCAGCAGTACGCCGAGCACGCTCGTGCTCGCCCATTTCCTGATCTTCATTTACACCCTTTCGCCTGGCGCTTTCCGAATATGCGGATTATACGGGCGTATCGATGCTGGCCCGAAGGCGATTGCGGTACATCTCGAGGTTGAGCATCTGTTGTGCCACCACCTCGTCACTCCAGCCCAGCTCATTGGCGGCCAGTGCCGCAACCTCGGGCCAGGCCGCCTCGCCAAGGTCCGGGGACAATCCAGTCATCATGCGCCGGTGCACGATATCGGCCAGCGTCCGCGCATACTCGTGACGTATGGCGAGGATGACTTCCGCGGCGTACGACTCGCCACCCGCGTCGAGCTTTGCTGCCAGCGCAGGATCCTCGCTCATCAACTCGAGCAGCCTGAGGCTTCTGCCGCCGTAGATCGACAGCAGGCGACCACGCCCTGCATCGGACAATTCTCCGTGTGAGGCCAGCGCGCGTTGCGCTTCATTGCATGCTCTGGCACCGGGCAACAGCGTGGTGCCGGTTTCGCATGCAGACTTGCCGCGCCCGCCGGCCTGCTCGACGCAGTCTACGACCTGTTCGGCGAGATGCCGGTAGGTCGTCAGCTTGCCGCCGACGACCGACAGCATGCCGCGCGCGCGGCCGTCATGCCGGTGAATGATGTGGCGGCGCGTGATGGCGGACTCAGGTCCGTCCGCCTGGTGCGGCAGCGGGCGCACGCCCGCGTAAGCGTAATGTATGTCGTGAGTTGTCAGCCTGGCGCTTGGGAAAACAGCGTTGGTCGCATCCAGCAGATAGCGTATTTCTTCGCTGCTGGCTGTCGCGTCGCGCGGGTCGCCGTCGTAGCGTATGTCGGTCGTTCCGATCAGGTACTGGTCGTTCCAGGGCAGGATGAAAATCGGCCGGCCGTCGCTTGCCGCCTCGACGTAAAACGCGTCGCCTGGTGCACCGTCGAAAAGCCCGGTAACAATATGGCTTCCCTTGGTACCGCCCATCAGTCTCGGCATCGGGGCGTTGCCCTTGTCCAGAACACGATCGACCCACGGGCCGGCCGCGTTGACGATGCAGCTGCTGGTGGCACGCAAGTCGTTGCCGTTGTGCTTATATACAACAGTGTGCGTGCCATCCTCGCCGAACTCGAGCGACGTCACGGGGGAGTAATTGCGAACATCGGCACCGGCCGCTGCTGCATCGATGATGTTTTCGATAACGAGGCGTTCGGCGTAGGTGACCTGTCCGTCGTAATATTGCGCGGCACCGCGCAAGCCTTCCGGATTGACGCCTGGCTCAATATCGAGCAGTTCGTCGCGAGACAGCATACGATGCCGTGGCAGCGACTTGCCGAGTGACAGCAGGTCATACGCCAGCATACCGAGCCTCACCAGCCACTTCGGGCGGCGGCCGCCACGGTAGACCGGGATCGTGATGCGCAGCGGTTTGACGAGGTGCGAGGCGATGCGCCGCAGCCGCCGCCGTTCGTGCAGGGACTCATAGACGAGTGGTATTTCATAGTGTTCGAGGTACCGGAGGCCGCCGTGAATCAGGCGGCTGGACCAGCTCGACGTGCCGCTGCCGAAGTCGCGCGCCTCGAGCAGCAGCACCGTGAGGCCGCGCATCGCCGCATCGCGCGCGATGCCGGCACCATTGATGCCACCGCCGATGACAATGACATTGTAGTCGCCGTCTCCCCTCTGCATCAGGGTCTCAGCTGCCCGGCGCCACGCACGAGGTACTTGTAACTCGTCAGCTGCTCGGCACCCACAGGGCCCCGGGCATGAATGCGGCCGGTCGCAATGCCGATCTCGGCACCCATGCCGAACTCGCCGCCATCGGCAAACTGCGTGGACGCATTGTGCAGCAGGATGGCGCTGTCAACGTTAGTGAAAAAATACTGCGCGGCTGCAGCGTCATTGGTAACTATGCACTCCGTATGGCCGGAGCCATAACGGCCGATGTGCGCTACTGCCTGCTCGATATCATCGACCACGCGCAGTGACACGATCGCATCAAGGTATTCCGTGGACCAGTCTTCCTCGGTTGCAACGGTTGCAGCCGGTGACAGCCCCCGGGTTTCTTCATCGCCGCGCACTTCGCAGCCGGCGGCCGCCAGCGCCTCGACCACAGGCGGCACGAGTAGATCGGCGGCCTTCCGGTCGACAAGTATTGTTTCGGCTGCACCGCAGATTCCGGTGCGTCGCATCTTGGCGTTCAAGGCAATGTCGCAAGCCATGGCGGGGTCCGCTGCCTGGTGCAGATAGACGTGGCAGATTCCTTCAAGGTGACCGATGACGGGGACGCGCGCCTCATCCTGCACACGCTTGATCAGGCTCTTGCCGCCGCGCGGTACGACGACATCGACATATTGCGCCATCGATGACAACAGGAAGCCGACGGCGGCGCGGTCTGTCGTCGGCACCATCTGTACGGCGGCCGGATCGATGCCCGCGGATTCGATGCCTTCGGCCAGGCAGCGGTGTATCGCCTGGCTTGATTTATGGCTTTCGGAACCGCCGCGCAGGATGACGGCATTGCCCGATTTCAGGCACAGGCCGGCTGCATCGGCTGTCACATTGGGGCGGCTCTCGTAGATGATACCGATGACGCCGAGCGGCACGGCAACACGCTCGATGCGCAAACCGTTCGGCCGCTCCCATGCGTCGAGCACCCGGCCCAGTGGATCCGGCAACGCAGCGATAGCTTCGAGCCCCGCGGCCATTGCCTCGATGCGGGTGTCATCGAGCATCAGCCTGTCGAGCATTGCATCGGTCAGTGCACGTTCCCGGGCACGTGCCATGTCCTTTTTGTTTGCCGCGAGGAGATTCGCCGAGCGGTCGCGAATGGCAGCCGCCGCGGCGATGAGTGCATCGTTGCGACGATCCGTTGTTGAAACGGCGAGGCTGGCCGCGGCCTCGCGTGCCCGCTTGCCCAGCGCGAGCATCGTGTCCGCGATGCCGTGGTCGTGATCCGGCACTGTCATGGCTGCCTGTTGCCCTGTCCGACGTCCGCGAAAAGTACCAGATCGTCGCGGTGCACCGCGACCGCGCGGCCACGATAGCCGAGTTTTGCCTCGATATCCTCGGAACGGCTGCCGCGAATGATGCGAATTTCGTCGCTGCCATACGCGACGAGCCCGCGTCCGAGCTCAATGCCGTTAGCCGCGACCAGCATAACGGCATCGCCGCGACCGAAGAAGCCGACAACTTCCGCGATCCCGACCGGCAACAGGCTCTTGCCGTTTTGCAGCGCAATCGTCGCGCCGCTGTCGAGGCGCAGCTCCCCGCGTACTTCCAGCATGCCGGCCAGCCATTGCTTGCGCGCGGCAGCCGGTGTTGCCGGCGCGCGAAACACGGTGCAGCGCGCGCCGTCCGTCAGTGCCTTCAGCGGGTGGCCGACCGCACCGCTTGCGATAAACGTTGAACAGCCCGCACGGGCCGCAATCAGTGCTGCCTGCAGCTTTGTTTTCATGCCACCACTGCCGTGGCTGCTGCCGGCGTCGCCAGCCAGCGCAATGATGTCGTCGTCGATTTCATCGACCACCGGAATGTGCCCGGCCCCGGCATCCCGGTGCGGGTCCGACGAGTACAGGCCGTCGACATCGGACAGCAGCACGAGACCGTCAGCCATGACCAGTTGCGCGACGCGGGCGGCGAGCCGGTCATTGTCGCCATAACGAATCTCGTCTGTCGCCACGGTGTCGTTCTCATTAATCACTGGCACAACAGACAGCTCCAGCAGTTTCTCGAGGGTGCCACGCGCATTCAGGAAGCGGCGCCGAACCTCGGTGTCATCCGGCGTCAGCAATACCTGCGCGCCGCTCAGGTCAAACTGTGCGAGCAGTTCCTGGTACGCGTGCGCAAGCCGAACCTGCCCGACCGCGGCCGCCGCCTGCAGCTCCTCCAGCCGTGCCCGCCGCCGGTTCAGTCTGAGGCTTGAGCAGCCCAGTGCAACCGCGCCGGACGAGACGATCAGTACTTGCCTTCCGCCGGCCTGCAGGTCGGCGACGTCGTGCAGCAAGCCTTCAAGCCACGAGCGGTTCAGCTCGCCCTGTGAGTCGATCAGCAGCGCCGAGCCGATCTTGATGACCAGCCGATGCAAGGCGCCAAATGCCGCGTTGCCCATGTGCCTGCGTCAGCCGGTCAGGCGGTGCTGCTTTGAATAGGACGACAGCGTGACCTCACCTTTCGATACGGCGACACTGCCGCCGCGTGCTACAGCGGCCAGCTTGCCAATCGTTCCTGCTTCCTTGATGAATGCATCTACCTCATCAAGCCGGCCGGTCAATTGCACGGTGCAGCTTATCGGCGCGTCATCCAAAACCTCCGCGCCGTACTTTTTTGCCAGCGCGAGCACCTTAGCAAAGCCGCCGGTGCCGAGCTTCAACTTGACGATCGCAAGCTCCCGTTCGAAATGCTCGCCCAGCGTCATGTCATGAATGTTGACGACATCGACGAGCTTCGCGAGCTGCGTGTTTAGCTGAGCGATTGCAGAATCCGAACCGCGGACGACCAGTGTTACCCGCGATACCGTGGCATCGTCCGTCGGTGCGACATTCAGCGTATCGATGTTGTATCCGCGTGTTGAGAACAAGCCTGTCATGCGCGTAAGCGCACCGACCTCGTTCTGCAGCAGGACCGAAATGACGTGTCGCATGGGGGGTATTTCCTGGGGCCGGTTTGAATTCGGATGAAACCATCCGCGCTGTAATGATAGATAGATGTTGTCGTACGGGATCGAGTATTGCAATGCAATAAAAATTAGTAAACACTCGAACGGAATCCGGCACTTGCATACACGACGATCGCATCATGAGCAGTACGCAAAATCTTTCCCCCCGGCCCGTCCACCCCCTCGCCGGGCAGCGTATGTCGGGATCGGACATCGTCGTGCAGGTGCTGGCTGACGAAGGCGTCGATACGATTTTCGGGTACAGCGGCGGCGCGATCCTGCCGACTTATGACGCGGTATTCCGCTACAACGACCAGCATCGTGACGCGAATGGCAACGCCGCGATACCGCTGATTGTGCCCGCCAATGAGCAGGGCGCCGGATTCATGGCAGCCGGTTACGCGCGCGCCAGTGGCAAGGTCGGTGTCGTTATGGTGACGTCGGGGCCGGGCGCGACCAACACCGTTACACCGGTACGCGACTGCATGGCGGACTCGGTACCAATCGTTGTGATTTGCGGCCAGGTGCCGACGCACGCGATCGGAACCGACGCATTCCAGGAGGCGCCGGTGGCGGCCATCATGGGCGCGGTCGCCAAACACGTGTTCCTCGTTACGGATCCGGCCAAGCTCGAAGCCACGATGCGCACGGCATTTGACGTTGCGCGGACCGGCAGGCCTGGGCCCGTCGTTATCGATATACCAAAAGACGTACAGAACTGGGAAGGCGAATTTTCCGGCGGCGGCTCGTTGCCGCTGACGGGCTACCGGAACCGGTTGCAGGCGGTGACAGACAACGTCCTGAGTGATGAGGCTTGCGAACGCTTCTACCGCATGCTTGCCGAAGCCGAACGCCCGTTGATTTATGCGGGCGGCGGCGTGATCAATGCGAACGCGACGAAGGCGCTCCGGCACTTTGCAAACCAGTACGGTATACCGGTTGCAACGACGCTGATGGCGCTCGGTGCGAGCGACACGACGCATCCATTGTCGCTGCACATGCTCGGCATGCACGGCACTGCGTTTGCGAACTACGCGGTCGAGGACTGCGATTTCCTGATCGCCGTCGGCGCGCGCTTTGACGATCGGGTCGCCGGCGATCCATCACGGTTTGCACCGAACGCCCGGCATATCGCGCACTTCGATGTCGATGTCTCCGAAGTCGGCAAGGTCAAGAGCGTCAGCTGGCACCAGGTCGGTGTGCTGCAACGCGACCTCGATGACCTGCTGGCTTACGGCAAGCGCGTCGGCTTCAGCAAGACATATCCAGAGTGGCACGAGCATATTGCCGGACTGAAGTCGCGCCACAGGATGAATTACGACCGGGACAGCAACCTGATTCAGCCGTATGCGGTGATCGAGGAAATCAACCGTTTCACGAACGGCGAGGCGATCATTTCAACCGGCGTCGGACAGCACCAGATGTGGGCTGCCCAGTATTTCGATTTCCGCGAGCCGCGGCTGTGGCTGACGTCAGGCAGCATGGGAACAATGGGCTTCGGACTGCCGGCTGCGATTGGCGCACAGTTCGCGCAGCCTCAGCGCCTGGTTATCGATGTCGACGGAGACGCGAGTATCCGTATGAATATCGGCGAACTGGAAACCGCGACGACTTACAAACTGCCAATCAAGGTTGTCGTACTCAACAACTTTGGCGATGGAATGGTTCGGCAGTGGCAGAAGCTCTATTACAAGGGCCGTATGTCAGCAAGCGACAAGTCGCTGCATCGCAAGGACTTCGTCAGGACCGCGGAGGCTGACGGTTTCGAATTTGCCCGGCGGCTGGACAGCATGGAAAACCTGCCGCGGGTTATCGAAGAGTTCATACGCTTCCCGGGGCCTGCCTTTCTCGAGGTGATTATCGACCCGGATGCTGGCGTATACCCCATGGTCGGGCCCGGCCTGGGTTACGACAAGATGATTACCGGTGACTTTATTGCAGGGCGCTTGGTACCCGATGACGATCAGCCTGGTCCAAGCGAGATGTTTTGAAGGACGCGTGGCCGGAGCTACACAATTGCAGTGGCCGCCGGCCAATTTACCCGATAGTCACCGTGCAGTTCGCGCGGCCCGCATTCCTTGCCGAGATAGCTCACCAAGTTTTCATGCAGCGTGATCCGGTGGTCGAAAAACAGTATACTCGAAAAGTGGTCCGCGCCTTCCCGCCACACGTAGCGGAAATCTCTATCAAATTGTTCAAGTTCCTTCAGATATCTCCGCAGATTCTCCGGCGGCACCCGTTGATCCACGTCGCAGTGAATCAGCAACATTGGGACACTCACCTTCACGGCTTCCTTGAGCGGCGGAATGCTGTCGTCATTTTCAGCTGCTCATCAAGCTGGGTGCCACCGAGCAGATGGCGATAATGGTCTACTTGCATCAACGGATCATCCGAGGAACTGAAGAGCCTATGTACTAATTCTCACACCGGATGCCGCTCGGCGACGAGTGCTTTGTCGAGTCACTGGAGCAAGTGAACACTCCATTGCCTCAAATGCGGTAGCTTCGGGGTACGGCTTAAAAGCCCGATGCATCGGCCGTCCGACCGATGGCTGTCGCTACACAACCTCAAATTCTTCGTCCGGTTCCGGCGTCTGTTTCTTGATTTATTCCGTCCATACCTAATCGGACACGTTGCCGCTCGTCGCAACCTAGTACCCTCTCGCCCGTAGATGCTGGCCCCAATACCGCTTCCTCAATGCTTGGAACTCCGTCAGTAACTTATGTGAACTCTTGCCCATCATGTACCGAACCGCCCGCGATACCGAGAAATTCGGCCGTGTCCCTATAAGCATATACACATGGTCACAGTTGATCTAGCGCACGTAGATAATCATCTCTTTACGGCGTGCGATCTCTCGTAACAGGTCCCGGCACCGCAGCCCTATATCACCTCCCAAACCTGGTATTGGTACTTCGTCGTCCACAATGGATGTTATTTGCAGTCCCACACCTTCGGCTATCCGGCGTCTGAAGGCGAGGGATTTTCGGATCCCCTATCGGGGACCCTAAACACGCGGGCCGTTAAAGCGATGCAAGCCGGGCCGGAAATGAGTTAACTATCACCAGAATTCCGGCCGGCGCCGTGAATGGCGCCGGCCGGAAGGGCCGCGGGACGTCAGGGATTGAGTAGCGGAGCTACAGTTGTCGCGCAGCTGCGGATAGCGCCTGCCTCCGACGTGGAGAGTTCTCCCTGTTGCTTGAGATCGGACGTTACGGCAGCGACACAGCTCTGGTACTGCCCGCCGCCGCCGTTGAAGTCAATCAACGGCAGACACGAGTCGATGACGTCCATGATGTAACAGCCACCGGCGACAGCACCGAACTGGCCCGGCCCCCAGGTCTTCGACGGTATGACGGTAAATGTGCCTTGACGGTTGGGCACACCGGTTTCGCAACCGAAGACGTTCACGGTTGCGATGTCATTCGCGTCGACCGGGCAACTGACGTTGCCGTCCCAACCGATATCCCTGAGCAACTCGTCCGTGAGATCGACACCGACCGCCGGATTGCTCGGCGACAGGTCCGAGTTTATCGATGGTTCCATCAGCAGGTTGGGGGTTGCCGAGACGTCGAAGTGCGCAACGCTCGACCCGGGTGACACCGGATTGGGCGCATACAGCCTGACAAGTCCGTCGGGATCGGTGCCGGACATTGAACCGTCGCTGGCAGGTGTGCCTATGGTCACGTTGGTGACGGGACTTAGGCGCAGTAACATGCCGCCTTCCAGGGTCACGCTCACGGTCGGGATGCCGACCACGCCGCTGCCGCCAAGGCCGATAGGCGTACTTCCCGGTAGGTTATCGGCAATGATGACGGCAATCGCACCCGCCGTCTCAGCGTTCTCGGCTTTCAGGGCGAACGCGCAGTTACCGCGGTCTATTAATGCGATGGCGCCGGCGGGAAGGTTGACGATCGGCTCGCGGGCGTCACTGGCCGTATTGGTACCATCATTGACAAGCACGACATCGCCGGTGATGCCTGCCGCCGGTACCGGGGGTCCGAAGCTCGCCGTACCGAAGGCCAGTTCCTCGCCTGCAATATCCGGTGGCGCATTGATGTGAATAACGAGACCGGGTCCGAGCACGTTCGGCGCTTCGGCGGTAACCTGGGGACCGGTCCAGACCAGGTTCGGCCCGTTTATGGCGGAGAACTGGCGCTCGACGTCAATCATTTGATCCCAGTGCTTCTCAGCGAGCACATTATCGCGCTGGAAACGGGACCACTGGTCCGGGAAACCGAGGAAATTTGCGCCGGATGCATCATCGGCGAAATTCTGAAAGCCCAGCCCGTGACCGACTTCGTGCAGCAACACCACCAGAAAGTCGATGCCGCCCGGCGGCTCGTTGTGGTCGAAACCGTAGTACCAGCTGCTGTTTTCCAGGCATCCCGGCTTGCCGAGCTCGCTGTTGAAAAACGAGACGATCTCGTCATTGAATGGGGGCGCCAGCAACCCGGGGTCAGGTTCGCTGCCATTCAGGTCGGCACCGACCAGGTTGTTGGCGAGCGCAGCGCCATACCAGGTGCGCGGGAAGCTCGGGCCGGGAAAGTCGCGGAAGACGTTTATCGCACCGGCAGCGCCGAGCACGCCCGAGGTGGCCTCGCAGCTTAAGGGTACGAAAGAGGCCTGCAGGACGACCTGCACATCGATGTCCAGGATACTGTCCCAGATTTCGGCCGCCCTGCGGTACGCCTCGAGCCGCTGCTCGCCGACCGTCGTGCCGGGATTGCCGCCGACCGGGGCAACGGGTGTAGTGTCGTCGAATCCCAGCGACGGGATCGGATCGACGATATTGATCGTGACGTTACCAACCACCACCGGCCCGTTTGCCGCGCCTGCCTGTGACAATGGAAGAACGCCTATCAGCGCTGCCGCAGCAGCAATCAGCAAGTTGTTGATTCGCATGATTACATCTCCGGCAGGGGGTTAACAGGAAGGGGCTCGACGTTGCCTTCATCGTCTGCTTGCGCATGTCCGAAGGTTACATTGTCGTCGGCGTCGACATTGACGACCAGGTACTGCAGCTTGCGCGGTGCGACAACGGCGGAAACCGCTCCGTTGGGCTCGCGCTTGCTACCCGAGGGCATACGCTTGTTGCGCGTGAGGTCAGCGAGGTCGGCCTGAAAAGCCGCCGCGAGTTGTGCCCGCTCTGCCGCGGTCGGCTGACGCGGGTTGCCGCGGTCGTCCGTGAAACGCATGCCAGCGGAGATCCCTACGAACGGCGGCGTTCCGGAATCGTTCGCCACGCCAGCGTCGCTCAAGGCGACGGACGCCACGATCGCAGCAATGCTAATGGACCCGGCCAAGGCAATAGTGGCTATTATAAACTTTTTCATACTTTTAACCTCTTGCTGGAGTCGGTGTTCAGGATTGGTACTGAATACATAGAAGATAGCAGAAGATAGTGGAAGATTTCAGCTTTGCCGCGGACGGCCAATAAAATGCTGGGTCTGTTAGTCCGGATGTGACAATAATCCGGTGCTTTTGCAGTTGGCGATCCCCTCATACAAGTAGCGCACGGACATTTCCGGCGACCATGGCAGGTAATGATTATTTGAGTCAGCCCGCTTGTAAACGCTTTCGGAACAAAAAATCGCGGCCAGAAACGAAATGTCGCCAAAAACTTAAAAAGTACGGTTGCTATCGGAATCTATTTGCCATAATTCGTCGTTTTATTGGCCACTCTGGCCCGACGATGCCTACCCTACCTGCCTGCCTGCCACGATGCGGTTGCGGCCGGCCCTTTTTGCCTCGTACAAGCGACTGTCCGCGGCGTTCAGGATGCCGCTGCGCTGCGATTCGCTGCCAACTTCCGCGAGCCCGAAGCTCATTGTGATACGGAAATCGTCCGGAATGCCTGCGTCGACGGAGGTCCAGCGGGCATTTTCAATTGCCGCGCGGATCTGCCCACAGATCTCCTCGGCAAAGTCGAGGCCGGTATCCGGGAAGCCCAGCAGGAATTCCTCGCCGCCGTATCGGGCCACGATATCGGTCTTTCGGCAGCGATCCCGCAGGATTCGCGCAACACGACGCAAGACCTCATCGCCGACTGCGTGCGAATAGTCATCGTTGATCTGTTTGAAATGATCGACATCTGCCAGCGCGATCGTCAGTTCGCGGTCGGCACGCTGTGAGCCTTCTATTTCGCGCTGCAACCAGTCATCTGCAAAGCGCCGGTTCAACAACCCCGTCAGCTTGTCGTGCGTCGCCTGGCGTTCGAGTTCGAGTGATTTAAGACGCAATTCTTCCGTCCGGTCATCCACGAGGCGCTCGAGACGCTGGCGCATGATTGCGAACTGTTTCAGCACCGCCATGCCAATGCCAAGCACAATAAGTAGCAGCACGAGAACCGGCGTTTCCATTCGCACGAAAACAATTGCAACAAGAACCGCGATCAGTCCCGACACGATCTCGACGGAAGAACTGAACACGTTCCAGAATTTTGTCGTATCCGCGTGCCGCAAATACACGAGCAGCAGCATGCCGACATCGTTCGCCACCTGCATCGCTATAAGCAGCAGCAACAGCAAGCCTATTGTTGCCGGCGTGAGTTCGTCTAGCGGCACCGGCCCGCCTAGCTGCATGTACAAGGCACCTGCCAGCAAGATAACGAGTGCAAACAGGCCGGCATTGTGCAGCGACGCCGTTACGACGAGCCTTAGCGGTTCACCGTGCCGCAACCGGTGCCACGGCCAGATCAATGAGGCCAGTCCGTTAATCCAGGCGGCGGCCACGGGGCCGAGAACCAGAAGGCAGGCTACCTGCGCAACGCGGTCGAACGAGACGTGGCCGAAATTCGGATGTGGATAACCCATCGTGATCGTGAACAGGCCAAACAGCAGGAAAAAAACGACAGTTGCCGAGCCATGGTCGCCCGCAACTGCGCCGGACCGGACAATCATCCATGCAATTGCGGTACCCGCGAGCAGGAACAGGCATAACGACCAGGTGAAATCGGCATGTCGCAGCCATGCGAACGATGTCCTTAGCGCTCTGTAACCTGTTCTACTCATTGCTGTTGAATTTCATGACCCGTTTCAGTCACCGGATAGTAGCGTGCAATACACGTCGCGCGCAGAAATCCCTGACGTGCAGGACCCACCGCATGTGATACTCAGCGCGATCCCTGTTGTTGACATATTTCCGCACCGGTATCCTCAACATTCAGTTCAACGATAATGGTATGCGACGGGAGACGAAAAATGCGTGCAATGTACCAAATGGGGTTGATGTTTCTGGCGGCCATCGCCCTGGTCGCCTGTGGCGAGCCGGCAAAGGACTCGGAACAGACATCCGCTCCGCCGCAACAGGACACAGCCGCACCGTCAGCCGCCGCTGAAACCGCCAACCAATGGCTCACGGATCTCGGCCAGGCACTCGATGGCCCGGCGCGGCCACAGGCCGACAGGGACAGGGATGCCGGACGCAAACCGGCCCAGGTCGTGGAGTTCCTCGGCATCGAGCCCGGCATGGACGTAATCGACATTATTGCCGCCGGCGGCTACTACACCGAAGTGTTGTCGCTCGCGGTCGGTCCCGAAGGCAGCGTCGTGGCGCAGAATCCGCAAGCTGTGCTTGAGTTTCGCGACGGTGCCAACGAAAAGGCCCTGAGCCAGCGACTCGCGGACGACCGGCTGCCGAATGTCAGGCGGCTCAACAAGGATTTCCAGGAAATGACGGCCGGGGACGGGCCGTTTGATGCAGCCATTACCGCGCTCAACTTTCACGACATCTACAACGGTTCAGGACCGGACGCCGCGGTGAGTGTGCTGCGGAAGGTCCACTCCGTGCTTAAACCGGGCGGCGTGCTGGGCATCATCGATCACGCGGGCGTGGCCGATGCCGACAATGCTTCGTTGCACCGCATCGAAAAGTCCAGGGTTATTGAGACCGCCGAGGCGGCCGGGTTTGTCCTGGAGGACGACAGCGATTTGCTGGCGAACCCGGACGACGATCACACATTGGGAGTGTTCAGCGAAGGCCTTCGCGGCAATACCGACCGCTTGCTGCTGAAGCTGCGAAAACCGGCGAGCGAAGAGACCGGCAGGTAAAAGCCCGCGGTCATCGCGGACAGCGCATGGCGAATGACAAACCGGCGGCGGGGCCCGCGGCATGCACGATTGCGGCCATGTTCGCGTTTGCCGGCAACTCGCTGCTGTGCCGGCTGGCATTGCGCGAGGACACCATCGATCCGGGCAGCTTTACCGCGCTAAGGCTCGCAGCCGGCGCATTGACCCTGCTGCTGGTCGTGTACCTTCGGGGCCGGAAACCCGACCTTCGTGCCCACGGCAATCCGTACTCGGCGCTGATGCTGTTCGTTTACGCGGCCGCCTTCTCGTACGCATACGTGTCCCTAAGTGCGGCAAGCGGCGCGCTGATACTTTTCGGCTTCGTACAGGCAACAATGATTGCCGTTGCACTGTGGCGCGGCGAGCGCCCGCAGTGGTTTGAATGGGCGGGGTGGCTGCTGGCGGCGACGGGCATGCTGTGGCTGCTGCTGCCAGGTGTCGACGCGCCGGCACCGGGCGGCGCGTTGCTGATGGCCGCGGCCGGCATCGCCTGGGGCATCTACTCTCTTCGTGGCGCCGGCTCGCGCAGCCCTGTCGAGTCGACGCTTGCGAACTTCATCTTCAGTGTGCCCCTGCTGTTACTGCTCGCACCGTTCATGGACGATGCGCACTGGACGTCGAGCGGCGTATGGCTCGCGATTGCATCCGGTGCGCTAACGTCGGGACTGGGTTACGTACTCTGGTACGCGGCGTTGCGTCACCTGCGCTCGATACAGGCGGCCCTGGTGCAACTCTCGGTGCCCGCGATTGCCGCCGCGGGCGGTGTCCTGCTGTTGGATGAAACGTTGAGCATGCGGCTGGTGTTGGCGGGATGCCTGATACTCGGCGGCATACTGCTGGCTCGGCTCGGCCGTGAACGGCTGGCTCGCGTGAGGCCGGCATGAATTATGTAACATCCCTATTTATGTGATGCGCCGCAAAGATTCGGCCGCGCAGTGTCCGCATGATGAGTGAAAGCCGTGCCTGGCCCGGACATCTCGCCGATTCGCGGGATTCTCGGGCAGCAATTTGTTCGCACAAGGGATTTCCCGATCGAGCGGAATACCCGAGTGTATTTCCGAGTGAGGAAAATCCCTTGTGCGGACAAAGGGCAAGCGAGAAACCGCGAATCGGTGAGATGTCCGGGCTAGCGCACGCGACAATATCGGGGAATTGCCGCAATGTTGATCACTCCCAATCGGGCCAATCTGAACAAGGTGGTCGTACTGAACCCGAAGGGGGGCTGCGGCAAGACGACACTCGTCACGAATCTCGCGTCCGCATATGCGCTCAAGGGCCCGATGCCCACGGTCATGGACTGCGACCCGCAGGGCTCGACGACGCGTTGGATCGAGAAACGCGATGCGGCGCTGCCGCCGATACACGGCATCGCCGCGTACAAGCGCACGATGCAGGCAACGCGCAGCTGGCAGCTCCGCATACCGCAGGAAACGACGACGCTGCTGGTCGACTCGCCAGCCGGCCTGTCGCACGACGACCTGCGCGAAGTCACCCGCGATGCGACCAGCATACTCGTACCAGTGCTGCCATCGTCGATCGACATGCACGCGGCGTCGCGCTGCATTGCCGACCTGTTGCTGGTCGCCAAAGTGGACCGCAGCGAGAACAAGCTCGCCGTCGTCGCGAACCGGACACGCAAAAACACACGCAGCTTCAGCAGCCTGATGCGATTCCTCGACGCGCTGGGCATACCGGTTATCGGCGTCATGCGAGACAGCCAGAATTTCGTGCAGGCGGCAGACGAGGGTATCGGCGTCTGCGAACTGAAGGGACATCGCGCACAACAGGACGCCGAACAGGTTCAGCGCATCGTCACCTGGCTGGAAGGCTGGCGCCACCGCGGCCGCAACCGTGACATTGACCAGCAGATTCGCAGTGCGACAAACGTCACCGTATTACGCAGGGTGCACGGCGACGGTAACTGAATGCTTGGTACCGATGCGGACCTGGAAAGAATGAACGTGGCGCAGAAGCTAGCGTGCTTCCTGGATCCGGGCAAACTGCCCCGCGTCGACATTGCCGCCACTAATGACAACGACGGTAGTCCGGTCACGGCACTCGATGTGGCCGGCCAGCACCGCGGCCAGTGCAACAGCACCCCCGGGCTCAACGACCAGTTTCAGTTCGCGCAGCGCAAAACGCATTGCATCGCGAACTTCATCGTCGGTAACGACGAGGCTGCCGGCCAGTAACTCGCGATTGATGTCGAAGGTCAGTTTGCCGGGCGTGGGTGCAAGGAGTGCGTCGCAAATGGAACGCGCAGCCGGATCATTTGCCTGTCGCTCACCGGCCGCCAGCGAGCGCGCCGTATCATCAAATCCGGCGGGTTCGACGGCGTAGACGGCGGTGTCGGGTGAAAGTGCGCGGATTGCAACGGCGCAACCGGCAACAAGCCCGCCGCCGCTGCAGGAGACGAGCACCTGGTCGGGCGCGACGTCGCCGCTTTGCTGCATGATCTCAAGACCGACGGTGCCCTGCCCGGCAATGATGTGCGTGTGGTCGTAGGACGGCACAAGGGAGGCGCCGCGCTCCGCTGCCAGTTCACGTGCGATTTGCTCGCGGTCCCCGGTGTAGCGGTCATAAAGTATTGTCTCCCCGCCCAGGTGGCGGGTGTTTTCGATCTTCGATTGTGGCGCGTCTTCAGGCATGACAATCGCCGTCTTTATGCCGAGCAGTTGCCCGGCCGCCGCGACGCCCTGCGCGTGATTGCCGGACGACCAGGCGACGACACCGGCCGCCTTTTCGTCGGCGCCGAGTCGGCTCATCAGGTTGTAGGCACCGCGGATCTTGAACGACCCGGTACGCTGCAGGCATTCCGGCTTCAGCAGTACGCGGCCGCCGGCAAGCGCATCGAGTTCCGGACAAGGCAGCAGCGGTGTCTCGACGGCGATCCCCTGCAACTGGCGCGCGGCCGACTGCACATCCTGTAGAGTTACGCGTTGATCCGGCATTGACGTGTCCAATTAATTGCTGCGACTTGCCTGGGAATCGGCGGAGATGCGGTCAACCTTTGCCGCACAGATAAAATCGTTATCCGACAGTCCGCCAATCGCCGTCGTCGTATAGCGCACGGTGCAATTACCATAGTTTACGAGCATCTCGGGATGATGACCCTCGACCGTTGCGATCCAGGCGACCGCATTGACGAAAGCGATCGTGCGGCTGAATGCCGGAAATCGGAAATCGCGGACGATGGACTTGCCATCCGGGGCGAGACTCCAGTCCGGGTGTAACGCAGCCAGCAGTTCGGCCGCCTGCCCGGCGTCGAGCGGCTCTACTCCGCCTTCACACGGCTTGCAACGACGTTCGACGAGATCATCCATTCGGATCGGGTTCCTTTAACGAGCAGGTAGCGCGCTACTATAAGACCTGTTTACGAGGATTGCATCGTTGGTAACGAATGCGTCATTGCGAGCCCGACGGGGCGTGGCAATTTCGTGCCGGTTAGCAGAGTCATTTGCCGTGCGAGATCGCCACGGCGCTCCGCGCCTCGCAATGACGGAGGTGCTGGGCGCCTTGCGATGACGGAGGTGCTAGGCGCCTTGCGATGACGGAGGTGCTCTGCGCCTTGCGGCGGCTACGGTTGGTCACCGTGCGGCTGGCCAAAAAAGAGCCAGCCGCCGGAGAACGTCTGCAGCGTCGTGCTGTCATGCAACGCAGACCGTTCCCCGGGGCTGGCAAGGCAGCGACTCCCGGGGGGAGTCACGGGGGACTCAGTCCTGCGCGGCAAACGACTGCGGGTCATCGACAAACAGCGTCATCGTCACCTTGCGCTGCAAGGCATAGCTGTCGGCTGTCGCATCAGGAGCCTGCGCTTCGCCGTGACCGGTCATGGCAATGCGCGACTCGTCAACACCGTTTGCGATCAGCACGTCGCGGACGTATCGGGCCCGGTCTTCGGACAGCTGGCTGTTGTAGGTATCGGCACCGCGCTCGTCGGCGAAGCCGTCGAGCCGGACCTTGATGTCCGGCATGTCCGAAATACTCGCAGCCAGTTCCGCGATGCGCTCGTTCGTGCTTTCGGTCAGGACACGCTCGTCAGTGCGAAACAGAAGATCCATTTCAATACCGGCATTCATCAGCGCAACCAACTCCGGCCGCGATACTTCACGCAGGCGTCGCAGGTCGCCGTCGAGGCTGCCGATTTCGCTGTTCAGCCCGGCAACAGTGTGCTGCAACTCAGCGGTTCGCGCGGACGATTGCGCGAGCGATCCTTCGAGTTCGCTGACGCGCTCGTTTTTGCTATGAAACGAGTCGCCAAACTTTGCGCCGATGGCTGCGCCGAGTATACCGCCGACCGGTCCACCGGCCAGCGCACCGACGGTGGCGCCGAGACCGACACCAATCGCTTCCTCTTTCGAGCTGTTGTTCCCGGCATGGGCCGCGCCGCTCGCCAGCAGGACCAGTGAAGTCGTAACTATGAGTGTTCGTCGCATGATTGTTTCTCCGAAATTCGAGGGCCACCGCTGTGGCCGCTTTCGGAGTTGATTACAAAGCAACGCCCGGCACTGCACGGGTCATTGGTATGGCATGTCACCGATCAATTGTGACGAATTGTGGCCCTATCGATCTCGATCCGTCAGCGCCACAAACGTCCCGCCATTCCGCTCACAAAGCACCCGCATCAACCCGGCAAAGCGCTGCGAACTCGGTGGAATGCTGCTGCCGCTGAACGAATATGGAAATCCGATTGCGTGTATTCGCACAAGCCGGTTGCCCTGCTCGTTTTCAATATTGATCTTGTCGATGTCGCGCAGTACAGCCTCCATTGACGAGCCCTGGAATTCGTCACCGAGGACGTAGATGCTGATCTTTTTATCAGGTGACCAGAATGCCTCGATGGCATAAGCAATACCGTCGGACGGGTCAGAGTCGCTGAACGGTGCCCAGGTGCGCATCGTATTCTTGATCTGCTGGCGAATTTGCGGCGTGTCGGGTATCCACGATCGCCCGTACTGGTCAAACATGAATCGCCCGTTGTCATTCATGATTTGCAGGCCCTTGACGGTCGGGTAGACGTCAAGCACTTCGCCCAGCTTGCGCTCGACGAGTCCCCACTTCGATTGCATGCTACCCGAGGTATCGATAACGAAAATAATGTACTCGCTGTCGACGGGAATGCCGCCAATCGCATCGTCGGGTGCGCGGCGAAAATTCGGCCGCAGGCGCCGCATCTCCTCGGTGAGCCGCTGGCGGGCAGCTTCGAGTTGACCCTCGTCGACATCAAGCTCCGGCGATTCCGCCTGCAGCAGCTGGTACTGGCCCTGCACGCGGTCGAGTTCACGCTGCAAGCGGGCGAGTGTCATTTTTGTGTCGGTCGTCTCCTCGCGCACCGATTTCAGTTCACGTGTCACAATCGTCGCGTCGCCGCGAATTTCGTACAGCTCCTCCTGCAGCATGGCAATCAGCTGTTCGAGGTCTTCCTCGGTCTTGTCGATAGCGGAAGGTTCGTGGATCTTGCTAAGGACCAGCAGCAAAAGTATCGCACCAAAACCGCAGCTGATGCAGTCGAGGAACGACAGGCTGAACGCTTCAATGTCTCTGCGCCGCCTTCTCATCGCCCGAGCCTCACGGCCAGTCCTTGCTGATGCTCATGAACGAGCCGCCGGTACGGTACGCCAGCAGCCAGTACGCGATCGACGCGTTGTAGTCGCCTTCCATCGGGTACAACAGAACATTCACCGGAATGCCGCTCGGTACCTCCGCCTCCGCCTCGTAGTGCAGGCGCAGCCGTTCCTGCCCCGTGACGAAACCACGTTCGGCTTCCTTCGTGTTCATCGTCGGCAGGCCGTCGACCAGCAATATGATGTTGTCAGGCTTGGGATTCAGGCGGTTGACCACCTGGTAGGCATCGAGCATATTGGTACCGTCCTGCGGTACGGTACGCCGCAAAATCCGGATGGCTTCGTCCAGCTGCTTGCCATCGCCAACCTCGAGCCAGACACCGTCGCTCCCGTCCAGCACCGGTTTTGCTTCGGTATTGAACGAGTAGATCTGGAACTTGCTCTCGGGCGGGAACTGGGCCGACAGCCAGTCGACACTGGCGACAGCCTGGCGCCATTTCAGTGAACGCAATTTGTCGGCATCCGGCATGTTTCGGCGACGCAAAATGTTAATGATGCGGCGGTCCAGCATGCTCGCCGAGCTGTCGACCAGCACGAGTATGTGTTCGCCGCCCACCTTCAAGCCCGTCAGGTATTGCCGGTCTCCCTCACCCGTGAATGAACGTACCTGCATGCCCGATTCGAGCCGCTGCTCCTCCTCCAGCAGTCGCTTTCGTTCCTCTTCGAGACGCTCGATGTCCGACTGCAGCTTTTCGACACGCTCGATCTTGGCCAGTGTCTCCTGGTCATGCTTGGCGAGTTCTATTTTCAATTTCTCGATCAATGCCGTGATTTGCGCGATCTGGCTTTGTGCCTGGACCCGTTCGTCATCGAGGTCCTCCATCGTATTCCTGGCCAGTACCAGGTCCTTGCGCGCTTCCAGTATCTCGTAGTCAAGGCGGGTCGTTTCGCCCATCAACTCTTCGGGGGGTGCATCGGTATCGCGCGGCACTTGTGAATTGATGATCATGAAGAACAGGATGACAGCGCCGAAACCACAGCTCATGATGTCGAGAAACGACATGCTGATAACTTCCGCGCCGCGACGCTTACGCCTCATGACTCTCGTCCGTAGTGATCAATCGAAATTCAAATCCCGGCGTTCCGATCCGCAGGTAGTCACCGACTTGAAGAACAGTAGACCCGTCAATTCGATGGCCGTTCAAAAACGTGCCGTAACGGCTGTGGTCCTCGACGATGCACTGACCGTTCGCAAGTCTGACCGCGCAGTGGCGGCGCGACAGGCCTGGCATCTCCTCCTGCAGCGGGACGATCCTCCCCACGGCATCGGGCTGCGAACCGAACACCAACGGCGATTTGTCAATGCGGTAGGCGATATCGCCGTGCAGTATGTGCGTCGGCACGCCCGCGTGCTGCGCCTTGGACAGATCCGGTTCGAGGCGGATGGCGGACTGGTCCCACGGCAGCTGCCGCAACAAGCTGACGCCCTGCGATGACCTGGCCTGGCTGCGGCACCGCGCCAGGGCACCACGTGCCGTAGCGCCCGGCTCGAGGACATACACCTCGCCGCCCACTCGCGCCTTCAGCATCGCGGTAAGACCGGGCAAGCGCGCAACACGATCAGTAACCTGCAGCGCAGGTGTTTCGTCGGCGCGACACAGGGCGCGCAGGCGGTTCGCAATCTGCTGGTACCGCGGGGCCACGGCGCCGATCAGGCTCAATGAGTCAATCTCCGCGTCATACGTCATTGACCCGGCCTCGAGCGACAGTGTCACTGTTTCGCTGCGGCCTGCTTCGGCCAGCCACCCGCCAAGACGGTTGAGCAACTGCTGTTCCGTTTCTGCTGTATGCAAGGGATCAAATCGCGATTGCTGCACGAAAGCTTCGGCGATCCCGGTCAGCCACGTATCGAACAGCGCATAGACACCGAAATCCCTTAGCACCTCGGTACGCTCGGCCTGTACCTGTCCTGACTGCGAAAGCCGTGTCAGTGTCGTGCTGTGCAAGCCGATATCGATGTGCACGAGCGCTGCGTCACGATACTCGCGGCGCGTCGCGGCCACGGCCGAATCAACGAGCGCTATGACCGGTAGTTTCAGTTCCGCCGCTATACCGAGCAGCAGGCCGAGGGTATCGGCATTCATGCTAGGCGGCACGGCTATGACGAGTTCGTCGATATCCGTCGCTGCGTTTTGCCAGAGATGCTCGAGTTGCGCACTCACGAGATCGGCCGCCGACAAGCGACTGAAAAGTTGCTCGGCGAGCGGCTCGACCGACAGCTCCGACCAGTAGCGATGTTGTACGCGCCGCGGGTTGATACGCGATGCGGCAAACGCCGCATTTCCCGTTACGAGGCCATCGTCACCCAGCAGCGCGACTCCCGGCTGTCGGTACAGCACCTGTTCCGCATCAAGCAGGACGATGCCGGCATCGTTGATGTGCAGGGCTGCACGGGACATCGGGTGTAATTCCTTAGTCCGACTTCATATGCCGGATCAGCTTGTCATTGGTGTAGCTCTCGCTGTCGAATACCAGCCGCTCCTGCAGCAATTGCAGCTGATGCACGAGGAACATCAGGAAGATGCTGATCAGCAGGGCTATAAAGGTTGAGTTAAAGGCAACACCGAGACTTTGCGTGACGCCGGCGATATCGCCTTGCACGGCCTTGTCGGCCTGCGCGAGTGCTTCGCCGATGCCGCGGACAGTGCCGATAAATCCGATCGATGGAATGGCCCACGAAATATAGCGAATCATCGACAGCTCGGACTCGAGCCGCTCGGCTTCCGATTCGAAGATGATATGCGTGCTGCTTGCAACATCCTGGATATTGCGCGTCGACCGAAAACGCTGCAGTGCATTCAACAGCGCCCTCGGCAGCACCATGCGCTGCTGGTCGTCCGGCAACGCCTGCACCTGCCGCGCGAACTCGCGCGTATCCTCGGGCAGGATGCGCATGCCTTCGGCAATCGGGATCAGGTCCACATCAAGCAGCCGGCGCTCGTGCAGCGTGCCCACCGCCTTGTAACCCATGATTGCGAGCGCCCAGAACATCAGGATGAAACAGGATTCCTGTTCAAAGTCCTTGATCAGTACCCAGGTGGAACGCTCCCGGACATAGTCAGGGTTCTGCTTGAGCTCAATGGCCTGCTGCTCGATGACCTCCGCGGCATTCGGCCTTACCACGGAGACGTAAAACGCGTGCACAACGATAATCGCGATGATCAGCGCGAACAGCTGGAATACGAATTCTACCGGTATGTTTTTCTTGTTCATGCGGCGGGAGTCCTGGCAGTTATTGCGCGAAGCTGGTCAGATGTCGATCGGAAACGGAATCGCTTCATCAACGGGAATTTCCTCTGAGGGAATAAAGTCGTCTTCGTCTTCCTCATAGACCTGCTCGTCAAGATCAGAGTCATCGATCACCTCATCGTCTGCTGTACCGTCATCGCTCGTGGCATCGTCGTCAGCACCGTCGGCGGCACCGTCATCGCTCGTGGCATCGTCGTCATCACCGTCGGCGGCCTCGTCATCGCTCGTGGCATCGTCGTCAGCACCGTCGGCGGCCTCGTCGTCCTCGGGCACCGGCAGCTCGCCGGCCACCTCACCTTCGGTATCGGGCGGCTCCTCGCTGGCCTGGTCCTGTGCCAGCACAGGCCAGTGCAGCATCAAGGCTGCGATCAGCGCCACTTTGTATCCAGCGTACTTTGTCATGTTGGTGTCCGGAGATATCTTGTGGGTATTGGACCATGCAGGGCGGGAAAAATCCCTGTCATTCACTCTGCATTGCGGGCGATCCGGAAGCCGACATCCATGCGGGGCGTCGTTCCGAAGTCACGATAGCTCAACCTGAGTTCGGTAATGCCGGCATGCCGCCAGCTCGAGCCACGAATGACGTGGTGCGCGCCGCGCGCCGGACCGGTCGGATCGACAACGGCGTCGGTCTGGCCGGGAGTCGGGACCGCATAGTAATCCTGCACCCATTCGGCAACATTGCCGCCGCCGTCGTGAATGCCGAGCGCGTTGGCCGGAAAGCTGCCCACCGGC
The DNA here is from genome assembly GCA_964560775.1 of uncultured Woeseiaceae bacterium. Taxonomy (GTDB): domain Bacteria; phylum Pseudomonadota; class Gammaproteobacteria; order Steroidobacterales; family Woeseiaceae; genus Woeseia. Next base: position 6,041 of record CAZLNH010000066.1, on the reverse strand, counting down.
GCGGTCGATGTATAGCCGTCGTTGTAGCCGGGCAGCACCGTCGGCACGAGCTCGGCCGCGGACTGGTCCGCGTAGTTGCCGCTGTCACGTGTTGGTGGCATACGGTTGCCCCACGGAAATACCGTAGCTTCCTCGCGACCCTGGAAACGTATGGCCAATGCCCACTCTGCCTCGGTCGGCAGCCGGTATCCGTTCGGCACGGGCTTCACGGGTTCCCACTGTTCGAAGCGCTTGCGATAGGCGGGCGTCAGCCCCTCCTGCGCACTCAGCCAGTTGCAGTATTCGATGGCATCCGCCCAGCTGACATTGGCCACCGGATTGCGGTTACCGGACAACGATGCGTGCACGTCTCCGCCCGAGTTGTGATCACTCCTGAAGCGATGAAACTCGGTGTTGGTCACTTCATGAACACCAATATAAAAAGGCCGTGTCACCTCAACGGGAACCAGCACTTCGTTGGCGCGCCGGCCCTGTTCGCTGCGCGATGCACCCATGACGAAGCTGCCGGGTTCGACGCGGCGCATCTGCTGCTCCTGTGTATTGGTCACAGTCGTCGCAATGCTGCGCCGCCGGACTTCCTCGTCGGACAGCAGCCGGACCTGGACGGTCTGCGGATAACCCGGCCGCGGCGTGATGGCCCGGGCAAACGTCTGGTATCCGTCCTTGCGAACCTCGAGTTCATGCGGTGAAGAAGGTAGCTGCAAGGCCATCGTGCCGCTGCCGCGCGAACGCCCGTTGACGTAGACGATGGCATCTTCCGGCGCAACATTGATCGTGACCGCACCTACCCGCGCCGACAGGTCGACTGTAATGGCTTCTGAAGCGGCCGCCTCGAGCCGCACCTGGCGCGTCGTCGAACCGTAACCGGCTTTCGACAGGCCGATGCGATAATCAACATCCGGCGACAGCGCCAGACGCACGGGCGACTGGCCCCGATACCGGCCGTTCACCGTTACGTTTGCGCCAAGCGGGATCGAGTTGACCTGCAGTTGCGCATTGGCCGGCTGCAGGCGGATCGCCGGCAGTTCCTGCGGCTCGTTTGCGACCGCGTCGACGACGCCATCCCAGGCACTGAATCCTTCCTTCACGACGGTCAGGTCGTGACTCCCCTCCATCAGGCGCAACGTTGCCGGTGTTGCGCCGAGCCGTTCCTCACCCCGGTAAATAGCCGCACCGGCCGGCTCCGAGACGATCTCGACAGGCGCCCAGCGCGGCACGAGCTGCACGTCCAGCAGTTGCGCAAGATCGAGGCCCGGCACCGCGAGGTTGTGCCGGTATGGCAGGTAACCATCGGCCGTGACAGTCACGGTGTGTGTGCCGGGTTCGAGTTCCAGCGGGCCGTACGGCGCCTGCCCGACGAGCGTCTGGTCGACGGTCACGAGGGCGTTCTGCGGCGGATCGGTGACGACTGTAAGGCGGCCGGGCTGCCGTCGCATTTCGATCAGGAGGGTGCGGCTCGGTGCGTCACCGACCCGGAACGTCTGGTCGACATCGTAGTAGCCGCGCTTCCTGGCATGCACCGTGTATTCGCCCTTGCGCAGCAACAACCGGTCGCCGAGCGGCAGACGGAACCAGCCGCCGGACACCGATACGTCGTCCGCGCCTCCTGGCTGGACGTCAAACTGGATCGACTTGGACGTAAACAGCAACCACGAGCCTGCCGCCAGCAATACAAGGGCAGCCGCCACTGCTGTTTGCCAGCGCCAGACCACTGCCGGCCGCGGCGCGGGCTGCACGTCGGCCGCGCGCCGGAATGCCTGCGGTGCAATCGTCTCTTCGCCCGATTGCGATGCGCCCGGCAACTCGGGCGGCTGCGTGACGTAGGCGCTGTCCTCGAGGCGCACGGCGAGGCGCAGGATGGGGCCGTCGAAGGCGATCTCGATACGCGTGCCAAAAAACCCGAGCACATCGCCATCCGCCAGCCGGCGCGATGCCTTGAGCGGCTGGCCGTTGATCTGCATCGAGCCGTTGCGACCGGTCGGCTGGACAAACGGGTCTCCGTCGAGTTCATCCAGGAACGCAACCGCTCCACTACCCGGACCCGGGAGACGCAAATCGGATTCGCTGCCGGTGCCAATGCCAAGCGGCAACTCGGCCGGCGTCAGACTGCGTTCACCCTCCGCGTCATGAATGATGACCTGCTCGAATTTCAAATGGGTTCCTCGCACTCCACGACAATCGGTTCTATATCGACCTCCGGTGCGACCCGGAATTCAAGTCGCACATCACGATACCCCGGCCGGCTGCCGACCGCGACATAGGTGCCGGGGCGAAGATCCAGTTGCCGATTCTCGAAAGTGCCGAGTTCGCCTACCTGGAAGATGGAGACGTGTGTCTGGTTGTCCGACACCAGCTCGACCGTCAACGGTGTCGCCGCACGTTTCAACAGGCGTGAGAGCTGCTCTTTCTGGTCGTGGAGTCGCGGACCGGCCGGTGTGATACGTGACATCGCCAGCAGCAGGTCGGTCGCCGCCTGCATCGTCCGCGGCTGGCTCAGTGAATCCGGCTCTTCGATGAACTGTTGCAAGCGGCTGTGCAATGCCGCACGTTCGCTCGCCAATTGCAGGCCTTCCTTGGCAAACTGCAGATCCGGGTCTACCGCCAGCGCTTCACGGTAGGTGTCGACCGCGGCTTCCCACTGTTCGTTGTCGACCTGCGATGCCGCGCGCGCTTCCAGGCTGCGTATGCGTGCCAGCCGTTCCTCCTGGTCCACCTGCAGCAGTCCGTCGACCGGCTGCTGCGAGCCGGACTTGAGGGACTTCGCGGCATTGAACGCCGCGCGTGCACTGTCGAGCGCGCCGCTGGCCAATGCGTCGAAACCTTCTGTCATCAACTGCTCGAAGCGAAAATTGACGATCGCCATTTCAACGCGATCGAGCGCATCAGCCGCCGGTTGCCAGGCCGGATCGAGCTCAAGTGCGTTTTCAAACGCGCGGCGTGCGGCCTCGAGTTCCAGGACTTTTTCAAATTCCAGTCCGCGCTCGGTAAGCGCCAGTACGTCTTCGAGATTGCGTGCACGTTCAAGCCCCTGCTCTGCCGCCGCGTTGCCAGGCGTAATAGTGACTGCGAGGTCGTACAGCCGGATCGCCTCTCGAAAATCGCGCGCTTCAAAAGCCGCGCGGGCCTCGGCGAGTGCGCGCCGGAATTCGTCATCGATGCGGTCAAAGAACGGTTCGAGCATGCGTGAGGCCGCGCTGTAGTGCTCATGGGCCGATTCATAATTCTTCGCGAGGTACGCTTCGTCACCGGCGGCGTAGCGGTCAACGGCATCGAGGTATTCCTGCCCGCCCCAGCGTTCGATGCCCCGGTAGCGCAACCGTTCGAGCCGCGACAGCAAGTCACCAAGTGCCTCATCGGTCCGTGCTTTCATCGCACCGACGGATGTGGCGCCGGCGGAACCGATATTCTCGCTGAACCCGGCAACATCGTCGCCGGGCAGCGGATCGTCCGGCTGGTTTGACGGCGCAACGGGCCGGACCGATGCTGCATCGTCGCCGGCATCACCTGTGCTGCCTTGTGCGTCACTTGCAGCTGTTGCCGCAGCGGTCCCGTCCGTCGCATCAGCGGTCGCGGGCACATCGTCCGTAGGCGGCGGTTCCACCGCGTCCGGCAGCAGGAAAACCACGCCGAATACCGCCAGCAGCAGCACGGCCAATCCGGCTCCGACGACGGACGGAGACAGTCCGCGTGTGGGTCGACTCGCCACCGCTGCCGCCGGTGCCGATGCGCGTGTCTTTTGCACCGGACGAATCGATTCGACGGCAACCGGGTCCATCGCTTCGTTCACCGCGGATGCCTTTGGCAGTGTGGCAACGCCGGATGCAAAACCCGCATCCGCGAGTCGTTGCGCCACTGTCTCTGCATCCGGACGGTCCGACGCCTCTTCGGCCAGCATGTCATCAATCAGTTGGCTCAGGCTGCCTGGCAGCTTCTCGCCATTGGCGCCGGTATCGGCAGATCGGCGCCCCTCGGGCGGCGTCCCGGTAATAACCTCGTGCATCAGCACGCCGAGTGCGAAAATATCGTCGGCGGCACGCGCCGGCTCACCCCGCCGCTGCTCCGGACTTTGCGCTGCCGGCGTGCCGCCGCCGCGCTTGGCATCAGCACCCGCGCGCTGTGCAACGCCGAAGTCGATCAGGTAGGGCGCACCGCGCCCGTCGAACATAACATTGGCAGCCGTGACGTCGCGGTGAACGATGCCCTTGCCGTGGGCATAACGCAGTGCATCTGCAAGCAAGCCGAATGGCCGCAACTGCGTCTCGAGCGGTTGGCCGGTAAGGTCGGAGACAGGCGGGCCATCGAGGTACTGCAGGCTGAAGTACGGGCCGTCTTCATCGTCGTGGTATTCGAATACCCGCACGATATGCGCGTGCATCAGGCGGCTTGCGAGGCGCCACTCGGCGTGGAACTGATCCCGGCGGCGGGAATCCGTTGCAAGCTCGGCCTGCAGGAATTTCAGCGCCACGCGGCCGCCGGTCTGGCGGTCATTTGCCAGCCAGGTTTCCGACATGCCGCCGCGGCCCAGCCGCCGAATCAGTGTGTATCGATCGGCCAGCCGCGTACCTTCATTCAGGACCCGCATGTATCAGGCGGCGCTCAGTCGCCGGTCGGCGCTGACCTGGCAGGCACACCCACATCAATTGCTTCCGAGAAACCGGTTTCAAGCTCGTAGATGTCCTTCAACAGTTTGCGCCAGCTTTCGTATTGCGCTTCGGCGGTGCCTGTGAGACGCCGGGACTGGCCCTCAACCTGCACCGTCAGAGGAGCCGCTTCGGCGATAAAGGATTCGGACAACTCGCGGATGTCTTCGCGAAAGATGTCGGCGGACTGGCGCAATTGCCATGCGCTGATGATCGTATCGATGCCGCGGTCGATACCCACCGACTGGATAATACTCTTGGTCCGGCGGCCGGCGCGACTGGAACTGTTGGTATTCATGTTGACGGAACTGGCGACGACGACTACGCCCATCAGTGCGCGCATTGTGGCCGAGCGCTTGGTTTGGCGGATATTGACGGCATTTTCCCGGGCTTTCTTGCGCCACCCCTCGTAGGGAATCGCGACGCCATAATAGAAATTGGCGTAGTGCTCGTTCAACGTATCGATAACCAGGCGGTCGCGTTCACGAATCTGGCGCAGCCGGTCGGCCATCGGGTCATTTTGTGCCGGCAGGCGAACGAGCGACACCCTGCCGTCTTCGTCGGTCTCGATATAGTCGCCGTAGGCGGCCGGTGCCATGTCGGCAAAAAAGGTCATTTCGGATACCTGGCGAATGCGCTGCACGTCTTTCGGCGCCAGCGTCGCGATGTACGCTTGCAGGTCATTGGCCAGGTCATTGAAGACCTTCTGGTACGGGTCCGTGCTGCGATCGCGACCGCTGGTATAGGAACGGAATCCGGTTTGTGCTTCATAGCTGCGCGTGAACCACTCGCGGCCGGTTGCATCTTCGGCCGTGATCGAGAGTTTGACGAATTCGCCGTCGGAGCGTTCGATCTCACCCGTCAGGATGACGTCGGTCGCGACGTCGCGCGACGGGATCACGCGTACGGCACCCCAGAACCCGGTGCCCTGCAGCGTTTGCTTGATGTGGTACGGCAGGTAGCGCGCTTCGGCGCGGCGTACTTCTTCGTAAACGCCCGTCTTCTCGGGGTTGTTATCGTCCGGAACCCCGGCGTCGAAATTGATGATACCGACGTCCAGCAACAGGTTTTCGGCGATATCCTGCTCGGCCATCGCAAGCTCGGTCTGCTCCGCCGTTATGACCTCTGATACTGTGCAGCCGGAGCAGGCCAGCAGGCCGACTAGCAGCAATAACGGGTTGCCGCCAAGCGTCGATCGTATCGTCATATTACCGTGTACCCGATGCAATTCGATCAGAGTTCATTATAGCGCCGGTATTCCTCCCAGAGCCGCTCCCTCAGTTGCGGGTCGTCTTCCGCCAGTGCTGCCTCGCGCAACTGCTTCGCGACGATGTCTTCACTGACGAGTTCCGGGATATCGTCCGGTGTCCGCGCCGCGATTTCATCTTCACTCATACCCTC
>CAZLNH010000065.1:0-14970 GCA_964560775.1 uncultured Woeseiaceae bacterium | reverse complement strand
TGTCGCGCCGCGTGATCTTGGGAAAGCGCAGCCGTGAAATCATGCCGAGCGCGAGGACGAACATCAGGAGCGGCAGGTAGGCGTGGAGCGGCAGCGATTCGGCCAGCACATCGTATTTCGCCAGCAGGATGACCGACGTTGCGATCAGGCCGCCACCGGCCGCTGTAATAGGGATGCCTGCAAACCAGCCGTCACCGGGCTTGGCGGTCGACAGGTTGAAACGGGCAAGGCGCATCGCACCGGCCAGCACGAAGACACCGACCGACAGCAACAACACCCAGAACGGTCCGCTTGACAGCTCGACCCCGCCGATATCCAGGCCGGTATGCAGCACGAGCATGGCTGGCGCGACACCGAACGCCACGAGATCAGCCATAGAGTCGAATTCGGCACCGAAGGTCGATGTAGCCTTGAGCAAACGCGCCGCAAGGCCGTCCATGACATCAAGCAATCCGCACCAGACAATCATCCACCCCGCCAGTTCGAGGTGCCCGAGCTGACTGGTAACGATCGAGCCCAGGCCCAGCAACAGGCTGAGCGCGGTAAAGCTGTTGGGTATCGTGTAACGCAGGACGCTCATCAGGAGCGGCACCCCCAGGTGCGTACTATTCAGCCGGAGCGCAATTCTGCATGGCCGGGCGGCACATGGCCAGCCCGGGAGCTAACGCGGCTCAGCGGCCCCTGATTCCGAGCGGGCCCCGCGGCATCGTCACCTGGAAGGTCGTGCCGTCCCTCCGTATGTCGACCAGCACGGTTTCGCCCGGCCGGCCCGCAAGCGTAGCGCGGTTCAGATCGAGGACATTGAAGATCCGTTCGCCACCGTAACGGATGATCTGGTCGCCAGGCTTAAGTCCGGCGCTCTGCGCCGGCGAGGTTTCGAGGACATTGCTGATCGTGGCACTGGTGCGCCCGCCGATGGCTTCGAGGTAGCGTTCGTAGTCCAGGTCGCCAATCTCGGTTCGCAAGCTATCCGCCTGGGCCGACAGGACATCCCGCAAAGCACCGTTGTCGCCGCTCAAGCGGGCGTCGTAGCGCGCCTGCATCGCAGCCATCTGCAGCTCCGACTCGCGGCGCGCGATCCACGCCGCCTGGTCTTCGGGAAACCCGCCGGCAACGAGTTGCTCGGCGCGCCCCTGGGGGGAATCGCGCCGATCGAATCGCGCGCGTCTCGCCGCGGCGTCAGCGGCCACCCCGGTGGCGTCGGCGGCGGCGCGCGGCGACTCAGGCGGTGCCGGTTGCGGTCCGGCCTCCAGCGCGTCGTACAGGTATGTGAGTTCGTCCTGCAGCACCTGCCGTGCGTCACGCTCCTCGCGCACCGCGCGCTCGAGCGCCGCGATCCGTTGCTCGAGCGGCGCGTTTCCCGCGCCATCGGGCTCCCCGGGCGACACCTGTGGGGCCTCGGGGGCAAGTACCGTGATGCGAGCGATCGCAAAGCCCGCCAGCAGACTGACAACGATTGCGGTGATCCACTTGATCATGATTCGTTGACCTCTTTGTCCGGATCCCGCCGCGATTTCTATCGCATTATGCATGACGTTTGTTGAGGAGCACCGGTACCCCCCCTGCCGGGGGTCGACCCGTACTTTGAGGCGCGCTGCCGCGGCAGGTTCCCGGAACCCGGCATTGACATAATCGGGCAGCTGGCGATGTCCGCAACGCGATGCGCTGCCAAATCCGGCAAAGAAAGCCCGCCGCCAAAAGATTTCCGACGGTTATTGAGCGCCTGCTCTATACTTTGCAAGCAGCTTCAGGGCGCTGCAGAACGCCGCTCGAACCCCGACCTGACAACAAGAATTCCGGGAGTCACCTCGTGTGTAGTTCAATTTCCAGCGTTGGCGCGGTGCGCCGATCCGTCGTGCTGTGCAGGCTGTTGCTGATCATGCCGTTAGCGGCAAGCCAGGCTATCGCGCAGGGTATCCCGCAACAAAACGTCAATGCCATCGGACCGACACCGGTGAACTGGCTGCTCGCCGGAAATGCGCGCAAGCAGCAGAACGAACCCGAATGTGCCGTCGCCCCCGGCAACAGCAACTGGCTGTTTTGCGGCTACAACGATTACCGCGCGGTTGATTTCCCGATCGTCGGCGACGCGTTCCCGGGCGTCAGCATGTCGCGCGACGGCGGCCGCTCGTGGATCAGTGGCCTGCATCCGGGCCATCTCGCCGACAGCGCGACGCTGGGCCAGCAGTTCGGAGCCGACGCCAACATCTCCGCCGTACCCGGTTTCCTGATGTACAACTTCATCGCGGGCTGGCGCAATGACGAGCGGCCCGGCGGCATGTTTGTCGCACGCTGGTACGAACACAACCGCGAGAGCGGTCCACCGTGGGAGCCGCTCGATATCGTGACCGTCGACCAGGGGACGGCCGGACGTTTCCTCGACAAGCCCGCATTCGCTACATCTTTGGCTGATCCGGGCGCCGGCCTGCCCGATGTCGTCATACCGATTCCGCAGTACAATGATCCGCGCAATCCGAACAACATAGTGCCCGCCTTTAACCTTGAGGTACCGGCCGGCCGAACCCACCTCGTCTATTCCGTTTTTGTCGGCAACGACAATAATGACGGCACCAAGATGATGTACCGGGCGTCCGACGACTGGGGTGCGACCTGGCCGATTTCGACCAAGCTCTCGGAAAGCACCGACATTAACCAGGGTGCCACAATCGCGACACGCGACTTCGGCAACCAGGTGCTGGTTACGTGGCGCCGGTTCTCTGACAACAACGAAACCAGCGCCATCATGATGGCCTATCTCTCCGGCAACCGGTGGACCAAGCCGGAAGTTGTCGCCCACCTGTGCGCATTCGATCAAACCACCGGCGCCGCACGTTTTCGCACCAATACATTGCCGGTTGTGACCAGCGACGGCACTGATTTCTACGTGTTCTATGCCGACCGCGGCCCCGGCGGCCAGACCTGCTTCAACGCCGACGGCACCGCCCGCCAAAGCGATGTAACGCTCGAAGACGATTTCGTTGGTCCGAAAGACGGCAAGATACCGATGGCCGGCAATTTCTCGCGCATCATGATGGTTCGCTCCTCGGGCAGGAACAATTTGCAGTGGAGCGCGCCGGTTGCCGTAGATGCGCAGGAACATTCGTCGGGCGTCCGCAAGCGTGGCCACCAGTTCATGCCAGCCGCGATGACGGCCGGCGGCATAACGACGGTGTCGTGGTACGACAGCCGCCGCGACAAGCTGAACACGCGGCAGAACCCGGTGGCGGGGGCCTTCGTCGAGGATCTCGTGCTCCACATCGACGGTACCAGCGGCACGCTGATACCGGCTGGCGCCTACGAACAGGTACCGCCGCCGGCCGAGCTGCCGCCAACCAGCGGCAACTACCCGTTCCGGCGTACCGTCGATATCTATGCCGCGCAGCTTATTGACGGTCAGCCGCGTACCTATCTCGTCGACAACCAGGACTATGTGGCTTCCACCGGGGGCCAGCCGCAACCGTCCACGCGAGTGTCCCGCTTCCCGGTCGGCAAAAACCCGGTCACCGGCAACATCGAGCAGCTTGAGTACAATTATCCGAACGGCCGCCTGTTCCAGAAAGGCAAGGCACCGTTCATCGGTGACTACAATTCAGTATTCACGACCGAATACCGGCGCCGCGCCGGGGACGGCGCCTGGGTACCGAATGCGGATCAGGCGCCCGGCGCGCTGACCGAACCGACCTTCCACCTGGCCTGGACCAGCAACCATAACGTGCGCGGCAACGTGTACTACACCGGTTGCGATGTGTGGGATGAGACGCTCGGCATGTGGGTCGCACCGCCAGGATGTGCCAGCCAGTACGGCGCGCCAAATGTGCCGGCGACGCCGATCATGGCGCCGTTGCAGGGCGAGGACGGTGAAGATTCCATTGGCGTGTGCTCGCCGGCGACGCCAAATGCGCTGACCCGCAACCAGAATATCTTTGTTGCCGCACTGCGACCTGAGGTGTCGCTGTCGGTATTGTCAGCCGTCAAGACGCCGGACGGCAGCCAGCGCACCTATGTGCTGCTGTTGACCAATGCATCGCCCGCCACACGATCGGCGACTTTGTCGCTGCCGCTGGAGAGCCCGGCACGAGCCAGTTTCAAAAACGACGATCCGTCCATTAACAGCATTCCGGTAGTGCTGCCCGGCCGCTCGTCCGCGGTCCGGACCGTATTCACCTTCGTCAATGCGGATACGGACCCCACCGATGACATCATCCTCACTCTGAGCGATGACAATGATGCGAATGCCGTCGCGCAGGCGGCGCTGAAGTTTGACAGCAACATCCCGTTTGAGAATGTCTTCACGGATGATGCCGGCAACCCCATTCCGGTCGGGCAGTCGGAAGTCTTCGACATCCTGCTGGACAAGGACCGGACCGTGTCGACGCAGAATCTCGATCTCGAAAACCTGGACCTCGAGAATACGGTGCAGCTCCTCGACCTCGAAAACCTGGATCTTGAGAATCTAGATCTCGAGAATCGCGTCATTTATTTCCAGGACTTGCAGAATCTCGACCTCGAGAACCTGGACCTCGAAAACCTGCTTTACCAGCAGCAGAACGTAGAGATACTGGACCTCGAAAACCTCGACCTCGAGAACCGCCTGCTGTTCCTCGACCTCGAAAACCTCGATCTCGAGAACCTGGACCTGGAGAATCTCGATATTGAGAACCTCGACCTCGAGAATTTCACGATTTTTGCATCCGACGTTGAAAATCTCGATCTTGAGAACCTGGACCTCGAAAACCTCGACCTTGAGAACTCATCGCTTTACACGGAAGTCAGCTGGCAGCTCAAGACCGAAACGAACACGACAACCGGCGTCGACGTTAAGCCGATCGTCACGGACGCGCTGAAAGCGGCTATCGGGGACAAGGCCGTGCAGCTGTTTGTCACCAGCGCCTACCAGACCAGCACGATCACACAAAATCCGACCGCCGATAACTTCTGCTCACCGAAGGTCGTCGTTGACAACCAGGTGCTGTACAACAGCGTCCTGTCACAGAACGACCTGGACAGTTCGTCGGCCGATCCGGATGCTATCGATAACCCGGCTGCCCCCAGCTTTTTCCTTGAACCGGACAAGTCCGCCATCGTAACGCTGCGCTTCTACCATGACGGCGACCTCGACGAGGACTTTATTAACTCGAATCTCGGTATCGCGATGTACTCCCAGGGCGGGGGTGCCGCTGATTGCGATGTTGAGGCAGAAACCGGTGACAGTACTATTATCGAAAGCTGTGAGATTGACCGTCCCGATACGACACCGCCAGTGCTGAACGGTCTCGAGCCGCCACAGTTTGTGCCATCGGAACCATTCATACTGGCCGCCGACGCCAATACTTTCCGGGTGTCCTGGGGCCCGGTCACGGCCACCGACGACAGTGACCCCGATGTCAGCGTCAACTGCACGCCGGGAACGCTGGATGCCAGCAAGCCGGTCTTCACGTTCGTGCACGACTTTTCGGTGGGCTCAACCGAAGTAACGTGTACGGCGACGGATATTTCCGGCAATACGGTCACGGGCAAATTCACCGTGTCAGTTGCCGATGTGACTGCACCCGTCATTTCGCTGACCGGCCCCAATCCGCAAACGATTGCCGGCGGTGACGCTTACGTCGAGCTTGGCGCGACCGCGGCGGACAATGTCGACGGTGATGTCAGCGGCCAGATCATCATCGATGCCAGCGCCGTCGACACGTCGGTACCCGGCAGTTACCCGGTCAGCTATACGGTCAGCGACTCGTCCGGCAACAGCAATTCCGTCACACGTACAGTCATCGTGACCGACACGATGCCGCCGGCCATAACGGTAGTTAGCAATCCGTTGCGGGTGCTGACTGATGGGCTGACGGCCTCGGTCGACTACCTCGCCAACGTCAGTGCCACGGATAACGTGGACGGCACGTTGCCGGTCAGCTGCACGATCGATGGCGCGACCACGCCAAACCCGGTCGACCTGCCACTCGGCACCGCGACCGCCGCTTGCAGCGCGACCGATACCAGCGGCAATACCGGCACGGCGCAGTTCACGGTTGACGTCAGCTTCGCGTTCGGTTTCCGGATTGCGATGCCGAACGGCAATATACGCGCCGGGAGCGTAGTACCGCTCGACTGGCAATACCTGGACCCGGAGACGGGCGCGCCCGTCGACAGCGGCACGTTGTCGCCGTCCACCGTCTGGCTCGGCCCGCACACCGGCAACAACTGCAGCGGCACGAATACGGGCGCCGGTAACGGCATAGACGCGGAAGACGCCGGCAGCAGTAATTTCCGCTACTCGGCAGCACAGTCTCTTTGGCAGTACAGTTGGCAGACGCCAGCCCTTCCCGGCTCCTACCTGCTGACGGTATCGCCACCCGGAACCGCTGCATCGACGATTTGCATCAGGCTGCGGTAAGCGGCAGGTGCATGGCGCGCGGCTGACAGCAAGCCGCGCTGCTATTCGCCGGTCGAAAGACCCGCGATGCGAGCGCTTGCCCGCGCTTTCCATTCCTCGAGCTCGGCGGTATAGCGCCAGGTAGGTACGTCGTCGAAAAAGAGACCGCCTGCCTCGCCCCGCCGTTCGATGCAGGCGGTGAATTCGGCGCTTGCCTCGACCGGGTAACCCGCGGCGAGGTACGCCTTGCCAAGATAATAGCGAAGTATCCACAGATCCGCGTGGCCGAGGGCGGACATATAGGCACTGATAGCCGCACTGAATTCACCTTGCTGGTAGGCCACCATGCCGTTGATCAGCCCGGCGTAGGCACCCGCTGTTGGCCGTAACTGGTCCCGGTACTGGCCTGCTATATCAGTCGCCGCGGCAAATTCCCGTCCCGCCGCATAAATCTCGGCCGCGGGCACCTGCTGACCGTCCGCGCGCGCCCCTTGCAGTGTCTGCAACAGTGGCAATGCCTGCCCGATATCGCCGGCCTCAAAATGCGCCTGTGCCATTGCAATGATTTTGGTGCCAGTGCCGCGGTCGTCACCCGCATCACGATCCTGCTCGAGCCCGGCCTGCAAAAGGTCGAGCGCGTCTTCGTAACGACCCTCGTACAAGGCGATATCGGCCAGGCCTGTGTTGGCCAGTGAAGCGCCGCGTGGACCGCTTTTGGCCATGTCGTCGTAGAATGCCTGCGCCGCAGCCACATCGCCATCGTGGAGCGCCACGATCGCGAGGATCATGTAGGACTTGAAAAAGCTCGGGTCTTCCTCGATGACACCAGCGGCAAATTCTCGGGCGATCTCCATATCGCCCGCGTACATCGCGTACTGGGCGTGATTGGCCCGGTACAGGATGAGCCGCGGATAGATTTCAAGCAGCTGCCGGCTTTGCGCCAGCGCCTTGTCGTACTGCGCCGTAAGGGTAAACAGGATTGCAAGATTGTTGTTTCCCGCGCCGTCCGCGGGAAACTTTTCAACGAGCTGCTGATAGTTTTCTATCGCTTTGTCGTAGTTCAGCGAGACGACCGTGTAATAAAGACCGAGTGTTCGGTAGCGTTCGCGCTCCGTCATGCGATCGAGTAGTGACAAAGCCTTGTTCCACTTTTCGTCCGCTTCAACACGGCGGCCCAGCTTGAATGCAGACAGCCCCCAGCCCGACCAGGCCCGTGCAAACTCGGGATCCCGCTCGACGGCTTGCCGGTAATAGCCGATCGCGGCCTCGTCCTGTCCGCCGCGCGCCAGTTCCTGCGCCGTCGTATAGTCCTTGATCGCCTCCAGAGAGCGGGTCGTCAGGGACTCCGCCGATTTCAGGGCGCGGACGCTGGTTGCGTCATCACCCAGGTCCTTGCGAATTTCAGCGGCAAGGGTATTGATTGCGCCGAGTACGTCCGAACTGTCACGGGCACGCGCCTTCGCATTGGCGCGCACTTCGCCGCTGGCCGGATCAACAGCCTTCAATTCCAGCTGCAGCCGGTTCCCGTCCGGCCGGATGCTGCCCGCCAGCACTGTGTCCACATCCTGGCGGACCGAAACAAGCCGTGCTGACTGCTCATCCAGGCTCTCGCCCAATTCGAGCGCCCTGACTTCCGACAGCGCGGCATCCCGGCGCATCGTATTGATAAACGCAGCACCTTCTATGCCGATGCCCAGCGCCTGCTCGAGTGACCCGTCAAACAGCGGATTGCCGGTGCTGTTTTCAAAATCGGCAATCAGTACGGTAATTGGCTCATGCTGGAAGCCGGTGCCGGATTCACGTGTCACGTTAAGGTAGACGGAGACGATCAGCGCGACAGAGAGGACACCGATGACGATAAAATCCATCTTACGGCCGCCAACCGGCAGTGCCACGTTTTCGGTCGCGGTATCCTGGACAACAACGCCGGCCGCTGTGACGTCAAAAGCCCATGCGAGCACGATGACCACCGGAAAGCCGAGCATGGCAATGATCACCAGCCAGCGGAATATCCACTCCGGAGCGTCGAATGTCGGCAGCAGAACGTTCGCAACTTCAATTGCGATCCATGCAATACCAACGTACAGGCCGGTGGTCCGGAACACCTCGCGGCGTCGCATTTCTCGCAAAAACTTTTTCATCGCTGTTTTATTCTTCTGGCAACCGGCTTCCCCGCGCCGAGTCTAGCAAGAATCGGTCCTGTCAGGGCCGCGGGCCCTCGGCGAAAGCATCGCCGCGCGTGGCCAACCGGTTTCACCAGGCCGGCGTGCTGTGCGACTACCCATAGAGCGGGGACAACGGCTCCGGAATGCGGCATATTACTGCCACGCTGCGCGGTAGGTGCGACATTTGCGCCGGAGCTGCGAACCGATCTAACTTTCACGGTCTAAGCTCTCATCAAAATTCCGGAGAACCTGAATGTCACCGTCCCTTTACCTGCGTGCCGCCGCCGGCGGCCTGCTCCTGCTGCTTGCCGCATTTGCACTTGCGGAAGAGGAAACAACAACACCTGATCCGAAGTACACCTGGGACCTGACCGAGATCTTCCCGACCACCGCCGCCTGGGATGACGCTCGCAAGCAGGTACTGGCGGATCTTGAAAAGATCGAGGCGCGCCGCGGCACCCTTGGCGACAGCGCATCATCCCTGCACGACACGCTGTCGCTGATTTCGGCAACGATGAAAGACGCCTATCGCGTCTATGCTTATTCCAGTCTTGCCGGCGATGAGGACCTGCGGCAGACGGATACGCAGGAGCAGAACCAGCTCGGTGACATCCTGTTTGCACGATTTTCCCAGGCCACGGCATGGGTGCAGCCTGAGATTCTCGCGGTCGGCGAAGAGGTGATCAACGCCTACCTGAAGGAAGAGCCCCGGCTCGAGGCTTTTGCCTTCCAGCTCGACGACACGCTGCGCAGCGCGCCGCACACGCTGGGCGAGGAAGCGGAACAGACCCTTGCGTACCTTTCCCAGTCATTCGGGGCGCCAAACAATATCTACAGCCTCGTCGCCAATTCGGACATTCCGTGGCCGACCGTTACGCTGGCGGATGGCGAGGAACTGCGCATTGATTCGGCCGGCTATGCACGCGGGCGCGCAAGCGAGAACCGTGATGACCGCAAGCAGGTATTCGACACGTTCTGGAGCAAGTGGCTCGAATACCGAAATAGCGTCGGTTCAATCCTGAACTCGCATCTGCAGACGCAGGTCGCCCTGGCAAACGCCCGCCACTACGACAGCGTCCTGCACCGCGAACTGTTCCAGGACAACCTGCCGCCCGAGGTCTACCGGACACTGGTCGCCGAAGTAAACAAC
This sequence comes from uncultured Woeseiaceae bacterium, assembly GCA_964560775.1. Classification (GTDB taxonomy): domain Bacteria; phylum Pseudomonadota; class Gammaproteobacteria; order Steroidobacterales; family Woeseiaceae; genus Woeseia. The sequence continues at coordinate 5,288 of CAZLNH010000065.1, read as the reverse complement.
GCACTGCCAACGCTGCACCGCTATTTCCGGCTGCGCGCCAGAATGCTGGGTCTCGAGCAGATGCACTACTACGACATCTACCCGCCGCTCGTTTCCCTGGACCGGAAATTCGATATTGAAACCAGCAAGAGAATTACGCTGGAAGCCATGGCGGTGCTGGGCGAGGACTGGGTCGACATGCAGCGCGCCGCGATCAACGAGCGCTGGATGCATGTTTATCCGCAGCGCGGCAAGCGCTCTGGCGCGTACATGAACCCCATTGCCTACGATGTGCATCCCTACCTGCTCCTGAACCACAACGACGATTACGAGTCGCTGTCGACGTTTGCGCACGAATGGGGGCACGCGATGCACACGCTGTACTCGCGCCAGGAGCAGCCTTTCGAAACGGCGTTCTATTCGACCTTTATTGCAGAGATTCCCTCAACGTCACTGGAACTGATCCTGCAGGACCACATGACCAGCAAAGCGGAGTCAATAGACGAAAAGCTGTATTACCTGGGCTTCGGGCTGGAAAGCATGCGCGGCACCTTCTTCCGGCAGACGATGTTCGCAGAGTTTGAATTGTCGCTCTACGAGGCCGTGGAGCGCGGCGAGGCATTGTCCGGCGAGCGCATTTCCGACATGTACGGCGAGATCCTCCGGCGCTACCACGGTCATGACGAAGGAGTCGTCGTAGTCGATGACCTGTACGCGAACGAATGGATGTTCGTACCGCACTTCTACTACAACATGTACGTCTTCCAGTACGCGACGTCACAGACGGCCGGTACGGCCCTGTACGCGAAGATCAAGGAAGACGGCGAGGCTGGCGTCGAAAACTACAAGGACCTGCTGCGCGCAGGCGGCTCCGACTACCCGTACACGCTGCTGAAGAATGCCGGTGTGGACCTGACCACGCCGGAGCCCTACCGCGCCGTCGTCACGAAAATGAATGCCATCATGGACGAGATGGAGCGGCTGCTCGAAGAGCGGGATCGCCTCTGAGAAAGGCCGCGTTCAGCCCGGATTGTTCATGAACAATCCGGGCTGAACGCAGATCGCGCTATTTATTGTGCGACCCGCGCCGCGGTTACGGCAACGGGACACGCTGAGCCGGCTTGGTAAGGGCCGAGGCCCGTTGCAACGCTGGCGACCTGTCCGGAGCCAAGCGTTTGGCTTACGCGCCGCTCCAGGCGCCGGATCCCGCCGCCCTGGTTATATTGCACGAGTACTGTGATGCCCGACAGCGGCAGGGACGTTGCATTTCGCACTGACACTACGAGGTTGCCGTCGCTGCCTGCGCTACAGGCGTGCTGGACATAGGCTGCCGGATTTTCGGCAATATCCAGTCTGACAACCTGCACCTGCGCTGCTTGCGCGATGTCGCCCTGTCCTTCCGCGACAACGCGGAAGTGTTCGAGCGCCTCGGCCCGGTTGCCACGGTTGGCTGCTATGGTGCCCAGCGTGTAATGAGCCGGCGCCGTCGGCAGCAGGGTCAGGCTCTTCTCGAGGTCACGGACCGCCGCGTCGCGGTTACCGAGCTCGTCATTGGCACGCCCGCGCTGCAGGTAGTAGTAAAAGAAATCGTCACGCCGGCCAATGGCGGAGTCGTAATTCGTCACTGCCATGTCGAAATTGTCGTCCACCAGCCGCGCGTCGCCGCGCAGTGCATAGAAATGCGCTTCTTCGGGCAGAAGCCGGATCGCTTCCTCCGCCTTTTGCAGCGCGAGCGCGACGTTTTTCTCCGCCAGGGCCTCACGTCCCTCATCGTAGGCTTCGTACGCCGGCATTGCCGCCTTCGTCGGCGCCATTGCCGCCTGGTAGCGTTCCTTCCCGGTGTCACCGCCGGGCGGCAGGGTCGCCGCCGTCTGGATATTGGCATCCACGCGTGCCTGGGACGGCGGATGGCTGGCGAACAATCCGCTCAACCAGTCCGACCGGCCACCCTCGCTCAACCGGACAAAGGTTTTCTGCAGCGAAACGGCGCCGTCCGGATCGTAGCCGGCCTCCGCCATGTATTGCATTCCATATGTGTCCGCCTCGAGTTCGGCACCGCGACTGTATTTTTGCGTGACGAGCTGCGCGGCGATATTGGCCCCCCCGACTGCCAGTCGGCCGTAATCGCTGTCGCTGGTCGCAACGGCTGTTGCCAGCACCAGTCCCTGCATCAGCATGCCCTGCTCCATGCGTTGGGCCGAATGGCGCGCAGCAGCATGCACGATCTCGTGACCAAGGACCGCCGCCAGTTCTGCTTCCGATTCAAGTTCCGTCAACAAGCCGCGGTTGATCGCAATCTTGCCGCCCGGCAACGCCCAGGCGTTCGGCACGGAGTTGTTCAGTACAACGAATTCATAGGGCAATGGCCGGTCACTGACCGCTGCGAGCCGCTGACCCACACCGCTGACGTACTCGGTGAGTTCCGGATCGATATCGTATTCGCCCCCCTGCGATTGCAGCATGGGCGCATAGTTCTGTTCGCCCATCTGGATTTCGCTGGCTTCACCGACGAGCTGGATTTCCCGCTCGCCGGTTACGGGGTTGACCCCGCAGGCCGATACCGCCGCAAGGGCCGTGCCCAAAACCAGGTATTTAGTGACTATCCTGAACATGCTCGACATGACATGGCCTCGCAAAGTTGCGTGAGCTGACGCCTGCGGACGAGCCCCCCCACTCCGGCAGCTGGCTGGTTCGATAATCATGATACGCCGATTCCCGTTGTCCGGCACGTCAGGGCCCGCGCACCGATACCCCCTGCCGGGAGCCCTTTGACGGAACGAACGAGCCTACTGTGATTCTGGTCACGGCATTAAGTGCGAAATTCGTACAGACTAGCAGCGTGGCCCGGTCCGACTCTGGCAGACTCGGTGCGACAATCCATCTGCAGGAGCATCTGTTTTGACCACGAAGAGTAACTGGATGCGGCGCATCCGCACCATCGGCAAGCAAAAATCCCATGAACGCGTGCTGGCGTACGACAAGGTCGAAGTCATGACAGCGACCCAGGCGTGCCGCTTCAAGGAACTGCAGGCGTCGGAGGTCGGGCCCAGCGAGAAGAAAGCCAGCGTATTGAAGGACCAGTCGGCCTACACGTTAGCAGAAGCGTCGGCACGTATGTCGGTGGATACCAATGCACTCCTCGCTGCTGCGGCGAGGGGTGGGATCCGGTGTTACGTGAATGCTGCAGGCTTGCGTGGCCAATGGCAGGACGGCAAGGGCAGGACGTCGGTCGCCCACACGTCACCGAAACCGGAATTACTGGCGCTCGCGACTGAAGACTGCCGGCAAATCGCGTCGTTCGGCAGTACCAACGTCACCGCACTTCACCATTCCTCACCTGGTGCCACAGCAGCAGTATTTACACTACTGGATCCGCAATGGGTCGATGCCGACCGCCTGCTTTTGCCGCACCCGTTGCCGCACCTGGCACCACGGACAAACGCCGACTGATCCCACTGGCACCGTATCGTTCTTAACAGTCAGATCATAAATCGACAGCAATAACGGGCCGCCGCTCCGCTGCTCGCGATGACCGCATGTGAATATTGTCGTGCGGGCCGGCAACGTTCGTGTTAAATCTGCGCCCTCCACCCGCGCCGGACGTAATTGACTCAGCAAAGGGCCAGACCATGTCGCATGTCAAAACACTCGCCCGTAAGGACATCGTTCTGTTCACGGTGTCGGCGATTCTGCTGCTCGACACGCTCGCAGCAAGCGCCACCATTGGCCCGGCGAGTATTTTCTGGTGGCTGTTCCTCGGCGTGGTATTTTTCCTGCCCTACCCACTGATCTGCGCAGAAATGGGCACGACCTACCCTGAACAAGGTGGCTTGTACGCGTGGATACGCGACGCCTTCGGACGCCGCTGGGCATCGCGCGCGACGTGGGCCTACTGGGTCAATACCGCCGTGTGGATGCCGGCCGTGTTCATCCTGTTCGCCGGGATATTCGCGCAAATTTTCAATCCGGACATGTCGATGGGCGCGCGCATCGCGCTCAGCATACTGCTCACCTGGGTTGCGGTTGGCATTAATGTCATCACGCTCGATATCGGTAAGTGGATTCCGAACCTCGGCGCGCTGTTCAAAATTCTGATTATCGGCGCAATCATCGTCGGCGCCGTTAACTACACGCTCGAAAACGGCATGGCCAACCCGCTGACGATACAGTCGATGACGCCTGCCTGGGGAGACAGCCTGCAATACTTCTCAGTCATCATCTACGGAATGCTGGGCTTCGAACTGGTCAGCGCCGGCAGCGAAGAGATGCAGGATCCCGCGCGCGATGTACCGTCGTCAATATTGATCTCGGGGCTGATCATCATCGTGCTGTACGTGGCGGCAACGGCATCGATACTGGCGGCCATACCGGTTGATGAAATCGACCTGGTCGAAGGTCTCGTGGACACGCTGTACCTGCTGTTTGGCGGCACGGCGCTCGGCAACGCCTTCGCACTACTGCTCGGTATCGGCGCGCTCTATACGTTTTTTGCAAACAACGTTACATGGTCGCTGGGCTGCAACCGGGCGATGGCACAGGCAGCGAGGGAGCGCGAGTTCCCGCGGGTCCTGGGCCGGACCCATGCGCGGCTCGGCACACCAACCGGCGCCGCCTTCATGATGGGGCTGACCAGCACGGCGGCGCTGCTGCTGTACGGCCTGCTGGCGGGGAGCAACGAGGAACTGTTCTGGTCCCTGTTTGCATTCAGCGCTGTCATCTTCCTGATCCCGTATATCGTGCTGGTGTTCGCGTTCGTCAAGATGCGCTACATCGACGGCGACCGGCATCGTCCGTTCCGCGTCCCTGGCGGAAATGCCGTCGCGACACTACTGGCCGTTGTCTGCGCACTGTTGCTGGGCCTCGCGCTACTGCTGTTCCTCTACACACCCGGCAGCGGCGTGCAATGGCCGGTATGCATCGGTGCGGTGACAGTACTCGCCATCGGCGAAATCATCATCCGCGCAACCGAAAAGTCCCGCGGCACCGTTGCCTCGGCAGCGCCTTAAGTCAGTAGCAGGCTCGAAGGAGCCCCGGTACCCCCTGCCGGGGTTCTTTGGTGGAAATGAAGCGGACCGAAGGGAGCCATTCCTCCAAAGGGCCCCCGGCAGGGGGTACCGGTGCGGCGGTCGTGTGCTAAAGCCCCTGCCGCTCGTACACCGGCTTCCCATCGACGATCGTCATCAGGATGCGACCGTTCAATATGTTGGGGGGATTCTCGTCGGCGAGCACGAACGGGTCGACGTCCATGACCGTCAGGTCGGCCCAGCGGCCGGGTTCGATGATGCCGGTTTCGTCCTCGCGAAAGCTCG